>NZ_JAWLVJ010000004.1:0-228244 GCF_033100395.1 Terasakiella sediminum | reverse complement strand
GATAATCACGCTGTGTGCGCTTAACCCGCTTGTTTTCTTTGTTTCCCATAATAAGTCTCCAATCTGTCAACTTATTTCAGGACGGGTCATAAGCATAAAAAAAGGCCGCCCACATGTGAGCGGCCTTTTCACTAAGTCTTATGCGGTATTAACGCAGAACTTTACGACCAGCATATACAGCGCTTGAACCGAGTTCTTCTTCGATACGGATCAGTTGGTTGTATTTTGCCATACGGTCAGAACGGCTCAGGGAACCTGTTTTGATTTGACCTGCGTTTGTTGCAACAGCGATATCGGAAATTGTTGAATCTTCTGTTTCACCGGAACGGTGAGAAATCACAGCTGTGTATTCAGCTTTCTGTGCCATTTCTACAGCTTCCAGCGTTTCAGAAAGCGTACCGATCTGGTTCACTTTCACCAGGATGGAGTTTGCAACCCCCTTTTCGATGCCGTCTGCCAGACGTTTCGGGTTGGTTACGAACAGGTCATCACCGACCAGCTGGCATTTGTCACCGATTTTGTCTGTCAGTGCTTTCCAGCCGTCCCAGTCATCTTCGTCCATGCCGTCTTCGATGGAAACGATTGGGAATTTCTCAACCAGGTCAGCTAGGTAGTCAGCCATTTCTACAGAAGAAAGGGACTTGCCTTCGCCTGCAAGTTCGTATTTGCCGTCTTTGTAGAATTCAGAAGACGCAACGTCCAGAGCCAGAACGATGTCGTCACCAGCTTTGTAGCCCGCGTTTTCGATCGCTGTCATGATGAAGCTCAGAGCTTCTTCAGAAGAAGCAACACCTGGGGCGAAACCACCTTCATCGCCGACGTTCGTGTTGTGACCAGCAGCTTTCAACGCAGCTTTCAATGCGTGGAAGACTTCTGCGCCCATACGGATGGCTTCGCGAATGCTGGAAGCGCCAACAGGCATGATCATGAATTCCTGGATATCAACGGGGTTATCAGCGTGCGCACCACCGTTGATGATGTTCATCAATGGAACCGGCAGTTCACGGGCAAATACACCGCCCAGGTATTTGTAAAGTGGCAGGCCTGCTTCTTCAGCAGCAGCACGCGCAACGGCCATGGAAACGCCCAACATAGCGTTTGCGCCCAAGCGGCCTTTGTTTTCAGTGCCGTCAAGGTCGATCATGGTTTGGTCGATCAGAAGCTGTTCGTCGGCTTCCATGCCAACCAACGCGTCAAAGATTTCGCTGTTTACAGCTTCAACAGCTTTTTCGACGCCTTTGCCGAGATAGCGACCTTTGTCGCCATCACGCAATTCAACAGCTTCGTGTACGCCAGTGGAGGCACCGGACGGAACAGCTGCACGACCAAACGCGCCGCTTTCCAACAATACGTCAACTTCAACAGTAGGGTTACCACGGCTGTCGAGGATTTCGCGACCGTGAATATCAATAATAGCGCTCATTTAAGATGCTCTCTTTCAGAGATATATGAATACAGATTGTGAAGATAGGGTCCGGCACCCTAACGGCCAATTCAATACTGCGTTAGGGGTGAAAAATCAAGGAAAGACTGAACTTGAGTTTAGAAGTATTTTCTGAATTTGCCGGATTGGCTAGGCCTCAAAACTCGCTCCTCATCTTTTTAGTAAAAGAATATCTCAATCAGAAGAAATACAGAAAGGAGACGAGTTTAATGAGGTAATCTGACGTTTTAGTAAGTTGCCATACCAATCAAATCGACAGGGTTTTCTTTTGCAACTTCATCCAGAGCCTTTAAGGTTTGCAAGACCCCTTTCAACTTATGCACCGGGATCATGTTTGGCCCATCTGAAATGGCTTTGTCCGGGTCATCATGTGTTTCAGCAAACACGCCTGCAATACCAAGTGCGATAGCCGAACGTGCAATGACTGGCGCCAGTTCGCGGCGACCACCAGAGGAATTCCCCTGCCCGCCCGGTTGCTGGACGGAATGGGTGCAGTCAATGATCACGGGGTACCCCGTGTCATGTGCCATTTGAGGCAGGCCGCGCATATCTGTTACCAGCGTGTTATAGCCAAAGCTTGATCCGCGTTCCGTAATCAGGATGTTGTCATTACCTGTGGAAGCCACTTTTTTAACCACATTCGGCATATCCCAAGGGGCCAGGAACTGACCTTTTTTGACGTTGACGGCTTTGCCAGTCTGACCAGCCGCTAGCAGAAGGTCGGTTTGGCGGCACAGGAATGCCGGGATTTGCATCATATCACAAACTTCACCAACAACGGCGCATTGGCCTTCGGAATGTACATCCGTAATAACCGGGCAGCCATAGGTGTCTTTGACTTCCTGGAAGATCGACATGGCAGGCATAATGCCAATGCCACGGTTACCTTCGACACTTGTGCGATTGGCTTTGTCGAAAGATGATTTATAAATCAGGCCAATGCCCAATTCACCACACATTTCAGTCAGTGCATGCGCCATTTCTAGGGCATGGTTACGCCCTTCCATAGAACATGGACCTGCGATTAAACAGAATGGCAGGTCGTTCCCGAAGGTAACATTGCCAACTTGAACATGTTTTTGTGCAACCATGATTATACCAGTCTGTTTTGCGCAATTGCGGCTTTAATGAAGGCTTTGAAAATCGGGTGCGGATCTGTTGGGCGTGATTTCAGTTCAGGGTGGAACTGAACGCCGATGAAGAACGGGTGATCCGGCAATTCAACGATTTCTGGCAGAACGCCATCTGGTGACAGACCGGAGAATTTCATCCCAGCTGCTTCCAGCTTTTCTTTAAATTCAACGTTGACTTCATAGCGGTGACGGTGACGTTCGGAAATTTCTTTTGCGCCATCATAAATGTCGTAAGCCAATGTGCCTTCAACCATTTTACATGGATAAGCGCCCAGGCGCATGGTGCCGCCAAGATCGCCATCTTGTGCCCGGGTTTCTTTGGCGCCGTCTTTTTCCCATTCGGTCATCAGACCAACAATTGGGGTTTTGCAGTTGCCAAATTCAGAAGACCCTGCCCCTTCAATACCAGCCAGGTTACGTGCTGTTTCAACAACAGCCATTTGCATCCCCAGACAAATCCCAAAGTAAGGTACTTTTTCTTCGCGGGCATATTTAACTGCCGCAATTTTACCTTCGGCACCACGTTCACCAAAACCACCTGGGACGAGGATGGCATCCTTGTCTTCCAGCTGTTTCAGACCGTCTTCTTCCAGAAGTGTGGAAGCATCAATCCAGTGCTGATTGACTTTAACGTTGTTGGCAATGCCGCCATGTGTCAGGGCTTCGCCCAGAGATTTGTAGGCTTCAAGCAGTTCAACATATTTACCAACGATGGCGACATTGACTTCGCCTTCCGGTTCCAGTACGCGATGAACAATTTCTTCCCATTTGGAAAGATCAGGTTCTGGGGCGGCCATACCGAAGTGTTTGAGAACAACAGTGTCCAGACCTTCTGCGTGATAAGACAGCGGCACACGGTAGATTGTGTCAACGTCCAGTGCCGGGATAACAGCATCTTCGGCAACATTACAGAATAGGGCGATCTTGCGACGTTCACTTGCCGGAATTTCGCGGTCACAACGACACAACAGTGCATCCGGGCTGATCCCCAGACCCAGCAGTTCTTTAACAGAGTGCTGTGTTGGTTTTGTTTTTAGCTCGCCCGCTGCTGGAATGTAAGGAACAAGTGTGGTGTGCAGATACATGGCGCGACCACGGCCCAGTTCGTTGCCCATCTGACGGATGGCTTCCAGGAATGGCAGGGATTCGATATCACCAACAGTCCCGCCGATTTCAACAAGGATGAAATCTTCATCAGTGACATTGTCTTTGGTGAAATTTTTAATCGCTTCAGTGACATGCGGAATAACTTGTACTGTCGCACCCAGATATTCACCAGCACGTTCTTTCTGGATCACGCTTGAATAAATACGACCGGACGTGACGTTGTCGCTTTGCATCGCGCTTACAGAAGTGAAGCGTTCATAGTGGCCAAGGTCAAGGTCAGTTTCAGCACCGTCATCAGTTACGAAGACTTCACCATGTTGATAAGGGCTCATTGTGCCCGGATCAACGTTTAGATATGGATCCAGTTTACGCAGGCGGACTTTAAAGCCACGTGCTTGCAAACAAGCGCCCAAAGCCGCAGAACCCAAGCCTTTCCCAAGGGAAGAGACCACACCACCAGTGATGAAAATATAACGTGCTGTCATGTTTATAACCTAAACGACTACTTTTTTATTCAAAGAAGAAGAGGCGGTCATTTGACCGCCTCTTCGATGTAATTTCAAGTGCGCTTTTCAAAAAAGTGAAAGCGAAACTTATTTGGCCAGAGGCGCGCCTGGCTCAGTTGGTTTTGGTGCAGCAGGTGCTTCCTGTGTGATCGGTGTCAGCGAGTCATCATCGAGAATAGAACCACTGTTACGATCGGCATTTGCCAGCAAAGACAAAATCAGGCTAGTCACCATAAAGCCCGCAGCTAGCAAAGCTGTTGCACGTGTCAGCAGGTTAGATGCAGAACGACCGGTCATCAGACCGCCCATGCCGCCACCGCCGCCGCCGCCACCAAGGCCACTTAAAGCCCCGCCTTCGGAACGTTGGATCAAGACCAGAATAATCAGGCCCAGGCACAAAACCAAATGTATTACGAGAAGAACGTTTGTCATCGCTGCTCTTCCATCCTTAAATTCAAATTTCCAGAAACTTGGGGCTTCTTTTAACGCGAAGAAAAATTAATTGCTAGGACAACTTTGCGCAATTGCCCAAAAATCTTCTGATTTTAGGGATGCACCACCAATTAATCCGCCATCAACGTCGGCCAAAGCCAGTAATTCAGGGGCATTTCCGGGTTTCATGGACCCGCCATACAAAACACGGATGCCATCTGCACGGTCCTGACCCAGTTTATCGGCCAGTGTTTTGCGGATATCTGCATGAATTTCCTGCACATCGTCAGGAGTCGCAACTTTACCGGTGCCAATGGCCCAGACAGGTTCATAAGCAATAACAGTGTTTTCAACCGTTGCATTTGCAGGCACAGCCCCCAGGATTTGTTCGCGCACGACGTCCAGTGCCTTACCGCTTTCGCGTTCAGCTTCTGTTTCCCCAACGCAGATAATGGCGATTAAGTCCTGCTCGTTTGCTGCGATGGCTTGTGCCTGAATGTCAGCATCCGTTTCGTTGTGATCTGTGCGACGTTCTGAGTGGCCGACAATAACGTGTGTGCAGCCTGCATCTTTTAACATGACTGGGCTGATGTCACCTGTATGTGCGCCGCTTGCAGCCGTGTGGCATGTTTGTGCACCAAAGAAAACGCCGGAGTCTTCTAAGGCAGTGCCAACGGTTTCCATCACTGTATAAGGGGGGCAGACGAGCAGGTCGAAAGCTGTTTCACCCTGAGATTTGTTAAGGTCGGCAATTTCGCCAGCCAGTTTTTGTGCATCAGCGCGCAGGCCGTTCATTTTCCAGTTACCTGCGATTAAGGGACGACGAGACATAGAGTAAGTCCTTTGTGTATTCGTTTGGGGAGTTGGGCCGTTTTTACACAAATCTGACTTTTAGCGCCACCCATTTGTTCACTTTGTCATATTCTTGCTTCATTTAGCCTGTTAAAGCTGTTGCGAGGTTGTGCTTCGCCTTTTATGATGCGCACCGCTTTTAATAACATTTATCTTGGAACATTCTCACCATGACCGACGGCATACGCAAAAAAACAAGTAATTTTGTAGTCAAAATTCTTTTGGTTCTTTTGATCATCAGCTTCGCAGCCTGGGGGGTTGGTGATATGTTGCAACCTGCCGCGACAGGTAGCAGTGTCGCTACAGTTGATGGTGAAGAAATTTCTGTGCAGGAAGTTTATAACGACTTCCAACGCCAGATGAACCAAATGCGTCAACTGACAGGCGGCCAGCCGCTGAATGAACAAATGCGTGGCTTTGTTGGTCAAGGCGTGATTGATCGCGCGGTCAGCCGTACGCTTTTGGAGGTCAGCTCAAACGACATGGATGTGGCGATTAGTGACGCCCTGGTCCGCCAGACGATCCACAAGACTGAAATGTTCCAGGATGCAGGCCAGTTTAGCCGTCCCCGTTTTGAACAGGTTTTGTTTTCCAATCAGTTGAATGAAGATGAATATATCGAATTGGTTCGTGACGAATTGGCTGTTCAACAGGTGCTGAGCACCTTGATCAGTGGTACGACAATGCCGGAAGTTGTTGCGAAAGATCTCTATAAGCACTTGCAGGAAAAACGTTCTGCGCAGATCGTTCGTATCAATAAAGACAGCATAGGTGATGTTGCTGAAGCAACTGACGAAGAAATTCGTAAATATTACGATGACAATGTTTCAGAATTTATGGCCCCAGAATATCGTTCGGTGACCATGCTGCATATTACACCAGCTGATCTGGTTGATAACATTGACGTGCCATTGGAAAAAATCGAAGACGCCTTTTCTGCACGACAGGCTGAATTGGTGAAACCCGGTCGCCGCACGGTCGAACAAATGGTTTTCAGCACAGAAGAAGAAGCCAAATCTGCCGCAGCTGAAATTGCTGGCGGTAAAGATTTTGCAGCTGTCGCCAAGGATGTTTTGGGGATGGAACAAGATGCCCTTCTCTTTGGTGATGTGACAAAGGCCGATTTGCCGGAAGAACTGCAGGAAGCCGTCTTTGCTTTGGGCAAGGATGGTATCAGCGCCCCGATCCAATCCATGCTGGGGTGGCACCTGGTGCGCGTAACTGCGGCGACAGAGGAAGTAAACCCGACCTTTGATGAAGTGAAAGATGACCTTCGTGAAACGGTTGCCATTGAAATGGCTTTGGAAGAAGTGTTCGGTATTTCAAATGATGTTGAAGATCAACTCGGTGGCGGTGCAACTATTGAAGAAGCAGCCCAATCGGTTGGGTTTAGTCTGAAAACAGTGCAACTGACCGACAAGCAGGGTAAAGACAAGGAAGGTAAAGATACCGACCTTGCCGGTAAGCAAGTGATTCTTGATGATATCTTTGCATTGGAAATTGATGCCGAACCATCCATGAAAGACGATGGCGAAGGCGGATATTACATGGTGCGTGTTGACAATGTGGTCGTTAGCAAACCTCGCGAGTTCGAAACTGTCAAAGTAATCGCCAAAGACCGTGTGGCAGATCAGAAAAAACAGACGGCTGCGAAAGAAAAAGCAGACGCTTTGCTGGAAAAAGTCAAAGGCGGTTCGACACTTGGTGATGCGGCGAAAGAAGCAAATCTTGTGATGACATCTGCTGACGGCTTTACCCGTGCAGAACGGGTCTTGCCTGATGAGGTGATGACACAGCTGTTTGACGGTAAGATTGGTGATGTTGCCAGTGGTGCCACAACAGCAGGCCATGTGGTTGCGGTTTTAAGCGAGATCAAATCTGTTGAAGGCGCTGAAGATCAGGCGGCGATCAATGCGCTGCGTCGTGAAATGGCAAATGGCATTTCAAATGACCTGCAAGGTCAGTTTGTAAACGCCTTGCGCGGCCAGTATAATGTTTCAATTGATCGTGCGATGGTTAATCGCCTCTTTATGCAAGAGCAATAGTAGATGAAAGCATATCCTGAATTTAACGCCTTTAGTGACATCTATGCCGGAGGTGACTCTCAAGTCGTATGGACCAAGCTGGTTGCTGATCTGGAAACACCTGTTTCTGCCATGATGAAAATGGCGGATGGCAAGCCGGATAGTTTCCTGCTTGAATCTGTCGAAGGTGGTGCAAACCGTGGCCGCTATTCCTTCCTTGGGCTTAAGCCTGATCTGACATGGCGTTGTTTTGGCGAGAAAGCAGAAATCAATCGCATTGCTGATCTGGAACGCGACGCTTTTGAACCCTGCGATAAACCGTCACTGGATTCCTTGCGCAGCCTGATTGATGAAAGTGCGATTGACCTGCCTGACCATTTGCCACCGATGGCCGCTGGCCTGGTGGGGTATATGGGCTATGATACTGTTCGTTTGATGGAAAAATTGCCGGACAGCAATCCTGATCCGTTGGGCATTCCTGATGGCGTCTTTATGCGCCCGACCATCATTGCCGCGTTTGATACGATCGAAGATGTTGTGACGATTGTGACGCCTGTGCGTGCCAAAGACGGCATGTCTGCCAAGGATGCTTATGACAGTGCCTTGGATCGTTTGCAGGAAATTGTTGATGACCTGCAAACCAGCCTTCATGTCTCGCGCGATTTCAACGCGGATATTGGCAAGTTGCCGGAACCTGAAAGCAATATGACCCGTGAAGATTTTCACAATATGGTGCATAAGGCGCAGGACTACATTCTGGCAGGCGATATTTTCCAGGCGGTGCTTTCGCAACGTTTCACCCTGCCCTTTGAATTGCCGCACTTCGCACTCTATCGATCTTTGCGTCGTTTGAACCCGTCACCCTTTTTGTTCTTCCTGAATTTTGGGGAATTTACATTGGTGGGGTCCAGTCCTGAAATTCTGGTGCGTCAACGTGATGGTGAGGTTACCATCCGCCCGATTGCGGGCACGCGAAAGCGTGGTGCGGATGCGGCAGAAGATCAGGCTTTGAAAGAAGATCTGTTATCTGATCCCAAAGAGTTGGCAGAACATCTGATGCTTCTGGATTTGGGGCGCAATGACGTCGGCCGTGTTGCCAAAATTGGGACAGTTGAAGTGACAGACAAGTTTATTGTCGAGCTTTATTCCCATGTCATGCATATCGTTTCAAACGTTGTCGGGCAGCTGGATACAGATCGCTTTGACAATATGGATGCCTTGATCGGCGGGTTTCCGGCCGGGACGGTTTCCGGGGCGCCAAAGGTGCGTGCCATGGAAATTATTGATGAGCTGGAACCGGAACGTCGCAGCTTCTATGCGGGCTGTATCGGCTACTTCGGTGCCAATGGTGATATGGATACGGCCATTGCGCTGCGTACAGCCTTGCTGAAAGATGGCAAGATGTATGTTCAAGCCGGTGGTGGTGTGGTTGCTGATAGCTCGCCCGAGGGGGAGTATCAGGAAAGTATCAACAAGGCCCGTGCCCTTGTAAGGGCAGCGGAAGAAGCATATAAATTTGCTTCTGATCAAAAAGTCAGCAATTAAGAAAGAGCTCCTGTTTTGCAGGGGCTCTTTTCTTGTCAGGCTTTTCCCATAAAATCAAAACCCGCATCTTCAATCGCTTCTTTGATTTGGTCTTCATTGTCCAATCCATTGATGGTTACTTTTTTCGTGGTCAGGTCAATTGAGATTTCAGCATCATCATCAATAGATTTAAGCGCATTTGTTACTGCTTGGGAACAATGAGAGCAGGTCATGCCGTCAACGATATAGGTGGTGGACATTTATTTCTCCTTAACTGAGGCCTTGTTTTTTCATAACGATTTGAGAGATTGGGACGAGAACAAACCCTTTGCCTTCTGCGGTTGGCAGCCATTCTTTCAAGGCGGCAATGGTGCCATCACGTGGATGACCGATACCGACTGCAAAGCCAGATCTTTTGGAAACTTTTTCAAGTAAGCTTAATTGTTTGAGCACAGCGCCCTTCTCATTCACATTATCCAGGAAGACGTTTCTTTCCGCATAAGGCACACCTTCGAGGTTTGCCATTTTGGCGCCAACTGATTTGGCGTTGGTGCGTGAATCCAGAAATAACATTTCTCGGTTGCGCAATTCGGCCATCAATGCACCCATAACGGTTTCATCCGTTGTTGCACGGCTGCCCATATGGTTGTTTACGCCCACATAGCCGTCAAAACGTTCCAGATTCCAATGAATGCGGTCCAAAAGATCTTCTTTTGCAAGGTGTGTGTTCAGATGATTGGGGCCCGCATCGATTTTATCGTTCAGGGGCTCCATCGGCAGGTGAAGCAGAAGCTCATGCCCTTTTTGGGTGGCCATATCTGCCTGTTCTTTCAGCTTTTTGGAATAAGGGATAAAGGCCATGGTCATGGGGCCCGGCAAATCCAGGGTGCGTTTTGTACGTTTCCGATCTAGTCCCAAATCATCAATAACAAGCGCAATCATCGGTTTATTATTAGGAACGCTTATCTTGAGGGCATGTTGCAGCCAGCGCGGTTTTAACTCTGGTGTTTGAACAATAGAAGGTCGCGGTGTTGTATTTAACACCTTGTTTTGTTTCGGTTTACTGACGGTGATAACAGGCGTGTAGACGTCATTAGGCAAGGCTTCTTCGTAAAATACGACCTGTTTCGGCGGTGTTGGTTTGGCAGCGACCTCAACATTGTTTAGTCGTGGTTTTGGGGCTGGCTTCGCTTTCTTCTTAAGCGGTTTTTTGGGTACCAGTTCCTGAATGGTCTCGTCAATTTCAGCGTCTTTAGATGCCAGGATTAGTGGGGCATCCGGCAGGCGGATCATTTCAGGGACTTGGGTGTGTTCTTTGTACCAGGGTTTGGCTGCCGACGTTTGTTTGGGCGGTGCTGGTTTAAATATTTTGTCCTGAAAGTAAACAGCACCATAGGCAAGCAGACTCAGGACGAGTGCAAGCAGAATATAAAGGTTGGAATTTGACTTTTTCTTCTTCTGTTTGTTCTTAGTCGCAGCCACAATCTTCTTCTTTCTTAACGAAGCTGTTCAGGATGGGACAATCCGGGCGATCGTCACCGTGGCAGCAATCTACAAGGTTTTTCAGCGTGTCGCGAATGTTTTGAAGCTCGGCAATGCGGTTTTCTACTTCCTGAATATGACTTTCCGCCAGTTCTCGCACGTCACGGCTTGCCCTATTTCGATCCTGCCAGAGTTCCAGGAGGTTTGCGACGTCTTTTAGAGGAAAACCCATCTTGCGTGCACTTTGAATAAACTTAAGAATTTCAACGTCTTTATCCGAATAGTCGCGATACCCGTTTTCGGCCCGCCTGGGTTCGGGCATCAGATCGATGCTTTCGTAATATCGAATGGTTTTTGCGGTTACGCCTGTAAGTTTTGAAACGGCACTGATGTTCATGGTTTCCACCTCTTCAATAACAGGGAATTGCTCACGACACTTACGCTGCTCAGCGCCATAGCGGCCCCTGCAATCACCGGATTTAATAGGCCAAGCGCTGCTGCGGGCAGTGCAATAACGTTGTAAATAAAGGCCCAAAACAGGTTTTGTTGAATTTTGCGATAGGTCGCTTTTGAAATTTCAATGGCTTGTGGGACGAGCATGGGATCAGATCGCATTAGGGTGATCCCTGCGCTATGGATAGCGACATCTGATCCTGTTCCCATTGCAAAGCTGACATCTGCTGTTGCCAGGGCTGGGGCATCATTTGCACCGTCTCCGACCATGGCAACTGTGTTTCCTGAATTTTTCAATTGCGTGATGTGGCTGGCTTTTTCGTCAGGAAGAACTTCGGCAATGACCTTGTCAATCCCAATGGAATGGCCAACCGTTTGGGCGGTTTGTTGATTGTCACCGCTTAGCATCACTGATGAAATATTTTTATTTTTTAAAGCTTTAATAGATTTCGGGCTGTTGAGTTTGACTTTATCAGCCAGCCCGAAAATCGATAAAACTTCTGTATCATTTTCAAGCCAGACAACTGTCATCCCGGATTTCTCATATTCTACGGCCTGTGCCTCAAGGGAGGATGTGTCCTGTTTCATGTGGCTGCGGTTTCCAAGGCGATAGGAAGTGCCATCAATGACGCCTTCAATCCCCTTGCCTGGGCTTGCTATGAACTGCGTGACAGTTTTAGGATGGTCCGTCTTGAAAGCTTTAGCCAAAGGGTGTTCGCTACCTTGTTGCAGACTGGCGGCAATATCAAGGTAATCACCGGATTGTTTGATGATCTGCGGTTTGCCTTCGGTCAAAGTTCCTGTTTTATCAAAGACAACCGTGTCGATTTTATGGGCAAGCTCAAGTGATTGCGCATCTTTGATCAGGATGCCATGTCGGGCCCCTACCCCGGTTCCCGCCATAATGGCTGTCGGGGTGGCAAGGCCCAGTGCACACGGGCATGCGATAACAAGAACTGTGATTGCATTGATGAGGGCTTGATCCGTGTTAATCTCACCAAACAAATGCCACCCTAAAAATGTGAAGACAGAGATCGCGCAAACAATAGGGACAAAAACAGCGGCGATTTGATCGGCCAGTTTTTGAACGGGAGCTTTACTGGCTTGTGCACCTTGGATCATTTCGATGATCTTTGCCAGTGTTGTCGCTTTTCCAATGGCTGTGGTTTCAATGGTGATCAGACCAGCTGCGTTGATTGAGCCACCTGTGACAGCATCACCAATGCTTTTTGTAACAGGCATGCTTTCCCCCGTCAGCATGGACTCGTCAACATCAGTTTGACCGTCAATGAGAATGCCATCCACGGGGATGTTTTCGCCTGGTTTTACAAGGATATGATCCCCTAGGCGCACTTCATTGATCGCAATCTCTTCTAGGGTGCCGTCTTTCAGGCGTCTTGCTGTTTCAGGTCGCAGCTTCATCAGGGCGCGAATAGCCTGTGTGACCCCTTTTTTTGCCCGATTTTCCAGCCATTTCCCTAAAAGAACAAGTGTGGTGACGGCTGCGGAGGCTTCAAAATACAGCATGGGAATGTCGCCAGAAGGGCTTATAAGCAGGTGCAAACTTAATCCGTAGGCGGCAGTGGTGCCCAAGGCCACGAGAAGGTCCATGTTGCCTGTAAGGCCCTTTAACGCCCCCCAGGCGGACTTGTAAAACCGATGAATTGCGATGATTTGAACGGGGGTTGCCAGAATGAACTGGATGTATCCGTCCAAATGCCATGTTTTTCCAGCAAGCATCAGGACCATCGGGGCAATAAGGGGAAGCGTAAGGGTGATACATAGCGCGAGGATATAGAGTTCTGAGTTATCACTCGGTTCCTCTTGCAGAGGCGCATCTTCTGGAAGGCGTGAGGCACCAAATCCAGCCTTTTCAATTTTGCCAATGATTTCTTCTTCACTGAGGGATGGGTCGCTTACTTGAACAAACGCCTGTTCCGTTGCCAAATTCACATTGGCTTCGGCCACAGCCCCCATTCTATTCAGGACTTTTTCGATCCGTGTCGAACATGCGGCACAATGCATGCCGGTAATTTGAAGCTTATATTCAGTCATTGTAAAATCTTCCAGTTCACTGGAATGTTATATGGTCCTTCCAGTGGGGGCAAGGTCAAGGGGAAAAAACGACCTTGACCTTGCGCGCCTGTCCTTGCATTCTGCCGTAAATTGGACCTTTATCGAAAGTTAAAGTGTTTGAGAATTTACTTTTAAAGTAGCTTGTAAGATTTTGATATGTTTCTATTAATTGATAATTACGATAGCTTTACTTACAACCTGGTTCATTATTTTGGTGAATTGGGCGCGGATATCGAAGTTGTTCGTAACGATGTGTTAACGGCTGACGAGGCCCTGGCAAAGAACCCGGATGGAATTATTTTATCCCCTGGTCCCTGTGATCCAGACCAGGCGGGGATCTGTCTTGAATTGATCGAAAAGGCCGCAGGGACGCATCCAATTTTCGGCGTGTGTCTGGGGCATCAATCCATTGGCCAGGCGTTTGGCGGCAAGATCGTTCGCGCCCCTGCCCCAATGCATGGCAAGGTCAGTCCGATCACACATACCAATAGAGGTGTGTTTAAGGATATCCCTTCTCCGCTGAAAGTGACCCGTTATCATTCTTTGACCATTGACCCAGACAGTCTGCCGGATTGTCTGGAAGTTACATCACAGTCAGAAGATGGCGTTATTATGGGGGTTCAGCATAAGGAACTGCCAATTCATGGGGTTCAGTTCCACCCGGAAAGCATTGCTTCTGAACATGGGCATAAAATGCTTGAAAATTTCCTCACCCTCGCAAAAGAACAAGGATAAAAGATATGAGCGATGAAATGAAACCGATTATCGCCACCGTCGCAGACGGTAAAAGTTTGTCTGTGGATGATGCCAAGCTGGCTTTTGATACGATCATGTCTGGCAATGCGAGCGACGCGCAAATCGGCGCTTTCCTTATGGCTTTGCGGGTGCGCGGTGAAACCGTTGATGAAATCACGGGGGCTGCAACCATCATGCGTGAGAAAATGTCCCCTGTGAAAGCCCCTGCCGATGCGATTGATATCGTGGGTACAGGTGGGGACGCTAAAGGAACGCTGAATATTTCAACGGCAACAGCGATTGTTGTGGCTGGATGTGGCGTGAGTATTGCCAAGCACGGTAACAAAGCACTTTCTTCGAAATCAGGTGCAGCTGACGTTCTGACCAGTCTTGGTGTGAATATGTCTGCTGGTATTCCGGTTGTTGAAGATGCAATTGAAAATGCCGGTATTGGTTTCATGATGGCGCCGCTTTATCATTCAGCCATGCGCTTTGTCGGGCCTGCGCGCACAGAAATGGGCACCCGCACGATCTTTAACCTGCTGGGCCCAATTTCAAACCCGGCTGGTGTAAAACGCCAGATGACAGGCGTCTTTGCAAAAGAATGGGTGCGTCCACTGGCAGAAGTACTGGGGCGTCTGGGCAGTGAGAAAGTCTGGGTCGTTCATGGTTCTGACGGGATGGATGAATTGACAACAACAGGGCCATCTTTTGTGGCCGAATATGTTGACGGCGCGGTTCGTGAGTTTGAAATCTCACCAACGGATCTTGGTTTATCCTTAGCGCAAGAAGATGATCTTAAAGGCGGCGATGGGGCTTATAATGCCAAAGCAATCGAACGTTTGCTGGATGGTGAAACAGGTCCGTACCGTGATGTTGTATTGTTGAATGCAGCTGCCTCATTGATGGTGGCAGATAAAGTCAGCAGCCTTCAAGAAGGTATGGAAATGGCAGCTGGTGCAATTGACAGTGGCAAAGCCAAAGCAGCCCTTGCTAAATTAATTGAAATCACAAACGGAGCCTAAGAACGTGAGCGATATTCTGGCAAAAATTTGTGATGACAAACGTGAATATGTCGCACATTGCAAAAAACGCAAAGACATCAAGATTTTGGAAGCCGCAGCACAGCAGGCGTCTGCCACCCGTGGGTTTATTGATGCCTTGAGGGCGAAAGTGGATCAGGGGCAATATGGTCTGATTGCGGAAGTTAAAAAAGCGTCGCCTTCCAAAGGGTTGATCCGGGCTGATTTTGATCCGGTATCAATTGCCAAGGCTTATGAAGCAGGTGGTGCGGCCTGTATGTCGGTTCTGACAGATCAGCCTTATTTCCAGGGGGCGGATGAGTATCTGGTTATTGCGCGTAGTGCTGTGTCCCTGCCCGTTCTGCGCAAAGACTTTATGGTGGATACCTATCAGGTGACAGAAGCCCGTGCGTTGGGGGCTGATTGTATTCTGATCATTATGGCAGCCTTGAATGATGACGAAGCCCGGGAAATCGAAGATGCTGCCCTTTCTTACGGCATGGATTGTCTGATTGAAGTCCATGATGAAGAAGAAATGGAACGTGCATTGAAGCTTAAATCTTCTTTAATTGGGGTGAATAACCGTAACCTGAAAACCATGGATATCAGTCTGACGACGACAGAACGACTTTCGACCATGGTTCCTGATGACAAGGTGATGGTATGCGAAAGTGGGATATTCACGCCCGAAGATTTGTCTAGAATGTCCAAAGTCAATGCCAATTGTTTTTTGGTTGGGGAATCATTGATGCGTCAGGAAGATGTGGAAGCGGCAACAAAAGCCCTTCTCGCACGTTGATTTAATACGAGGACCTTATGGGCAACGAATTTACGCATATCGATAAAGACGGCAATGCTGTGATGGTAGATGTGTCTGAAAAAGACATCACAGAACGTACAGCAACAGCAAAAGCCAGTGTCATAATGGAGCCAGCGACACTGGAGCGCATCATGGCGGGCACTCTAAAGAAAGGCGATGTTCTGGGGGCGGCCCAGCTTGCAGGGATTATGGGAGCAAAGAAAACGCCTGACCTAATCCCGCTATGTCATCCGCTTGCGCTGACATCTGTTAAGGTTGAACTGACCTGTGATCCGGACCGTAATGCCGTTGATATCTCGGGGACCTGTAAATTGAGGGGTCGTACCGGGGTCGAAATGGAGGCGTTGAGTGCGGTAACAATCGCGGCGTTGACTGTGTACGATATGTGTAAGGCCATTGATAAAGCCATGACGATTACGGACGTCCGCTTGACCTATAAGGATGGCGGTAAGTCAGGAAAGTTTGTTGCCTCATGAGCTTACTTCCTCTTGATGACGCCTTTGCCAAAGTTGCAGAAGGCATAAAGACCTTAACGGCAGAACAGATTTCTGTTGCTGAGGCCTTGGGTCGTGTGTTGGCTGAAGATGTTGCTGCACGTTTGACGCAACCGCCTTCTGCAGTTTCGTCCATGGATGGTTATGCGGTTCGCTCAGCAGACGTTCAGACGCAACCCGTTATTGTTGAACGTGTTGGCGAATCACAGGCGGGTGGTCCGTTTGAAGGGACAGTTAGTCCAGGCCAGTGTGTGCGTATCTTCACTGGTGCGCCAATGCCTGCGGGCGCAGATGCCGTCATAATGCAGGAAGATACGGATGTTGCGGGCAATCAGGTCACGTTGAAAGAAGTCGCCTATGAAGGAAAATTCGTTCGTCGTGCCGGGCTTGATTTTTCTGAAGGTGATATTCTGCTAAAAAAAGGCCAACTGCTGAGTGCGCGTGACATTGGCTTGCTGTGCGCTATGAATGTGCCCTGGGTCAAAGTTTACCGCAAACCCCGTGTTGCGATTTTGGCAACAGGTGATGAACTTGTGATGCCCGGCGAAGCGGTTCGTGAAAGCCAGATTGTCAGCTCCAACTCTTTGATGGTTGCAGCGATGGTGACGGCCATGGGCGGTATTCCGATCAACCTTGGCATTGCCGGGGATACAGAAGAGTCCTTGCGTGAAACTCTGCGGGGTCTGGAAGGTGCAGACTTGTTGATTACATCTGGTGGTGTTTCTGTCGGAGAATATGACCTTGTCAGAAATGTACTTGGGGAAGAAGGTCTGGATATCGATTTTTGGCGCATTGCTATGAAACCAGGGAAACCTTTCATGTTCGGCCATATAGCTGGAAAGCCAGCAATGGGGCTGCCGGGGAATCCCGTATCATCTTATGTCACGGCTTTTTTGTTCCTGCGCCCTGCCCTTCGTAAAATGCAAGGTGGTACATTCGAGCAAGATAAACCTGTTCGCGTGATCCTTGGGGCCGATGTTCCAAAAAATACAATACGGCAAGAATATATGCGAGCTGTGTTCTCTCGTGACAACGATGGGCGTTTGGTTGCGACACCTTATGATAAGCAGGATAGTTCTATGCTTGCCAATCTGGCCCATTGCGAAGGGTTTATTATTCGTCCTGTTCAGGCGCCAGAATTAAAGGCGGGTGAGGAAACCGATGCAATCTTTGTTACGGACTCATCCTTGAGTGTCTGATCGATTAGTTTGTTCTTGACCTGTTTTAGGAACTAAAGTAGAACATTGGTAGTGTTTTACATTTGTTCTGTCTCGGGAGGTTGAGAACATGCTGACGAAAAAACAGTATGATTTGCTTTTGTTTTTGGAAAAACGCTTAAAAGAAACGGGTGTTTCCCCTTCCTATGACGAAATGAAAGAAGCGCTGGATTTGAAATCCAAATCCGGCATTCATCGATTGATTACGGGCCTGGAAGAGCGCGGTTTTATTCGTCGCCTGCCCCATCGGGCGCGCGCTGTTGAAGTTTTACGTGTTCCTGAAAATCAGGATCAGCTGGACGCGCCCCTAAGTTCAGACAACACAAGGGTTGATGATCCTAAAGTCATTGGCAATCAAATCGGTGGGACCGCCGGTAATGCTGGTGCGAATACGGATGTTCTTCCTGATTCAGAAGCTGTGGAACTTCCGATGTTTGGCCGTATTGCAGCAGGCACACCGATTGAAGCTTTGCGTGATAATTCTGCACATGTGGATGTACCTGCAAGCATTCTGGGACTTGGCGAACACTATGCGCTGGAAGTTGATGGAGATTCCATGATCGAAGCAGGTATCAATGATGGTGATACCGTTATTATTCAACGCTGCACGACGGCGGAAAATGGCGCAATTGTTGTTGCTTTGGTGGATAAAGAAGAAGCGACACTTAAAAAACTGCGCCGCAAAGGCGGTTCTGTTGCGCTGGAACCTGCAAATGCCGCTTATGAAACGCGGATTTTCCCGCCAGAGCGTGTGAATATTCAGGGGCGCCTTGTTGGTTTGATCCGTAAATATTAGGATTATTGGCCGTAATTTGCCCAGGGGCGAGTGCCTCTTACGCCTTTGACTGTTTCGATTTTTATTTCATCGCTGTTGATATAAATGGCATGTGCGCCTTGTTGTTTTAATGCATGTGCATCAATGATGTGAAGGGGGCGTTTGCAGATACTTGGGCTGTTGAATGTTGTAATCAGTATATCTGCTTTTTGGCAGTCTTCATTCAATGCCAGAGAGTTCTGATTCACGCTGACACTATAGCCGGATTGATGGACGTACTGGCATCCTGCTTTGTCACAGGGCAAGTTTGTTTTGAAGGGCGAGAGCTGTTTTTCTTCCTGGCCCCAGCTTCTTTGCCAGCTTTCTCTGGTATAAGCTGCATATCTTACATCTGAAATGAAAGTTTCACCTGTTTCAGACTTGATTGCGGTTAATTTGCCGTTTGAATTGATCAGTACATCCGGTTTAGGGATCATAGATGCGTTGATCACCCCTACCCCGATGATGCAGATGCCAAATTTTCTGATGTAACCGGGGTAAATGCTGGTGATTAATCCGCCAATTGTTATGAAAATCAGGGCGTTCGTTCCCATGCGGGGAACGGAGATTTGTGAAAAAGGGATGTCTGCGGTGGTTTTTGCCACCCAAAGCAAGCTTTCAATCCCCCACCCCATAACGCTCAGGCTTAAAAATTCCAATCCCAAAGGCATCAAGGCCAGGGATAAAAGGCCAAAGGGCATGATCCAGAAGACAGTGATGGGGATTGCCAAAAGATTAGATCCGATACCGTACAAAGCAATTCGGTTAAAGTGAAAGGCAGCAAAAGGTGTGGTTGCTAAAGAGGCAATCAGGCTGGATTTGAAAACGTCTTTTAGATATCGAATGGGGTTGGGTTGACTGAAGTCCGTTTGTTTTTTCTCATAAAAGGCAACCAGTGCTGTTACGGCTGCGAAAGAAAGCTGAAAACTTGCACTTAACAGACTTTCCGGAAAAGAAACCAGGATGAGAATGGCAGCCCAGGAGACCGTCCTTAATGACATGGCTTTCCTATCCAGTAAAATGCCGACCAAGACGATTGAGGTCATGACAAAAGCGCGAATGGTCGGCGTGCTTCCGCCTGTCAATAAAGTGAAGAACAAGGCGGCAAATATGGCGAGAAAAGCAGCGATCTTTTTGATGGGGTAATTTAGGGCAATTGCAGGGATGAGGCTTAAAAATGACCGGATGCTCAGAAAAGCAATGGCCGAAACCAGGCCGATATGAAGCCCTGAGATGGCTAGAAGATGTGCCAAACCGGCTGCACGGACTGTCTCATGGGTTGCTTCGTTAATAACCTGTTTGTTTCCGGTGAGGAAGGCGATGGCGAGTGTGCGTTGATCGTCTTGACCTGCTTGATTAAATGTTTTTTCGATGCGTGCTTGAATGGTCTGGCGGAGATTGCCGAAAAAAGTCAGGCGGTCGCTGTCTGTTGCTGAGATAATTTTGATATCTCCATAGGCAAATCCAACAGCGCCAATTTGCTGAAAATAGGCGTGGCGCTGAAAATCAAAGGCGCCGGGATATGCTGGCTGCGGCGGTGGTTTCAACATACCGCGCGTTTCGATCCATTGCCCTTCATTTACTTGGGTTTGAAGGCTGTTAACATGTAATCGCAGCCGAGTTGGAACGTGATCTGCCCGTAATCTTGATATCTGCAAGTCTTCCAGAAGAATTTTAGTCCCCTTCTGGGTGGGGGTGACGCTTACGATTCGTCCCTGAATTCCTGCGGGACCAAAGGAATTCGGCAGGATAATGGTGCTTAAATAGGTTGTTCGTAATTGTGCTGAACTAAAACCTGCGAATACTATGGTCAGTGCTAAAGTACTTAAGAAAACAATGTAATAATTTCTTAAATAATACGTGGTCACACCACTTATAAATAGCAAAGTTAAACCTGTCCAAACAGGTGGTTCTGTGGTCATACCAAAATAAACAGCAATCCCTGCACCAAGTAGAAGCGGAATTGCCAAGAAAAAATGATCTTTTTCTTGGGTTCGGGATTCATCAAAAAGCTTTTGTTTGTAATGGCTTAATGATTTATGTCGGTTTTTTGACAACATTTTTTGCAAACCAACTAATGCACATTCTATTTTTATATGGTACACAACCGCCAACTAAATAACTAACTAAGATTTTGGCTATATGACTGTCGTAACACGATTTGCACCTTCTCCGACCGGCTACCTCCACATTGGCGGAGCCCGTACTGCCCTGTTTAACTGGCTTTTTGCCCGCCACCATGGTGGTAAATTTCTTCTGCGTATCGAAGATACTGACCGTGAACGTTCAAACGACGATGCGGTTCAGAAAATTTATGACGGCTTAAACTGGCTGGGCCTTGATTGGGATGGCGATGCCATCTCGCAATTTGGCCGCGTGGAACGTCACGCTGAGGTCGCCAGGCAGCTGTTAGATGAAGGTAAAGCATACTATTGTTATTGTACGCCGGAAGAATTGACGGAAATGCGCGAGAAAGCACGCGCAGAAGGCCGTACAGTTGCCTATGATCGTCGCTGGCGCGATAGTGACGCCACACCGCCTGCAGGTGTGAAACCTGTGATCCGCCTGAAAGCTCCGCTTGAAGGCGCTACGGTTATTCAGGATGCGGTTCAGGGTGAAGTCACCATCGCAAACGACAATATTGATGATATGGTCTTGATGCGTGGCGATGGAACACCAACATATATGTTGGCTGTTGTGGTTGATGACCATGATATGGGCGTAACCCATGCAATCCGTGGGGATGACCATCTGACTAACGCTTTTCGCCAGAAAGTTATTTATGATGCGATGGGTTGGGAAACACCTCAGTTCGCACATATCCCATTGATCCATGGCTCTGACGGGAAGAAGCTTTCGAAACGTCATGGGGCTTTGGCGGCCGATAGCTATCGTGATGACGGTTTCCTGCCTGAAGCAATGCGCAATTATCTGCTGCGTCTGGGTTGGGGCCATGGGGATGATGAATTTATCCCGACGGACAAAGCGATTGAATGGTTTGACCTGGATGGCATTGGTAAATCGCCAGCGCGCTTTGATACGGTTAAATTAACCGCTTTGAATTTTGAATATATTCGCCAGTCTGATGATAAGCATCTCGCAGACCTTGTTCTGCCGCTGCTTGAAAAAGATTTGGGCGATGAGCTGAATAAAGAGGGTGTGGATTGGCTGGTTGCCGGCATGCCTGGTTTGAAAGAACGTGCCAAAACTTTGTTGGAACTGGCAGAAAGTGCTGCGTTTTATGTACGCGCCCTGCCCTTTACCTATAACGACAAAGCTTTGAAACTCATCAATAAAGGCAATGCGAAGGAACTGTTGCAAAAGTTTGTCGCACGTCTTGAAACTGTGTCTGCTTGGACGCAGGAAAACCTTGAAGAAGCAGCAAAATCTTTGGCAGAAGCTGAAGAAGTTGGTCTGGGCAAAATCGCTCAGCCTGTACGTGTTGCTTTAACAGGTTCAACTGTTTCACCTTCTGTGTTCGAGGTTATGGCTGTCTTAGGGCAGGCAGAAACACTTAAAAGGTTAACGAGCGAGCCTGCAAATCAAGGAGAATAATTGTTTTTTTGGCTAACAAGCAGTATTGTCTGCATAAAGAAAATAAATGTTAAGTCAGTTCACCTGCATCAGGCAATTCAGTCTGATGCGCTTATTTAAGGGGATGTCTCTATGAGTTCTAAGAAGTCCTTTACGCTTACGGATAACCAGTCTGGCAAAACTTACGAATTGCCTGTTCTGGACCCATCTGTTGGACCATCTGTTGTCGACGTACGTAAATTTTACGCTGAAACCGATCACTTCACTTTTGACCCAGGCTATACGTCTACTGGTTCCTGTGAATCCAAAATCTCTTTCATTGATGGGGATAAAGGTATTCTGCAACACCGCGGCTATTCAATCGAAGATCTGGCCGACAACTGTGACTTTATGGAAGTTGCTTACCTGTTGCTTAAAGGCGAGCTGCCGAACATGGAAGAAAAAGCCAAGTTCGAAAATGACATCACAATGCATACAATGGTGCATGAGCAAATCCACAAATTCTTCGACGGTTTCCGTCGTGATGCGCACCCAATGGCGATCATGTGTGGTGTTGTTGGCGCGCTTTCTGCATTCTACCATGACTCTCTGGATATCAACGATCCGCACCAGCGCATGGTTGCCTCTTATCGTTTGATCGCCAAGATGCCTACGCTGGCAGCTTGGGCTTACAAATATTCTCAGGGTCAGCCGTTCATGTACCCACGTAACGACCTGCGTTACGCGGAAGACTTCCTGCACATGATGTTTGCTGTTCCTTGTGAAGAATATAAAGTGAACCCGGTACTGGCGAAAGCTATGGACCGTATCCTGATTTTGCATGCTGACCACGAACAGAACGCTTCGACGTCTACAGTTCGTCTGGCTGGTTCTTCTGGTGCAAATCCATTTGCTTGTATCGCTGCTGGTATCGCTTGTCTGTGGGGTCCTGCCCATGGTGGTGCGAACGAAGCGGTATTGAACATGCTGCAGGAAATCGGCACACCTGATCGTGTGGGTGAATTCGTTGCGAAAGCGAAAGACAAGAACGATCCGTTCCGTCTGATGGGCTTTGGTCACCGTGTTTACAAAAACTTCGACCCACGTGCGAAGATCATGCAGAAAACCTGTCACGAAGTTCTGGGCGAGCTGGGCATTAAAGATGAGCCACTTCTGGACATCGCGATGCAGCTTGAAAAGATCGCTCTGGAAGATGAATACTTCATTGAGAAGAAACTCTATCCAAACGTTGACTTCTATTCAGGTATCATCCTGAAAGCGATGGGTATCCCGACTTCTATGTTCACTGTACTGTTTGCTCTGGCCCGTACAACCGGCTGGATTGCACAGTGGAACGAAATGATCGAAGACCCAAGCCAGCGTATCGGTCGTCCACGTCAGCTTTACACTGGTGAAGTTGATCGTAAGTTCGTACCGCTGCACCGTCGCTAAGACCTTCGAACTATTCGATAAAAGAGCCGCTCGTATTATTCGGGCGGCTTTTTTTTATTTTCTCTTTTTCGCGTTGGATTTGCCGGCAACTCGCATGAACTTTTGAAATGTGGGGCATTCAAAATGGCTTGGAGCAGAACAGACGGCGGCATGCCTTAATCCCTCGCTTACAGCCTGTAATTCTTTGATGTGCTGATCAATAACGTCTGCTTTTTGAACAAGCTTGTCTCGATCAATGTTAATTTGCCCATCAATTGAAAACATTTCTTGAATTTCTGTAAGTGAAAAATTTGCTCTGCTGGCGAGTGATATAAAGTTAAGCTGTTCCAATACGGTATCATGGAAAAGGCGACGTAATCCTTGTCGTCCAACTGATTTTATAAGTCCTTTTTCTTCATAATATCGAAGGGTCGATGCGGGAAGCCCTGAAAGTTTCGAAACTTCACTGATATCAATATTTTTTCCGATGTGCATTTTCTACCTTGACCTCAAGTTAACTTGAACTTGTAACTTGTGGTCAGTTTAGAAAAAATCAAGTTGCAAAGGAGTACAAAATGCAAGCAGACTTTTGGCACGATAAGTGGAAAAAGAAAGAGCTGGGCTTTCACGAGGCAGAAGGTAATCAGTACTTGAAAAAGAATATCGCTATTTTGAAATTAGCGAAAGA
This sequence comes from Terasakiella sediminum, assembly GCF_033100395.1. NCBI lineage: Bacteria > Pseudomonadati > Pseudomonadota > Alphaproteobacteria > Rhodospirillales > Terasakiellaceae > Terasakiella > Terasakiella sediminum. The sequence goes on along the minus strand of NZ_JAWLVJ010000004.1, from coordinate 204,477 downwards.
AAATCGCGTATTTATCCCGTTGTGTGGCAAAACGCATGACATTAAGTGGTTGTTATCACAAGGCTATAAGGTCGTTGGTGCAGAATTGAGCGAACTTGCGATTAAAGAGTTGTTCAGTGATCTGGAATTGACGCCTTCTGTCCTAGATATCGACGGTTTCAGGAGATATCATGCTGAAAGTATTGATGTATTTGTGGGTGACATATTTAATTTGTCCGCCGAACTCTTAGGTCCTGTTGATGCAATTTATGACCGTGCTGCTTTGGTGGCCCTGCCAATTGAAATGCGATGCAGTTATACGAAGCTATTGTGTAAGTTAACAAATAATGCGCCGCAATTACTTATTGTTTTTGAATATGATCAATCCGTTATGGCAGGTCCACCTTTTGCAATTCTTCCAGATGAAGTCAGGGAACATTATCAAGAACATTATCACTTGCGGCAAATATCGAATGAATTGATGACTGAGAAGTTGAAGGGCAATCGCGCAGCTCGAGAAGTTGTTTGGCATCTGACCCAATAGACTATGTGTCCCGGCTAAGGCCGGGACCTTTATAACACGAGCGTCACAGCGACCAGCCACATGACACATCCGGTCACAGCATCAATCACCTTCCAGGTGATGGGGCGTGCCAGATAGGGGGATGCCCAGGCAGCGCCGAGGGAGATGGTCAGGAACCAGAGGAAGCTTGCGATCACAGCGCCCAATGCGAAGTATGGACGGGCTGTGTCCTCATATTGGGAGGCGATGCCGCCAAGCAGGACGACCGTATCGAGATAGACATGAGGGTTCAGCAAGGTGATGGCAAGGGTGATCAACAAGATTTCCTTGCGGCTTTTGCCCTCCCCTCTGTCTTGTTTCAGGCTGTGATCAGAAAACAGGCTTTGGAAGCTTCTGAGACCATACCAAAAGAGAAAGGCGGCACCACCCCAGGCCATGATGTTTGTCCATAGTGGGCTGGACGCAATAAGGGAGCCGAGACCAGCAACACCCAGAACAATCAGGATGGCATCACAGACGGCACAGACCAGCGCAATGCTTAGCGGGTAGTTTTTACGCAGCCCCTGCCCCAGAACAAAAGCGTTTTGGGCGCCAATGGCAATAATGAGGCTGGCCCCAAGACCCATGCCGCTTAAAAATGCACTCATCTTTTCTATATCCCTCAGTTTTCTCTGGAAATGTGGGGGGATTATGCTAAAGATCATGAATAAAGGGAACTGAATAGTCCTTAAGTCAAATAAGGAAAATTAATAGAATGCTGGATTATAAGTTGGTCGAAGCGGTTTCTGCCGTTATTCGTTTAGGGTCATTTGAAAAAGCAGCGCAGGAATTGGGGATGACGCAGTCGGCAATTTCCCAACGCATCAAGCTGCTGGAAGAACGCGTGGCCCAGCCATTGGTCGTTCGTTCCAAACCGATCAAGGCGACGGATGCAGGCGCGCGTCTTTATCGTCATTTCCAGCATGTAAATATGCTTGAACAGGAAATCCTGAGTGATCTGCCGGAAGTGAGCGAGGACAGTTTTAAACGGGTATCTCTGGCGGTGAATGCCGATAGTCTGGCAACGTGGTTTGTGCGTGTCGCAGAAGTTCTTTTCCTTGATTATAATATGTTGGTTGATATTTCGACCGCTGATGAAAACAAGACATTGGATCTGTTAAAGCAAGGCACCGTTATGGGGGCTGTCAGTACGCAAGATAAACGGATTCAGGGCTGTAAGGTGGCCCCACTTGGGGCGATGCGTTATGTGCCTGTGGCGCGTCTTGATTTTATTTCCCGATATTTCCCTGATGGGGTGACGCCTGCAGCTTTACGAAAAGCGCCCGCCGTGATCTTTGGTCGCGATGATGATATGCATGAGAAGTTCCTGAAGCAGAATTACCGGATTGCATCGGGTGAATTCCCCTGCCATGTTGTTCCGTCATCAGAAGGGTTTGTAAATGTGGCTCGTACAGGCATGGCCTATGCGTTGGTTGCAGAGAATCAGGTGCGTTCTTATCTGGAAGACGGCGAACTTGTGAAAATTTGTGATAAAGAGTTCATCCGACCGCTTTACCTACATTCTCACAACATTGACAGCACCTTGCTGAAATCTGTTGTGGAAATGACAAAAGCAATTGCGCAGATGGAACTGGTGAAGATCAAGTAGATTACTTTTTCTCAATTAATTCAATTTTATAGCCATCCGGGTCTTCGATAAAGGCGATGACGGTTTTGCCGTGTTTCATGGGGCCCGGCTCCCGACTGATGGTGGCGCCTTGTGCGCGAAGTTCATCACAGGTTTTATAGATATCTGGCACGCCAAGGGCAAGGTGGCCAAAGCCTGTTCCCAGGTCGTAACGTTCTTTCGGGTCCCAGTTGTAGGTCAGCTCAATGACCGTATTTTCGCTTTCATCACCATAACCGATAAAAACATTGGTAAATTTACCATCTGGATACTCAGAGCGACGCAGAACTTTCATGCCCAGAATATCTGTGTAAAAGGAAATGGATTTTTCCAGATCAAATACACGGATCATGGTATGGAGAAATTGAAAGTTCGACATGACTTAGTCCTTTGAAATAACAGATAAAACACACTGGGCAGCACGTTGGCTTGGCAAGTGATCAGCACCTTTGCCCAACATTGCCATTGCACTTTCCAGATCATCAATCTGATTTTGGTTGTCCTGGTTTTTCTGCAAGAGTTTCAGGACTTGTTCGGTGATTTTTTCAGGGGTGCAATCATCCTGAATAAGTTCTGGCATGACTTCACGGTCATGGAGCAGGTTGACGATACTGACAAAACGAATTTTAATCAGTCGTTTGGCAATCCAGTGCGTCATCTTTTTGATGCGATAGGTAATGACCGTAGGGGTTTTTGCCAGCGCAAGTTCCAGACTAACGGTCCCGGAAGCTGCCAGCGCAGCATCTGCCGCTTTGAAAGCGCCGAATTTTTCTTCATCGCCTTCAACCACCAGGATTGGAATACCCCACTCCATCGTTGTTTCTTTTACAATCTGAGAAACCGTGGAAACAGTCGGCAGAACAATCCTTAAGTTTGGATGTTGTTTCCTGACATCCTGAATAACGTCTTTAAAGACAGGCAGCAGCTGCGATGTCTCACTTTGGCGACTTCCGGGCAGCACGCAAAGCATGGGCACGTCAGCGGGGATGCCATGACGTTCTTTAAAGGCGTCAGCATCGATACTATCCATCTTACTTTCAATGACGCTATGTCCGACAAATGTGGTCGCCAAACCCTCTTTTTCAAAGTATGGCGGCTCGAATGGTAGCAAAACCATCAGATGATCCAGGAATTTGGCAATTTTTTTCGCGCGCTTTGGCTTCCATGCCCAAACGGTTGGTGCGACATAGTGGATAAGTGGAATCCCTTTTCCTTTCAGCTGCTTGGCAACACGAAAGGTAAAGCCCGGCGCATCAATGGTGATCAGACAATCAGGTTTTTGATTTTCAATATCACCAACTGTTTGTTTTATGCGTTTTAGGATTTTGGGAATATGGGGAATGATTTCTGCCAGCCCCATGATGCTGAGTTCTTTCATGGGAAAAAGGCTTTTCAGGCCTTCGGCTTCCATATTGGGGCCGCCGATACCGATGAATTCTACAGCACCCTGTGTTTGTTCTTTTAAGGCCTTCATCAGGCGTGCGCCAAGCAGATCACCGGAAGGTTCCCCGGCAATCAGATATATCCGCTTAGGATCGCTCATGGTTTCACCCCAAGGATGAACAAACCAAGCTTGTCAGCTTCTTTAATCACATTTTCCCGATCTACGATGATGGATCCGTTGGCTTCAACGGCAATTCCACGCAGGCCAGCAGCCTTGGCATTGTGGATTGTTTTGATGCCGATGGTCGGGAGGTCAGCACGTTTTTCCTGATCAGGCTTTTTCGCTTTCACCAGAACGCCACCCAGCCCTTCGCGCGCATGTTCTTTACAGCGCAGTAGCATATTGTCGGTGCCTTCAATGGCCTCAACTGCTATGACCAGACCATCCTGAACAACAACGGCTTGCCCGATATCCAACGCACCGATTTGATGGGCGATTTCCATGCCTTTTTCGACATCCTTTTGGGCCTGCACATCAGGTGTCACGTTGCCTAAAATCCCTTGTGGGGCTAACAGGTCATCCAAAATTTCATGGGCGCCAATTACTTTGAAACCCTCTTCCTCCAGCGCTGTGATGATACGGGAAAGTAAACCGTCATCTCCAAAAGCCCCTGCCCCGGTTTTGGCCAGGAATTTTAATCCCCACGTATCAGGTCGAACAGACAGCATGGAAGGACGCTGAATGCGCCCGGCCATCAGCAAGGTTGTGGCTTGTTCTTCTTTCAAAATTGAAATGGTTTTTCCAGCCGCACCCAAACGCACCCATGTATGGGGGTGGCCTTCTACAAGTTCGGGTTCTGTCTGATTTTTAAAGGCGATAATATGAAAAGGGCGACCTTCTTTTACGCATTGATCAATAATGCGCTTGGGAAGATCGCCTTGTCCGGCCAAGAGTCCGATTTTTTCAGCCATGTGTTATTTTGGCGTACAAACGCCCCTGCTGGATTCTTGTCTGATGAATTTAAGAATTTCCATGACAGGTTCCACGTCTTTAAACATCTCATGGACGTCTTCAACACGTTCAGCCATGGTGCCTTCCTGCGCAAACAACAAGCGATATGCTGTGCGCATGGAATGGATCACATCACGGTCAAAGTTGCGACGCTTCAGACCAACGATATTAAGGCCAGCAAGACGTGCACGGTTGCCTGTCACAGAACCATAAGGAATGACATCATTTTCGATACCCGACATACCACCGATCATGGCATGACGTCCAATGCGGCAGAATTGGTGAACGGCAGACAAACCACCGATAATCGCCCATTCTTCAACAATCACATGTCCGGCAAGTGTTGCGTTATTTACCAGGATAACGTGATCACCGATTTGGCAATCGTGACCAACATGTGCACCAACCATAATCAGGCAGTTGCTGCCGATTTTTGTCAGCATCCCGCCACCTTCTGTACCCGGGTTGATGGTTACATGCTCACGGATTGTGTTGTTGTCACCAATTTCAAGGCGTGAAGGTTCGCCATTGTATTTCAAATCCTGTGGGCAATGACCGATAGATGCAAATGGGAAAATCTTGTTGTTTTTACCAATTGTAGTGCGGCCTTCGACAACAACGTGAGAAATCAGTTCCACGCCTTCGCCAAGTTTTACATGGGGGCCGACAATACAGAAGGGGCCGATTTTTACATCGTCCGCAATTTCTGCATTTTCATCAACGACGGCACTTGGATGAATATTGCTCATGATTCATTCACGATCATTGCTGTGATAACGGCTTCAGACATCAGGTTACCTTCACAATAGGCTTCCCCTTTGAATTTCCAGATATTGCCACGCTGGCGTTCTTTTTTAACTTTGATGTGAAGGGTATCACCTGGGCCAACCGGTTTTCTGAAACGACAGCCTTCGATAGACATGAAGTAAACCAGTTTGCCTTCGATTTCTTCACCTTCTGTATGTACCACAAGAACAGCTGCGGTTTGGGCCATTGCTTCGACAATCAGAACCCCTGGCATAACAGGTTTTGCTGGGAAGTGACCGGGGAAGAAGGGTTCGTTAATCGTAACATTCTTGATACCCGTTGCACTTTCACCGGAAACGATATCTTCAACGCGGTCCACCAAAAGGAATGGGTAGCGATGAGGGATCATTTCCATGATCCGCATGATATCGACAGATGCTGTTTCTTGTTCAGACATAATTGCGTCCTTTTACTTTCTATTTTTTATCATTTTGTTGATGGCAGCCTGGTTCTTCAACCACTGTTTTTGTGGAATAGCAGGAAAACCGCCAACTGTTTGGCCTGCATCAATGTTTTTCATGATACCGGCTTTTGCTGCAGTGGTGACCCCATCACCAATTGTCAGATGACCGGCGACACCTGCCTGACCACCAAAGACACAGAAGTTTCCAATTTTGGTACTTCCCGAAATACCAACCTGTGACACGACGACACATCCCATGCCGAGTTGCACATTGTGACCAATCTGCACCAGATTGTCTATTTGTGTCCCTGCCCCAATCTTTGTATCAGGGCCTGCGCCACGGTCAATTGTGGTGTTGGAACCAATATTGACATGATCTTCAATAATGACACGACCCAATTGAGGAATGCGCACATGGCCTTCTCGACCGCTGGCAAAGCCAAAACCGTCTTGTCCAATTTGCGTGCCAGGATGAATGGTAACCGCGTGCCCAATCAGGCTATGTGAAATCGTGACATTGGAAGAAATCACGCAGTTGGCACCAATTGTGACGCGATCACGGATCACAGCATTGGCTTTGATCCAGGTGTTCTTTCCAATTTCAACGTCTTTTCCAATAAAGGCTCCTGCCTCTACACAAACCCCTTCGGCCAGCTTTGCCGTGGGGTCAACGGACGCCTGATCAGAAATTGACCCTTCAAAACTTTCAGCAGGATAAAACAGGTTTGCGATCTTTGCATAAGCCATATAGGGCTGCGGTGTTAGCAAAAGGTTCATGCCTTCTGGGGCTTTGTCCGCGAAATCTGGATGTACGATGCAAAGACCTGCTTCACTGGATAGAAAGTCGCTTAAATACTTTCGGTTATCCAGGAAAGAGACGTCCGATTTTGTTGCATCAGCGAGCGAGGCCACGTCGGCATATTCGGCTGTCTTGTCGCCAATCAGTTCGGATTGTGAGACTTCAGCCAGCTTTTCTGCGCTAAATGGACCATTGCAGGTAAAGAAACGTGTATCAGCCATTTAACTTACTTAAATACTTTTACACTTGGGACTTTTTCATTCAAACGTTTGATAATCGCGTCTGAAATGTCATATTTGTCAGCAACCACGACCGTGTTCACGCGACGTAGAACAAGCGTATAGCCCTGCTCGGCTGAATAGGCGAGAATAACGTCACGTAAAGCACTGTTCACTTTTTCAAGTGCTTCATTTTGTGCTTTTTGCAGGTTCAATTTTTTCTGTTGAACTCTTTTTTGTACATCGCGAAGCTGCTGGTCGAATTTGCGACGTTCTTCTTTGAATGCATCTGGGCTCAGGATGGCTTGTTTTTGAGCAAGCGCCTGTTGTGCTGTTTGAAGGGCAGCATCTTCTTTTTGTACTTCTTCACGATATTTGTCGCGAATAGTTTTTACTTGCTCACGGATACCTTTGGGGGCAGCCGCAACTGCCATTACTTTTTGGAAGTTCACAACCGCCACTTTAAGAGGAACGTCTTGTGAGTAAGCTGATCCAGTTGTGAAGCAGAAAATTGAAAATACAATGCCAACAACGGGCAGAATACGTGATATGCGCATAGTGGGTCCTAGAAACTTGTACCTAAAGTAAAGCGGAATGATTCGGTTTTGTCGTAATCTTCTTTGGTGATCGGGAATGCCCAGTCAATACCAATTGGTCCCATTGGGGATACCCAGGAAATACCAAATCCGAGTGAGCTTCTGATCGAACTGGCATCCTGCACGTTTGAGTCACTTGGATTTACTTCGGTTACAGTACCGACGTCAGAGAATACAACTCCTGAAATTTGATATTCATTTGGTAACCCAAGTGGGAAGCGAAGGTCAAACGTGGCATTCATGACATATTCGCCACCAAGAGCGTCAGATGAGGAACTGTCGCGTGGTCCTACACCACTTGTTTCAAAACCACGTAATGAGTCTCCGCCCAAGAAGTAACGGTTTTGAAGTTTGACGTCTTCTCCAAGCCCAACAATATGGCCTAAACGACCCCGTGCACTCAAAATCCATTGATCTTCAAGTGGATAATAATAGGAACCGTTCACCTGGTTTTGCAGGTAGGCAACGGTCCCAGCAAGACCCGCAACCGTATTAGAGACACCCAGTTTATATCCTTCGGTTGGGAAGATGCGGCTGTCACGTTTGTCATAAGTCAGGCCATGAGTGATCGCAGATGTGATTTCTTCACCTTCTTGGGCTTTAATCAAGTTTGAGGCATCGGACTGCACATTTTGAATGTCCGTCTGGTCCAGTCTGTAGCTCCAGGACTGTGTCATATAATCAGAGAAAGGATAACTTGCTCGAAGCACAAGGCCTAAGCGATCAATATCGTAAGAACTTGTGTCTTGAAGGTCTTCTGTGATTTTGTACAAGTCGAAACCTGCAGCCAATTCCCGATCCAGGAAGTAAGGCTCTGTGAAACTGATATCAAATTTGGTTTTTTCAGATGCAACACTTGCTTTGAAGCCCAGGTTTTGTCCTTTACCTAAAAGGTTTGCTTCAGAAATGCTGAATTCACCAATTGCACCAGAGTTGGTGGAGTAACCAGCACCGACAGAAAGTGAACCTGTCGATTTTTCTTCCACAGTGACGTCAATAACGGTCTGGTCAGGTGCATTGCCAGGGGACTGCTTGAAATCAACTTTTTCAAAAAAGTTCAGATTATTGATACGTTTACGGCTGCGTTTCAGTTTTGCTGTGTTAAGCGCATCCCCTTCAACAAGCTGAAATTCACGTCGAACAACTTCGTCCAACGTTCTGAAGTTTCCGTGAATGTTAATACGCTCCACGAAGACACGCGGACCTTCTTCGATATTGAAGGTCAGGTCAATTTTGAGTTCTTCAGTATCACGTACTACATCAGGTGAAACTTTGACGAATGGAAAGCCCTGGTAACCGATTGTATCGACCAGATCTTCAACAGATGTGTCTACTTCATCCGCGTTATACCAATCCCCCTGTTCAAGGGTAACAACATCTTTAATCCCTTCTTCGTTCAAGCCATTGAGGGAGTTATTCAGAACAATGTCGCGAATTTCGTAGCGTGGGCCTTCATCAATTGTATAGGTGATGAAGAATTCTTCACGCGATGGGCTTAATTCAGCGACTGCAGATGTAACTTTGAAATCTGCATAGCCACGTGCCAGATAGAAACGACGCAGAAGTTCTTTATCGTAATTCAGACGATCCGGGTCATAGTTGTCATCAGCAGTAAAGATATTGTACCAGCGCGTTTCGCGTGTTCTAACAACCTCACTTAATTTTCCGTCGCTATATTCTTTGTTGCCAACAAAACGGATTTTTTCAACACCCGTTTGCTCGCCCTCTTTAATTTCAAAGGCAAGATCAACACGGTTTTGGTCTAGTTGGATAACTTTAGGTTCAATCGTTGCTGCAAAACGGCCACTTCTGCGATACAGCGTTAACAGACGTTCCACATCCTGCTGAACACGGGTCCGTGTATAAATAACACGGGGACGCAGCGTTACTTCTGATTCAAGCGTTTCGTCATCAAGTTTTCTGTTACCTTCAAAAGCGATACGGTTGATAACTGGGTTTTCAACGACGTTGAGAACAAGATTGCTGCCTTCCTGTTTGAAGGTCACATCAGCGAACAAGCCCGTGGCAAACAGTTTTTTCAGGGAACGGTTTATCTGGCGGGAACTAAATTCATCGCCTTCCTGCACTGTCAGGTAGGTGCGGATGGTGTCCGGTTCAACACGTTGTGAACCGACAATGGTGATTTGTTCAATAAGCCCGGCGCTTAAAGCAGCTGTGCTTGTCATTGTTGTTGCGACACCAAGAGCAATGGCTGCCCCAAATGATGCTATGCGCTGACGATGTTTCACCCTAGTCCCCCGTAATTGGTTTTATGCTCAGGTGAAGAGCTGAATAACAAAATCGAATACCTTCAACTGGACAAGGTCATTCCATGTTGCAAAGACCATTAAACCCAATACCAGAGTTAGGCCAACTCGGAAACCATATTCTTGCACCTTTTCACTTAAAGGCTTACCGCGAATGGCTTCTGCCGCATAGAATACCAGATGTCCACCATCCAGCATCGGAATTGGAAACAAGTTTATCAGACCAAGGTTAACAGAAAGTACCGCCATCAAAGAAATAAGCGTATCAAAGCCTGATTTCGCTGCATCCCCTGATACCTGTGCGATACGAAGAGGGCCCCCAAGGTCCTGAACACTGCCGTTGCCTGTAATCAACTTACCTAAGTGGGAAAGGATTTGTGCGGAAAGGTCATAGGTTCTCTCGACCCCTTTCCACATGGCGACAGCTGGATTGTATTTTTTGTATTCTGCCTGATCAGGGTCAGGGCGTACACCAAGTAAGCCGATGGTTTTATCACCATCTACCTTGGCTTTTGGCGTAATCGTCAGAGCTATTTCAGAACCTTCACGCAAAACAATAGCTGCCAGTTCTTTATCCGGGCTTGCCATAACAATGGTGCGCAGGTCGTCAAACGTATCGGTTGTCTGGCCGTTCAGACTTAAAACGCGGTCTCCTTTGATGAGGCCTGCTTGGTCAGCGGCACTTTCGGCAACCACTTCGCCGATACCTGCATGGAATTTTTCAGGGACGCCGACCGCCATATAGAGGATGGCGAACAAGACGGCTGCCAGAATGAAGTTTGCAACTGGGCCGGCTGCCACGATGGCTGCGCGTGCAGGCAAGGATTTATAATAGAAAGAAACAGCTTTTTCTCCTTCGGTAAACGGGCGTTCGCCTTCGTCTACACCAGCGCTTGCAGCATCCGCATCCCCAAACATTTTAACATAGCCACCAAATGGCATTAGGCACACTTTCCAGCGCGTTTCAGCCTTGTCGTTCCAGCCGAACAGTTCCGGGCCAAAGCCGATGGAGAAAACTTCTACTTTTACGCCATTGCGACGGGCCACCCAATAATGGCCAAGTTCGTGGAAGAAAACCAAAACACTAAGTGCAAAGATAAAAGCAACAATAGGGTTTGCGAAAAGCAGATCGTACATAAATTAAAACCGATAGAGTTTGAGGTGTGCGTAAGGTAAGGCTATTGGAATTTTTTTTCAATGGATTGAAGTGTCAATTGACGCGCTTTTTTGTCTGTTTCGATGACGTCATCAATCGAATTCATATTTTCATGCTGGTAAAGCGACAGAACCTCTTCAACAATTGCCGGGATATGAAGGAAACCAATTCGTTCATTCAGAAAAGCGCTTACCGCGATTTCGTTTGCAGCATTCAGAACACACGGCGCTGATTTCCCAAGTTGCAGGGCTTCACGTGCCAGTCGCAGGGCCGGGAAACGCTGAAGGTCTGGTGCTTCAAAGTTCAGCTGTGCAATTTTTGCTAAATCAAGTTTTGGAGACGGTGCGGCCATACGTTCCGGCCAGGCCAGTGCATAGGCGATCGGTGTGCGCATATCAGGAGACCCCAGTTGCGCAAGAACAGATCCGTCAATATAAGAAACCATGGAATGAATGACCGATTGCGGATGCACCAAAACGTCGATTTGATCTTCGCCTACGGGAAAGAGGTGATAGGCCTCAATCAGTTCCAAGCCCTTATTCATCATACTGGCTGAATCGATGGAGATTTTCGCCCCCATGCTCCAGTTCGGATGAGCAACGGCCTGTTTCGGCGTTACATTCTGCATCTCATCCAGAGAAAAGGTCCGAAACGGACCGCCGGAAGCAGTCAGGGTGATTTTGTCGATGCCTTCGGGGCGATCAAAATCCAGAACCTGAAAAATGGCGTTATGTTCTGAATCTACGGGCAATAGTGTTGCGCCATGATGACTGACATAGTCCATCATCAATTCGCCAGCGCAAACCAGGCTTTCTTTGTTGGCCAACCCAACGGTCGCACCGCGTTTAACGGCTTCCAGTGTGGGGGCAAGGCCTGCAGATCCGACGATAGATGCCATGACCCAGTCTGCATCCATTTGCGCAGCCTGAAGGACAGCCTGTTCCCCTGCCCCGACCTCAATGTTTGTTCCCGCGAGCGCCTCTTTCAAGGCAGCATAATTGTCTGGATTTGCGACACAGGCAAATTGCGCGTTAAGTTTCTTGGCTTGTTCAGCTAGCAATTCGACATTGGAATTGCCACTTAAGGCGGTGACATTGAACTTTTCGGGTTCTCTCAGCAGCAGGTCAACTGTACTGGTACCGATAGACCCTGTGGAGCCCAGAATACTAATAGATTTTGGTTGTGTCTCAGTTATGGGCTGCGCACTTAGAACCATGTCAGGATTTGTCCATCTGTCACCAGAATTAGCCCTGCCATCGCAGCGGCTGCGGCCAGCATACCATCTAAACGGTCAAGAACGCCACCGTGACCAGGGATAATCTGGCTGGAATCTTTTACATCAAAGCGGCGTTTGACGTGAGATTCAAAGAGATCACCCATCTGTGCGATCACAGCCAACCCAGCGCTGAGGATCGAAACCGCCCAGGGGCTTGACCAGTCGAAAATCTGCGAAAAAATAAACCCTGTAACAAACGCGCCAAGCATCCCGCCAAGCAATCCGGCCCATGTTTTCTTGGGGCTGATACGCGGGGCGAGCTTTGGGCCACCAATTGTCAGGCCAAAGGCATATCCGCCTGTGTCTGTGGCTGCCACCATAAAGGCGATCCAGAAGACAACACCGACGCCGATCTCTTCGGCAGATCGAAGGAAAATAAAGGCACAGATCGGGATGGCCAGGTAAATGGCACCGATTGCAAACCAGAGTCTTCCTTTTGAACTAAGGGAAAGAGCAAAAAGTAGAGCGAAAATAACAGGTGCAATCAGTAAGGCTTCAAGCAGGGCGAGATCAAAGAATTGTAGTGCGGGAATAAAACCTGCAAAGGCAGCCAAAAGAATGCCGGGTAACTTGAAGTCGCCAAGGCAGAGCTTTGACCATTCCCAAGCCATCAAAACACCCAGTAAAGAGATCATGATGTTGTAATAAGGCGCGCCATAGTAGATGGCGGCAATTGCCGGACCTGCGATAATAAGCGCTGAAATGAAACGGAGCACCAGCCCGTTAGTTTTTGAACTAGACACTGATCATTCCATATCTTCTGTCGCGGTTGGAAAGTTCCTGCAGGGCTTGTGTCAGATGTTCTTTGCCGAAATCCGGCCACAGGACATCCATGAAGACGAATTCTGTATAAGCCAATTGCCACAGAAGGAAATTACTGACGCGTTGTTCGCCACTGGTACGGATCAAAAGATCTGGATCAGGCAAACCATCGGTGAAGAGCGATTTGGTCATCAAATCTTCATTGATTTCAGCCGGATCGATAGAGCCTTCTTTGATTTTCTTGGCAATTTTTCGCGTTGCTTCAACGATCTCTGCGCGGCCACCGTAGCTCAGCGCAATGGTCAGGTGAAGTTTGGTGTTGTCAGCTGTCAGCTTTTCACAGGCAATGATATCCGCAACGATGTCGTCGGATAATTTGTCACGATCACCGATAAAGCGAATGCGGACACTTTCCTGATGAAGACGTTTGACTTCATTTTTCAGATAAAAGCGAAGCAATCCCATCAAGTCATTGACTTCTGCTTGCGGGCGTTTCCAGTTTTCAGAGGAAAATCCGAAGAGAGTCAAATGTGTAACGCCAAGCTCCACCGCCGCTTCAATCGTACGGCGCACGGCATCAGCGCCTTTTTTATGACCAGCTGTGCGCGGTAAAAAGCGTTTTTTCGCCCAGCGGCCGTTGCCATCCATAATGATGGCAACATGCAGCGGCGATATCGGGGATTGATCGTTTGTTGAAACCTGGTTCATGCGAGTTAGACTTGCATAATTTCTTCTTCTTTATGGGCCAAAGTCTCATCAACTTTTTTGATGGCCGCATCGGTTTCGTCCTGAATCTCTTTGGCGTAATCACGGTGCTGATCTTCAGTGATAGAACCGTCTTTTTCCAGTTTTTTCAACTCGTCATTGCCGTGACGACGAACGTTGCGGATGGCAATACGTGTGTCTTCGGCATATTTGCTGGCGATTTTTACCAGCTCTTTACGACGTTCTTCGTTCAGTGGTGGAATTGGAATACGAACCAAGGTGCCGTCAGCCTGCGGGTTCAGCCCCAGACCAGAGTCGCGAATGGCTTTTTCAACCATTTTGACGTTGCTTTTGTCCCAAACCTGAACAGACAGCATACGGGGTTCAGGCACACCAACGGTACCAACCTGGTTAATCGGCATTTTTGCACCGTAGACGTCAACCATAACCGGGTCGAGCAGGCTTGTGGATGCACGACCTGTACGCAGGCCAGCGAAGTCGTTGTGAAGAACGTCTACAGCTTTATCCATTTTGCTGTGGAGGTCTTTTTTAATGGCATTGAAATTAACGTCAGACACGTGTCTTCCCCTCTATTAATCTTTAATTACCGTATAAAGCCCCTGCCCTGAAATGACATTGGCAAATGAATCGGGTTTATGCATGGAAAATACAACGATCGGCAGATCATTTTCGCGCGCCAGTGTAATGGCTGCGGCGTCCATGACTTTCAAATCGTTGGTGAGAACTTCTTTATAGGTCAGCGTATCATAACGTTTTGCATCCGGATCTTTCTTCGGATCAGCGGAATAAACGCCGTCAACCTGTGTCCCTTTCAGGATGGCATCACAGCTCATTTCAACCGCGCGCAGGGCGGCGGCTGTGTCGGTTGTGAAGAATGGGTTACCTGTACCAGCAGCAAAGATCACGATGCGACCTTTTTCCATATGACGGATGGCACGGCGGCGAATGTATGGTTCGCATACGCTTTGCATCGGGATTGCAGATTGAACGCGGGTTTGAACGCCTTGACGTTCCAGTGCACTTTGCATGGCAAGTGCGTTCATGACTGTTGCCAGCATGCCCATGTGATCGGCACTTGTGCGATCAATTCCGGCTGCTGCATCTGAGATACCACGGAAAATATTACCGCCACCAATCACCAGGCAAACTTGTCCGCCAAGATCGTGGACTTTTTTAACTTCGCTTGCGATTTGGTCGACATATTCTGTATCCAGACCGAATTGCTTTTTCCCCATGAGGCCTTCACCGGAAAGCTTCAACAGGACGCGCTTATAGACAGGGGTATCTGACATGAGTATGGGCCGCTCTCACCATGTTTTTATGGAGTGCTAGAAATACCCTGCCCGCTTGGATTAATCAACGGCTGTTTCACCCGGAATGCCAAAAAAACAAACGGCGATGCGGATTTAACCGACATCGCCGTTCATTTTTACAAAAAAGTAAGATCAGACTGTGGCTTATGCGCCTGCAGCTGCTGCAACTTCTGCAGCAAAATCTTCTTCTTTTTTCTCGATACCAGCACCCAGTTCAACGCGAACGTAGCCAGTAACCTTGATGTCAGAACCCAGTTCTTTAGCCAGATTTTCAACGGCTTTAGTAACAGAGTTGTCAGGATCAATAACGAAAGCTTGCTCCAGCAGGCAGTTCTCTTCGTAGAACTTGCGCATACGGCCTTCAACCATCTTGATGGCGATTTCTTCAGGCTTGCCAGCTTCTTTAGCTTGTTCGATCAGAACAGTGCGCTCACGCTCAACGTCTTCTGGGTTTACAGAGTCACGGTCCAGAGACAGTGGGTTAGTCGCAGCAACGTGCATAGCGATCTGTTTGCCAAGTGCGTTCAGCTGGTCTGCATCGCCTTCTGATTCCATAGCAACCAGAACACCGATTTTACCAAGGCCTTCACCCGCAGCGTTGTGGATGTAAGAAGCAACAACACCATTGGATACGGACAGTTTGTCCATACGACGCAGGTTCATGTTCTCACCGATTGTGCCAACCAGCTCTGTCAGTGTGTCTTCGCAAGACTTTTCACCACCTGGGTAAGTAGCGGCTTTCAGGGCGTCGAAGTCAGCAACTTCAAGGGCAACAGAAGCAGCGTTTTTAACGAAAGCCTGGAACTGGTCGTTTTTCGCAACGAAGTCAGTTTCAGAGTTAACTTCGATGACAGCAGCAGTTGTGCCGTTTGAAGCAACTGCTACAAGACCTTCAGCAGCAATACGGTCTGATTTCTTAGCAGCTTTTGCCAAACCTTTTTGACGCAGCCAGTCTTGTGCAGCTTGGATGTCGCCATCAGTTTCGCTCAATGCTTTTTTGCAGTCCATCATGCCTGCGCCGGATGTGTCGCGCAGTTCCTTTACGAGCGCAGCAGTAATCTGGGCCATAGGATCCTCATATTCTCTAGAAAATAAACCTAAACGCTTTTACATGTTTTTTATGTCAAAGCAATGACAGTGGAGAAATCAATTCTCCACTGTCGCTAAATACTTAAGCTTCGGCAGCAGCTGCCGGTGCTTCTTCAGCCGCTGGAGCAGCAGCTTCAGCTTCTGGCAGGTTTTCAGCAGGTGCTTCTTCTTGTGCACCAACATCGATACCAGCTGCAGACATCTGGCTTTGGATGCCGTCAAGAACGGAACCAGCAAACAGGTCACAGTACAGTTTCAGTGCGCGGATGGAGTCATCGTTGCCTGGTACTGGGTGTGTAATGTTCAGTGGGCTGCTGTTGGAATCGAGAATAGCGATGACTGGAATGCCCAGGTTTTTCGCTTCGTTGATTGCGATAGCTTCTTTCTGTGTATCGAAAACGACCATGACGTCAGGTAGGCCGCCCATTTCTTTGATCCCGCCGAGTGTGCGCTCAAGTTTTTCGCACTCACGTGTCAGGTTCAGTTGTTCTTTCTTCGTCAGACCAGCCATGTCGCCAGCCAGTTGCGCTTCGAGAGTTTTTAGGCGCTTGATAGAACCGGAAACAGTTTTCCAGTTTGTCAGCATGCCGCCGAGCCAACGGTGGTTCACGTAGTACTGGCCACATTTGCCAGCAGCTTCAGCTACAACTTCAGAAGCCTGACGCTTTGTACCAACGAACAGTACACGACCGCCGCCAGCAACTTTGTCACGGATTTGAACCATTGCCTGGTGCAGCAGTGGAACAGTTTGTTGCAGGTCGATGATGTGAATGCCATTGCGAACACCAAAGAGGAATTGATCCATTTTTGGGTTCCAGCGACGAGTGTTGTGTCCGAAGTGGACACCAGCTTCCAGGAGCTGGCGCATAGTAAAGGTTGGCAGTGCCATTTCATAAATCCTTTTCCGGTTGATCCTCCGCAGGGTGTGTGAGTTCATTTAAGAACACCGGATCGAGTTTATGGGATGTCTCCCCATACACCCGTAAATCCCTACGTGTGAAGTTAAGGCGCGCTTAATATGCCTTTTTGGGCTGAAATGCAAGGGTTAAATCAACCATTCTGTAATTTACCGCCCGCTTCTTTTAATAACCGATACGTTTCCATGAGATGAAGCACATCATGATTCGATCTATGTGGCCGTAATTCAATGTTCTTCCAGGCTTGCAGGCCATAGGTATCAACGACAATGTCAAATCGTTCGAGCTGAACGAATTCGGACGTGCCGTTGGTTTTATGTTCGTTTGCAATAATTTGATCAAAGACTTCAATGGCTGAGGCCAATGTGAACGTTGGTTCCATATTCACAGCCTCAAACAGGCGGTTCAGCCAGAACTGATCAAACTGGATGGCATCTGAATAGAGGGTTTCGCCTTTCAAGGCCTCGTTCATGCGTTTTGCGACGACGGCGGGCGGATCGCCAAGGGCATCAAGGCTTTCCAGTGAAATCTGGTGCGCATCGGTTTCAGCATGGGGGTCCCAATGGGTCCATTCTTCGATATCCTGTACCTTGATCAGATAGGATTCAACTGATCCCCCTTCCCCATTCCAGGCAACTTCGATGGGATAGGAGTCTTCGCTCAGGCCACTGGCTTCAAAATCAATGAAGCGCGGATATGTAAAATGGGTCATGTTAAATTTCTTGTACGTCAGCTATTCCCGGGACGGCTTTCACCGCTTGTAAAAGCCCGGGCGTGATACGATAGCCACCATCAAGGTGGACTTCGGCTTCCGTTGTCGCATCTACTCGGGCCATGATCATTACGCTGCCTCTTCCTTTGCCTTCTCGTTCGAGCAACTCTTTCATGAGAGACACGGCGCTTTGATCTTCAATATATATTTTTAAACCGGCTGTTGCACGTGCTGCCTTGACATCAAGCAAGTCAACGTGGCTGGCCGCATATCTGACGTTATCTTCTTCAAACTGTGCAGAGGCTTTGATAAAGACAGATGTTCCCACTTCCCACATATCGCGCGAAACGGAATAGGCTTCCGCCCAGACTGCGACTTCAAAGGCGGCGGAGGCATCTGAAAGCTGAATAAAGGCAAAGCGGTTGTTGTTCTTTTTGGAAATCATTTCCCGCTTACTGATCACGGTCCCAGCCAGATTGACCGGTCCGGACATGCCTGCGTGCAAAATCTCGTTATGGGATTTGACTTTCAGGCGTTTAAGCGTGGTTTTATAAGCATCCAAGGGGTGCGCAGACAGGTAAAAACCAATGGCAGAAGCCTCTTCGCGCAGGCGATCCATCAGCGGCCAATCGGGCACGTTGGGCAGTTGTGCGGCTTTTTTAACGGCTGTGTCATCAGAGCCAAACATGCCCATCTGATCGGAATTTCTTTCTTCTGCGGCCAGGTTGGAATGTTTGATCAGGGTTTCAATGCCATCGAAGACCTGGCGACGGTTGGAATTGATGCTGTCAAAGGCACCACCACGCACCAGGTTTTCCAAAATACGCTTGTTGACGCTTTTGCTGTCAACCCGGTTGGCAAATTCAAACGGGTCTTTAAAGGGACCGTTTGCTTCACGTTCAGCGACCAAAGATGCCATGGCTGCATCGCCTACGTTTCTGACTGCGGATAGAGCATAGCGCACAGCCTTGATGGTGCCGCCAACTTCCTCGTTCGGGTGTGGGATTTCTTCAACGCTGAAAATAACGTTGGATTTGTTGATGTCCGGTTGCAGCAACGGGATTTTCATCTTGTCCAGTTCCTGCCTGAACATGTTGAGCTTATCCGTGTTGTTCAAATCAAGCGACATGATGCCTGCCATAAATTCGGCAGGATAGTTGGCTTTTAGATAAGCTGTTTGATAAGCAACGTAAGCATAGGCAGCCGCGTGGGATTTGTTGAAACCGTATGAGGCAAACTTCGCCATGATGTCGAAAATTTCGTCGGCTTTCTTTTCCGGAACACCGCGCTCAACGGATCCTTCAACGAACATTTTTCGTTGCTTTTCCATCTCCTCAGCGATTTTTTTACCCATCGCACGACGCAGCAAATCCGCACCACCCAGGCTATAGCCCGCCATGACCTGCGCGATCTGCATAACCTGTTCCTGATAGATCATAATCCCGTAGGTTTCTTTCAGGATGGGCTCAATCGTTGGGTACAAGTAATCCGGTTCTTCCTGACCGTGTTTCCGCTTAATGTAGCTGGGAATGTTATCCATTGGGCCCGGACGATAAAGGGCCACAACCGCGATCAAGTCTTCAAGTCTGTTTGGTTTCATGGAGCGCAGAACACCACGCATCCCCTCGGATTCCAGCTGGAAGACCCCGCCCCCTTCGCCACGGCCCAGCATTTCGTATGTGGGTTTGTCATCCAGCGGGATTTGAGAGATATCCAGCGGTGTCTCTCGGTTCGCATTGATGAATTTAAGCGCTGTTGAAATTACCGTAAGCGTCTTAAGGCCCAAAAAGTCGAACTTAACAAGGCCAGCCTGTTCAACGAATTTCATGTTGAACTGGGTCACAGGCATGTCGGATTTCGGGTCTCGGTACAGTGGGACCAGCTTATCCAACGGTCTGTCGCCAATCACAACACCTGCCGCGTGTGTGGAGGCGTGACGAAACAGACCTTCCAGCTGTTTTGCGATGCCCACCATGCGCTTGACGGTTTCGTCATCTTCAACTTCACGCTTGAATTCCGGGATAGCTTCCAGAGCTTCAGAAACTGTCATGGCCTTGCCCGGATCGTTTGGAACGTATTTACAAATCCGATCCACCTGACCGAAGGGCATCTGCAGAACTCGGCCTGTGTCGCGCAGAACCGCACGGGCCTGCAGCTTACCAAACGTAATGATTTGGGCCACGTGATCGTAACCGTATTTATCCTGCACGTATTTGATTACCTCTTCGCGGCGGTCCTGACAGAAATCAATATCGAAGTCAGGCATGGATACACGTTCCGGGTTCAAGAAACGTTCGAACAGCAGCGCGTATTTCAGTGGATCAAGGTCGGTAATGGTCAGGGCATAAGCGACAAGGGAGCCCGCACCGGAACCACGACCCGGGCCAACCGGGATATCATGTTCCTTGCCCCACTGGATAAAGTCCGCAACGATCAGGAAGTAACCGGGGAACCCCATCTGATTGATGATGCCCAGTTCGTAATCCAGACGTTCCCAGTAAGGTTTTGCGATGGCATCACGTTCTTCTGCGGTCATACCCTCTTTAAATTCATCGGTTTCAAGGCGCCGTTTGAGGCCGTCTTCCGACATTTTGCGAAGTTCGTCTTCCTCATTTCGTCCTTCCCCGCAGTCAAAGGGGGGCAGAATGGGATCAATATTTTCGACCTTGATGGCGCAGCGTTTGGCGATGACCAGTGTGTTGTCACAGGCTTCAGGGATATCCTTAAACAGTTCGCGCATTTCTTCTGCAGATTTCAGATAATGTTCGTCTGTCAGCTTGCGCCGATCCGTTTGATCGACGTAAGATCCAGCGGCAATACAGATCAGGGCGTCGTGCGCCTGATACATATCCTTGGTCGGGAAGAAGGCTTCGTTTGTGGCCACCAGCGGAATGTCCAGTTTATAGGCGAGATCAATGAAATCACCTTCGATTTGATCCTGCTCTGGCATGTTGTGGCGTTGAAGTTCAACATACACTCTGCCTTTTAATGCGCTGTTAATACGAGATAAAAGTGATTCAGCCTTTTCTTTTTCGCCATCCAGAAGTAAATGACCGATGGGACCCTTGTGACCGCCTGTCAGCAGGATCAAACCTTCGTTATAATCCAGCACATCATCTAGCGGGATTTGGGGATCAGCCCCTTCTTCGGAATTCAGAAAAGCACGGCTGACCAGTTTCATCAGGTTGCGATAGCCCGTATCATTTTGGGCAAGTAGGACGATCTGATCCGGTTCCGGCAGGCCAACCTGTTTGCTTTTCATCCCCTTGTTCGCATCGCCGCTTTCTTGTGCCTTGATCGAAATCTGACAGCCGATGATGGGCTGGATGCCCTCTTTCGACATGGTTTGTGAAAATTCCAGACCGCCAAACATATTGTTGGTATCGGTCATGGCGATGGCTGGCATACGTTCCGAACTTACCCATTTGGGTAGTTCCTTGATACGGATAGCGCCTTCGGACAGGGAATAGGCAGTATGAAGACGAAGATGAACGAAATCAGCGTGAGACATTTCAGATTTTCTTGTTAAGAGGCGAACTTTATGTGCAGACTCTCATCCTAATCGTGTTTTCAGTTTCTTGGAAGCAGTTTGTTTTAACGATCTTTTCTGTATGTGTTAGCCTAACTCTATGAATTTATGGAGAAAAATAACTTTTACCCGTCAGCCGATCCAAAATGTTTTATTTGTTGGATTTGGCGGGCTGATTCTCCTGGCTGTCGCGGTGGTTTTGTATCTCGGATTGAACGCAACCACTAAGCTGACAAAAGACTACCATCATATGCTGATTGAAACGGCTTTGGATAAAATGCAGAAGGAAGTGGAAAATCTGCTTCTTCCTGTCGAGAATCAGGCCCTCTGGATTAGCGATCAGGTCAAATCAAATGATCTGCGGGTCGATGATTTTGGCAAAGTGGAGACTTTCCTGCGTGGTATTTTGGGCGCGACACCGAATGTGACCGGCGCAGGCATCCAGTACCCAGACGGTATTACGCGCTATGTTCTGCGATCTGAGAACAGATGGGTTGTAGATCAGGAAACAACAACAGCAGAAGATAACGCCCGTCTTTTCAAAGTTATGGCACAACATACCACCAGCCATTGGGGGGAATTATTTTTCTTTGATGATCTGGGGCAGACCCTGGTGGATATTCGCACGCCGCTTTATCAGGATGGGGAATTAAAAGGTGTCCTGTTTATCGCGGTGACTGTTGCAGAACTGTCCAAGACCATTTTGGCGGCATCGACAGATCAGTTCCTCACCCCTTTTATCCTTTATGGTGAAGATCATATTCTTGCCCACCCATTGTTGACGACTGGCAGTACGATTACGCCGGAACAAAGCGATAAAACAGATTGGGTAGAAGGTAAAGGGGAAGTTCCGCTGCCGAAACTAAAGGAGTTCCATGACCCCAAGCTGATCCGACTGCGTAGTTCAGATGTGGCCCCTGCCCGCTTGATTACGCCCATCAATGATGTGGTCGTAAAAGGTGCACGTATTGATGACGATATGCATATTGTGGCAACCCGTGATCTTTTGCGCTTTGGTAAAAAGCCTTGGATTACGGGCGTTTACATTAATGCAGAAAAATCTGACCGCACGGTGGTCATGCAGCTGTTTGAAATGGCAGGTGCCGGGATTGTGGTGCTGTTTATTTCGGTGGTTCTATCCATCAAGGTCGGCAGAAAGATCGCGCGACCCATAGTGCGTCTGGCCGATACGGCACGTATGATCCGTAAAGGTGTCACCAACCCAATCCAGCAATTGCCACGCAGCCGTCTGAAAGAACTGGATCAGGCAGCCCTTGCCTTTAATGATATGATCGAGGGCTTGCGCGAACGTGATTTGATCCGCGAAGTCTTTGGTCGTTATGTCCCGGAATCTATCGCGGCGTCCCTGATGCATGAAAATGGTGAACTGAAACCGATTCAGACCGAGGCCACCATTCTGTTTTCTGATATCGAAGGTTTTACCCAGCTGACGGAAAAAGTCGGGCCGGAACGGATTGTCGGTATCCTGAATTCCTATTTCAGTACTGTTGTGGACGTTCTGGAACGTCATGGCGGGGTTGTCACGCAGTTTCAGGGCGATGCGGTGCTGGCGACTTTCAATGTGCCGATTGAGGATGAAAACCACGCCCAGAACGCCCTGAACGCGGCGATGGAGATTAAAGAACTGCTCTGTCATCAGGAATTTGATGGGGTGTCGCTTAAAAGCCGGATTGGTTTGAATACTGGTACCGTGGTTGCCGGGGCTGTCGGGGCCAAGGGTCGTTTGAACTACACGGTTCATGGCGATGCGGTGAATTTGGCTGCACGCATTGAAAGTCTGAATAAGAAGTTTGGTACCTGTATTTTGATCTCCGAAGATACGGCAAAACTAATTAAACATGTGGAGTTGAAGAGTATTGGATCAACCGAAGTCCGTGGTCGCAGCGCACATGTACATCTATTTGTAATAAATGAGTAATTGTGCTAAGTGCTAACATACAGTATGACACTGTGTAATTAAGAATACTAAAGGCATGGTTGATAGATGAGTATGAATGCAGGCATTAAGCAATTCCTTACCCTTTTTTTAGGGGCATTGCGGGATTTGGCGCCGATCATACTTGTGATCGCCTTCTTCCAGATCGTTGTCTTGCAACAACCATTCCCCAATCTTGATCGCGTGATTCCCGGCCTGTTTCTGGTGGTTTTAGGGCTGACTCTGTTTATTCAAGGGCTTGAGATGGGTCTTTTTCCGCTTGGGGAAAGTATGGCGAATGCTTTTGCCAGAAAAGGCAGCCTTGTCGCCCTACTCTCTTTCGCTTTCTGTCTCGGGTTCGGGACAACGGTTGCAGAACCTGCCCTGATCGCGGTGGCGGCTGAGGCTGCAGAGATTGCTGCTAAGGGTGGACATATTGCCTTAACCGAGGCTGCGCAGGCCAAATATGCCTTGGAATTGCGTATGGTTGTGGCGCTTTCGGTCGGTTTTGCCATTGTCCTTGGCGTGTTCCGTATTCTTAAAGGCTGGCCGATCCAGTATTTTATCATTGGCGGTTACATACTTGTGATCATTATTACAAATTTTGCACCAGCCGAAATCGTTGGAATCGCGTATGATAGTGGGGGCGTAACCACATCGACAGTGACCGTACCACTGGTGACCGCACTGGGGGTGGGACTGGCCCATACCATTCGGGGGCGTAACCCCATGATTGATGGTTTCGGTTTGATCGCCTTTGCCAGTTTGACGCCGATGATCTTTGTCCTGTTGTTTGGGATGGTGATGAAATGAACTGGATTGTAGATATCTTTAATGCTGCCGTTTCAACGGGCCGTGATGTTTTACCGATCATCGCGATCCTGTTGGGGTTTCAGTTTATTGTCATTCGAAAGAAAATCCCGAACTTCAAAAAGATCATCATCGGGTTTGTCTATGTGCTTTTGGGCCTGACGCTGTTTCTTGTAGGGCTGGAACAGGCCTTGTTCCCGCTGGGTGAAACCATGGCAACCCAGTTGTCTGACCCGAAATTTCTTGGTGCAGGTGGTGATGCGACCACGCTGACCTGGACAGATTATTACTGGGTCTATATTTTCGCAGCTGCCATCGGGTTTTCAACAACGGTGGCAGAACCCTCGCTTATTGCCGTTGCAATTAAAGCAGAAGAAATTTCAGGCGGAAATATCAGCGCCTGGGGCTTGCGTGCAGCTGTTGCCATCGGGGTTGCCATTGGCGTATCGCTCGGGGCCTTTCGTATCGTTACAGGGACGCCGCTGCCGATCTATATTATGGTTGGCTATGTCGTCGTTATTGTTCAAACATTCTTTGCAGCAAAGACCATTATTCCGCTGGCCTATGACAGTGGCGGGGTGACGACATCAACCGTGACTGTTCCGGTTGTGGCCGCCCTTGGTCTTGGCTTGGCATCAACAGTACCGGGGCGCAGTCCTTTGCTGGACGGTTTCGGGCTGATTGCCTTTGCAAGTGTCTTTCCAATTATGTCTGTACTGGCATATGCGTTGCTGGCCGAATGGCGGGCAAAACGTGCCAAAGTAAAAGCAGACGCTTCGTCATCAGGGAGTGAAGCATGAACTTAAAATTAATCGTCGCAATGGTGGATACCAGCAAAACGGACGAGGTGATCGAAGCCGCGCGTGAAGCAGGTGCTACAGGGGCCACGACCATCAGTTCGGTCCGTGGTGAGGGTATGACGCCAGAAAAAGGCTTTATGGGCCTGGAATTGAGCTCTAACCGTGATGTGATCCTGTTTTTGGTCGCAGGTACATATGGGCGTAAAATTCTGGAAACCATTTGCAAGGCCGGAAATTTTGACGAAGAGCAAGGCGCAGGTCTTGCCTTTCAAATAGACATTGAAGACGCCGTCGGGCTTAAAACCCAATTGCCAAAAATTATGGAAGAAATAGCAGGTGATGTATGACTGAGAAATCTTTTGTGCGCGTAAGCGACGTAATGACGCCGGATGTAAAGACAATCGGGCGGATTGCCACAGTCGCAGAAGCGATTGAGATGATTAAAACCGCGAAGGTTGCCTCTCTCGTTGTGGAAAGAAAAGATGAAAGCGACGAATTTGGCATGCTGACCATCCGCGATATTGCCCGCGAAGTTGTGGCAACGGATAAGTCTGCAGAACGCACAGGCGTTTATGAAATTATGACAAAGCCTGTTCTGACCGTGCCTGCGGAAATGAACATCAAATATGCTGTTCGTCTTCTGGTACGTTACAGTGTGTCACGCGCCGTCGTTATTGACCATGATCGCAACCCGGTCGGGATCGTGACGCTGCGCGACATGGTTCTTGGGTACGAGGAAAGCTAAGACCGTTTAAAAATGCTGATCAGAAGAAAACAGCCCCTATCCTGATGCAGGGGCTGTTTTTTATTGTTCGATCAGATGACCGTCTTCCAGTTTGATGATGCGATCCATCTTGGAAGCCAGTGTCGGGTTGTGGGTTGCGATGAGTGCGGCCAGCCCCTCTTTCCTGACCTCATTCAGTAGCAGGCCGAAAACATGGTCAGATGTGGCAGGGTCCAGGTTTCCCGTGGGCTCGTCCGCCAGCAATAGCTTTGGTTTATTGGCAAGCGCGCGGGCAATTGCAACGCGTTGCTGTTCTCCACCTGAAAGTTCAGCCGGGCGGTGTTCGCCGCGTTTGGATAGGGAGACAGCATCCAGAAGTTCATTGGCGCGCATGCGGGCATCGGACCTGGATTTACCCGTAATCATCTGCGGGATGACGATATTTTCAACGGCTGAAAATTCCGGTAGCAGATGGTGATATTGATAAACAAAGCCCAGATGATGGCGGCGCAATTTTGTTTTGGCATCATCTTTTAAGGCACTGGCTTCATTGCCATCCAGATAAATCTGGCCGCTATCAGGTTTTTCCAGCAATCCTGCGGTTTGCAGCAGGGTAGATTTCCCTGCCCCGCTGGGGCCAACAAGGGCGACAATCTCTCCCGGATTGATGGTCAGATTGGCAGCTTTCAGGATATGGAGTTCTTCTGCGCCCTGCTTGAAGCTGCGGGTCAGGTTTTCCAGTTTAAGAACAGGATTACTCATAGCGGAGTGCCTCCACCGGATCTAGACGGGCGGCCCGCCAGGACGGATAAAGGGTTGCCAGGAATGACAAGCCCAAGCCCATGGCAACCACCAGACCGACTTCGCGATAATCCACGATTGCCGGAAGTTGGGACAGGAAGTAAATTTCTGCCGCAAACAGCTCCGTTCCGCTTAAAGATTCAATCCAGCGGCGGATGGTTTCGATATTTTCAGAAAATGCCAAGCCCAGGATAAAGCCGCCAAAGGTTCCGAAAACGCCGACACTGGCCCCGGAAATAAAGAATATCCGCATGATACTGCCCCTGCTTGCGCCCATGGTACGCAGGATGGCGATGTCTTTGCCTTTGTCTTTAACCAGCATGATCAGGCCGGAAATGATGTTAAAGGCCGCTACAATGATTATCAACGTCAGGATCATGAACATCACATTGCGTTCCACCTGAAGTGCGTTAAAGAAGCTGGCGTTTGTGCGTTTCCAATCCACAGGACGCATGCCAAAGCGACCCATTTCACGACGGATATCATAAGTGACGTCATCAGCGCTTGTTGCAGAAGGTGTCATGACTTCGAGATAGTTTACACCATTGACGCGGAAATAATTCTGCGCAGATTTTAACGGCATGAAAACAAAGGATGAATCATACTCATACATGCCGATATCAAATGTTGCCGCAATGGTATATGCGCGCATGCGTGGCACGGTGCCAAAGGCGGTGACATTGCCCTTAGGCGAAATCAGCGTGATTTTATCACCAACCCAAAGCCCGAGTTTGGACGCAAGGCGGGAACCAACAATAACGCCTTCGCCCTGTTCAAAGAGGTTGAGAGAACCTGATTTGACGCTTTTGGACAGCAAATCACGTTTCATAAAGTCATCAGCTGTTAAACCACGGACCATGGCCCCGCTGGATGCACCCTTCCCCGTTGCCATCACCTGACCTTCGATCATGGGGGTGACAGTGACAACGCCATCGACTTCTTTAAGCTTGGCGGCCAGTTGCGGGTAATCAGGGATGGTCTGGGTCTGGCCATAAACGTTGATATGGCCGTTGATGCCCAGAATACGGCTTAGAAGTTCTTCACGAAAGCCATTCATGACCGACATGACGATGATCAGCGTTGCCACACCCAAGGCAATCCCAAGAAGGGAAAACCAGGCGATGACGGACACGAAGCCCTCACGTCGTCTTGCCCGGAGGTAGCGCGCGGCCATCATCCATTCAAATGCTTTGAACACGTTGGTTTCCCTTTTATGTATTCCGGCGAAGGCCGGAATCTTGTTGGAAAGAGGTCCCGGCCTTCGCCGGGACACACCTTAGCAGAATTTCGCAATCAGATCGTCGATGGCGACTTCTTCTTTTTCACCTGTGGCGCGGTTTTTAACTTCGGCTACACCGTTTTTCAGACCACGTGGACCGATCACAACCTGCCAAGGCAGACCAATCAGGTCCATATTGTTGAATTTGGCACCCGCACCGCCTTTTGTGTCGTCATAAAGGGTGTCACAGCCTTTTGCGTTCAGCTCTTTATAAAGCGTGTCACAAACCGCATCACATTCTTCATTACCTGTTTTCAGATTGATCAGGCCAACTTTGTAAGGCGCAACAGATTCCGGCCAGATGATGCCGTTATCGTCATGGCTGGCTTCGATGATCGCACCGATCAGGCGGGAAACACCAATGCCGTAAGAACCCATTTGCAGGGCGATTTCTTCACCGTCCTGGTTGGTCACTTTGGCACCCATGGGTTCAGAATATTTGGTGCCGAAGTGGAAGATATGACCAACTTCGATGCCACGCGCACTCAGCAGCTTGTCACCCAGTTCAGATTCTACGCCTTCTTCGTGTTTTTCGTCTGTGGCGGCGTAAAGTGACGTCCATTTATCAACGATCGGCTGCAGGTCACCTTCGTAATCCACATCATCACCCGGAATGTCAAATTCCAGCACGTCTTTATGAACGAAAACGCCGGACTCGCCTGTTTCTGCCAGCACCAGGAATTCGTGAGACAGATCACCACCGATTGGACCTGTATCGGCGCGCATCGGGATACCTTTCAGGCCGAGGCGGTCGAAGGTGCGCAGGTAGGCAACAAACATTTTGTTGTAGGCGCGTTTTGAAGATTCGTAATCCAGATCAAAGGAATAGCTGTCTTTCATCAGGAATTCACGGCCACGCATGATGCCGAAGCGTGGACGAACTTCGTCGCGGAATTTCCACTGAATGTGATAGAGCATCTTTGGCATGTCTTTGTAAGACTGACATTCCATCTTCACGATCTCAGTGATCTGTTCTTCGTTGGTTGGGCCATAAAGCATGTCACGGCCATGACGGTCTTCGATACGCAGCATTTCTTTGCCGTAATCGTCATAACGACCTGAGGCCTGCCACAGTTCAGCGGGCTGAATTGTCGGCATCAACAGTTCCTGACAGCCTGCGCGGTCCTGTTCTTCACGGACGATTTTTTCGATGTTACGCAGCACGCGCAGACCCATGGGAAGCCAGGAATAGATACCAGCCGAAGATTGGCGGATCATACCGGCGCGCAGCATCAGGCGATGCGAGACGATTTGGGCTTCTGAAGGGTTTTCTTTGAGGGTCGGAAGGAAATATTTTGAAAGACGCATGACAATACTCAGATCAATGAAATTAGTTGATCCAGACTTTAGTTAAAGCCATGGCTAAACGCAACGAAATCGTTGTTATTTTTGACCATATTGTGCAAGACAGGCTTCAAGGGCGGCGTCATTTTCATTCTGGCCCAGTTTTTTGCCGTTCCAATAGACATTTCTGCCCTTAACGGTGACGTTGCCCAAGTTGGCTTTGCCATAAAAGCCGTCGCCCAGATTATATTTTTCAGCCAGATCGATTCCAAGGTCGAAGGTAATCTCTTTTGGGATTTTGATTTTATGCCCGCCATGTAAATCAGCCCCAACAACCTTGCGCCCATAGGCGTCTACGCCGGGGACATATTCCGCCCCATTGATGCTATTTAGCCGAATGAGCTTGCGGCATTCTTTTTCAGTGATGGAAACAGCATTTTCAATTTCATCTGCCTGAGCCGGGGCAATGAGAAAAGTAAAAAGACCAAATAGAAGAACGCGCATGTGGCCCCCATATCGGGTTGTTGGAATTTGGATGTACATTGTCGATATTAAATATACAATAAAACCAACATAATCAGGGAGAAAAAGATGACAAAACTACTTGTTTCAAAAGAAAACCCGGACGGTCATACACTTGAAGATGTGTTTCGCATGATCCGCGGCGATATCATCACCCGCGTCAATGAAATGCATTCTGACCCTCGCCCGGAAGTGCAGGAAGTCATTACCAACAACATGTATATTCTGGGGCTGATGGAACAAATTATATCCCATGCAGAAAGTTCATCAGAAGTGATGAAACGGATTTATGGCAAAACTCAGGGCTGACGGTTAAAGCTAACCAGTTCCATGGCATAGATGCCAAACAGGATTGCCAATGTGGCGGCGGCCATCATAGCCGATTGAGTGACCATGCACCCCATACAGGGGCGCATGTCTTCATTCTGGTCGCTTTTCATATATTTTTGGTCAGCCCGCATTTTGACGGCGAAGTAAAACAGCCACCATAATGCGGCGAACGCAACAAGCAGAATGCTCTCTGTCTGACCAAAACTCATATGTCTGTTTTCCGGCGAAGGCCGCAAATCTCCTGACCGAAAGGTCCCGGCCTTTGCCGGGACACATTGCTTGATGATTAAGCTTGTTCCAGTTCAACCAAGGCACCGTTGAAATCTTTTGGGTGCAGGAAGAGAACAGGATTGCCGTGGGCACCGATCTTAGGTTCACCAGAACCCAGAACGCGCGCACCTTCAGCTTTCAGTTTGTCACGTGCTTCGATGATGTCATCAACTTCGTAACAGATGTGGTGGATGCCGCCAGCCGGGTTTTTGTCCAGGAAGCCTTGGATCGGGGAGTTTTCGCCCAGCGGGTAGAGCAGCTCAACCTTGGTGTTTGGCAGTTCAACAAAAACAACGGTCACACCGTGATCAGGCTCATCCTGCGGTGGGTTTACTTTTGCACCCAGTGTTTGAGCATAAGTTTTAGAGGCTGCTTCCAGGTCTGGCACAGCAATGGCGATGTGATTTAAACGTCCGATCATGTCTAAGAACTCCTATACGCGGATCAGGTGGATATGGGTAATGGCACGTTTGCCAAACGAACTTCTAAACCAGCGACGCACATTCAGTCGCAGGGTTTCTTCCAAAACAGCATCGTCTTTACGATCCCGCTTGGGCATTGTTTCAACCGTGTTATAGATAATATCAAACAGATCGTCCCACAAGTCGTCGTCGCCTTCCGGGTCCAACAGACCTTCGGTGGTCACAATCGGATCAGACAGCATCTGGCCGTCTTTATCTACAACAATGGATGCGACGGCAGAACCGTTAAATAGCGCACGTTTGCGGCTTTGAACGACTTCTGATTTCATCGGGACTGCACGGCGGCCTTCCCAGGCGAGGCGACCTGTTTCAACTTCATCAATGATACATGGCATGTCGCTTTCAAGTTTGACGACATTGCCGTTTTCAATAACGAATGTTTTCTGTACACCGCATTCTTCAGCCAGGGCTGCATGTTCCTGCAGATGGCGAAATTCCCCATGGACGGGGACAGCGATTTCAGGGCGTACACGGCGGAAAAGTTCGCGCAATTCATCACGTGCCGGATGACCGGAGACATGGACGAAATGGTCTTGGGAGGTGATGATCTTACAGCCTTTTCGCGCCAGTTCATTCTGGATGCGATAGATGGAACGTTCATTGCCCGGGATGGTCCGTGACGAAAAGATCACGGTATCGCCATCACCAAGTGAGATATTCTTGTGATTACCGCTGGCAATACGGGCCAGTGCCGCGCGCGGTTCCCCTTGAGACCCTGTACAGATGACAAGCAATTCATCATTGGGGATGTGTGGGGCGCGATCTTCTGGCAGGAATTCAGGTGTATCCAGCATATAGCCATTGGATTGTGCCGCATCCATCATTTTTGCGAATGATCGACCGGACACAACGATCTGACGGCCATTGGCTTTGGCTGCAACGGCAATGGTATGGAGGCGTGCAAGGTTGGAAGCAAAGCAGGTCACAACCACCTTGCCTTCTTTATGTTCCCCAATCAGGTCGATCAGGCTGGCTTCCAGGTCTTCTTCCGACCCGGTCTTACCTTCGGAAAAGACGTTGGTGGAATCACAGATAAGGGCCAGGACGCCATCTTTGCCGATCTGGCTCAAACGGTCCACATCAGTAGTACGTCCGATAACCGGCCCGTCATCCAGTTTCCAGTCCCCTGTATGAACCACTGTGCCCTCGTCTGTACGAATGGCAAGGGCGTTTGGTTCCAGGATGGAATGGGTAAAGGTGATGAATTCTACCTGAAACGGGCCGAGCTCGAAACTGCCGCCGACTGGAATTTCATGAATGATATCTTCAAGATGGCCGAAGCCAGCTTCTTTTAATTTACCGCGCGCCAATGATGCAGTGAAAGGTGTGCAGTAGATCGGGCATTGCACCCGTTCCCACATATAGGCAAGCGCACCAATATGGTCTTCGTGCCCATGGGTCAAGACCATGCCCAGCAGTTTGTCGCGACGTTGTTCAATAAAGGTCGGGTCTGGCAGGATGACATCGATGCCAGGCGTGGTGTCATCACCAAAAGTGATCCCGTAGTCAACGATGAGCCAGTCTTCTTCCTCTGGTTTACCATAGCCATAGAGGTTCAGGTTCATGCCGATTTCACCAGCACCGCCTAAGGGGATGAAGACAAGTTCTTTTTTGCTCATGCGTTTTGATTTCTTTTGTAAATTGCAAGGAGGCCGCGAAGGGTCAGTTCGGTATCACTGTGTTGGATGACGTTGGTATATTTGGCAAACAGGGAGGAAAGACCACCTGTGGCAATCACGGTCATATCTGCGCCAAATTCATCTTTCATACGTTGGGTTAGCCCTTCGATCATACCTATATAGCCCCAGAAAATCCCGGATTGCATTGCCGTTGTTGTGCCTTTGCCGATGGCCTTTTCAGGACGCCCAATGGCGACGCGGGGCAGTTTGGCTGCGGCCATGTGCAAAGCTTCCAAAGACAGGTTGATCCCCGGCGCAATGGCACCACCACAGTAATTGCCGTCTGCATCGACCACATCAAACGTGGTTGCTGTGCCGAAATCGATGACGATTAGTGCACCCTCATAGACTTCGTGGGCGGCAATGGCATTTACCAAGCGGTCAGCACCAACTTCTTCCGGGCGGTCCAGGAAAACTTCGATCCCAAGCTTTACACTGTCTTCGCCCACAACGAGGGGTTCGACCTTGAAATATTTACGGCACAATGTCTGCAGGCTAAACAGCATTGCAGGTACAACGGTCGCGATGATGGCATTTGTGATGTCGGACGGTTTTATGTCTTCAAAGCTCATGAGTTGAGACAGCCAGACGGCAAATTCATCCGCTGTTCTATTGGCGTTTGTTGAACTGCGCCATTCACCCCGCACGGTTCCGTCTTCGTCAAAGACGGCAAAAACGGTGTTGGTGTTCCCTGAATCGATGGCTAAAAGCATTTTAAATCCTTAAGTCCCGAAAAACACATCACCAGCGGTAATGACCCGCTGTCCTGTGGGTGTCTGTAGGACAAGCGCCCCGTCATGGTCAAGGGTTTCAAAGGTTCCGATCAATTTCTCGTTGCTTAAATTAACGGTTATTGTCTTCCCCAGCCCTTTGGCGCGTTCCAGCCAGGCGTCTCTAATTGCTTGGAAACCCAACGTTTCCCAGCGTTCAAACCAAAGTTGGAAATGACGCAGCAGGATTTCAAGCATTTCTGCGGGATTTATGGATTTATCGCGATAAGCGTTAATATATCCACTTGGATAAGGCGTATCAGCGGGAGAATGGTTCAAATTTATGCCGATTCCAATGATCAGCCAATCAAGTTGATTTCGCCCGGTTTGTGCCTGTGATTCCAGCAATATGCCGGAAACTTTATAGCCATCAACAAGAATGTCATTGGGCCATTTGCATTGCACGTCGCAATCAAAATCGCCAACGGCTTCCTTGATGGCATCATGGATGGCAAGTGCGCTGACAAAACTTGCCTTGGCGGCTTCTGCCATTGACACATTTGGTTTTTGCAGGATGGAACAAAAGAGGTTGCCTGGCTCACTCACCCAGGTGCGACCACGACGGCCCCTGCCCTTTGTCTGTTCAAGGGCGGCGATAACGGTATTGGAAACAGCACCATCCATTGCACGGCGTCGCAATTCATCATTGGTGCTGTCCAGAGACTCAAAAGCCGCCAGCTGAAAAGCTGACGGCATTTTGATGTCAAATATATCTGACGTACCCATTATCCGGCAAACAGGCCAGCAGCAGCGGCTGCGGCACCGTCCGTAATCAGGGCGGGATAGATAAAGAAGGCCAGTACAACAACTGCGGACGCCGCCACAACCATTGAAATTTCTGTACCGACTTTGCGATCCAGGTCTTCTTCGGCATCGTCAAAATACATGATCTTGATGATACGGATGTAATAGTAACAACCGACAACAGAAGACAGCACACCGATCACAGCCAAGGTCACCAGACCGGCCTGCAGGGCAGATTGGAAGACATAAAGCTTACCAAAGAACCCGGCCAGTGGCGGAATACCCGCCATGGAGAACATAAAGATCGCGAGCGCTGCCGCCATCATGGGGTTGGATTTGGAAAGGCCAGCCAGATCGTTGATATTTTCAACCTGTGTGCCGCCGCGCTTCATGGCAAGGATACAGCCGAATGTACCAAGCGTCATGATGATATAGATGGTCAGATAAACCAGCATACCTTCAATACCGCTTTGCTGTGTTTCAACGCCGCTTGCAACCGCGCCACCAACAGCCAGACCGATCAGCATATAACCCACGTTACCGATGGAAGAATAAGCCATCAGACGTTTGATGTTGGTCTGAACAACTGCTGCAAAGGCACCCAGCACCATGGAAGCAACCGAGATGAAGATCACGATTTGCTGCCACTGTGCGGCCAGATCCCCAAAGGCCCCCATCATGACGTACACAAATAACGACAAGGCAGCCACCTTCGGTGCAGAGGCAAAGAAAGCGGTGACAGGTGTTGGTGCACCTTCATAAACGTCCGGTGTCCACATGTGGAAAGGAACAGCCGATACTTTAAAGGCCAGACCAACCATCACAAAGACGATCCCGAAGATCAGGCCAACGTTTGGACCGTGAACGCCTTGTTCAGCACCAAACATGGAAGCCATCGTTTCGAAGTTCGTCGTCCCTGCAAAGCCGTAAACCAGACTGGAGCCATAAAGCAACATACCGGAAGCCAAAGCACCAAGAACGAAGTATTTCAAGCCTGATTCTGTGGAACGCAGGTCGTTACGCATGATGGAAGCCATCACATACAAAGACAGTGACTGCAGTTCCAGCCCCATATAAAGGGCGATCAGGTCGTTGGCTGATACCATCATCATCATACCCAAGGTCGCAAGCATGGCGAGGATTGGATATTCAAAACGGGTGACGTTGGCGTTTTCAAAGAAATCGCGTGACATCAACAGGGTCAGGGCGCTGGCCCCAAGGATTAAAACCTTGGAAAAGGCCGGGAACGCCCCTGTAATAAACAGGCCGTTAAAGGTTGTACCTGCTGTTGTGCTGAACGTTGTCACCAACAACAAAGTCAGGATCATCGCACCTGTTGCCAGGTAGGATACGAAGCGGGTTACTGATTTTGCATCCCCCTTCATAAAGACACCGACCATCAAAAGAGCCATGGCAACACAGGCCATGAAGATTTCCGGCAGTGCCGGGGTGAGATTTGGAAGCTCACTCATGGGTGCCTACTCCTATTGTGCAGCCACTTTGACGCCGGCAGCGTCCAAAGCAGCATGGTAGTTGTTGACGAGGTTTTCGACGGAAGCATGCATTACATCCAGGAACGGCTGCGGATAAACACCCGCAAATAGCGTCAGGAAGATCAGCGGTGCGAAAACCAGAACTTCGCGTCGGTTCATATCCAGAATGGCTTTGAGGCTATCTTTTGTCAGCGCCCCAAAGACAATGCGACGATAGAGGTAAAGCGAATATGCTGCCCCCAAAATCGCACCTGTTGCAGCCAGCGCTGCAACCCATTGATCAACCTGGAAGACACCAACCAGAACAAGGATTTCACCAACGAAACCGGATGTGCCCGGTAAGCCAACAGACGCCATCATAAACAGCATGAAGACCACCGCATATTTCGGCATGCGATCCACCAGACCGCCATAAGCTGCAATTTCCCGTGTGTGGATACGATCATAGATCACACCCACGATCAGGAAGAGTGCAGCAGAAACGATCCCGTGGCTGAGCATGGTGAAGATGGAACCTTCAACACCCTGAACTGTGCCCGTAAAGGCACCGATGGTCACGAAACCCATATGTGCGATGGATGAATAGGCGATCAATTTCTTCATATCATCCTGAACAAGGGCAACCAGCGAGGTGTAGATCACAGCGACAATCGACAAGGTGTAGATCAGGGGCGTGAAATCCGCACTGGCAATTGGCATCATCGGGATGGAGAAGCGCAAGAAACCGTAGCCCCCCATCTTCAACAGAACACCTGCCAGAATAACCGAACCAGCCGTTGGTGCCTGTACGTGTGCATCCGGCAACCAGGTGTGAACGGGCCACATCGGCACTTTCACCGCGAAGGAGGCAAAGAACGCCAACCAGATCCAGGTTTGCATTTGCGCCGGGAAGTTATGGTTCATCAGTGTTGGAATGTCGAACGAGTTCGCATCCCAATACATGGCAAGCATTGCAACCAGCATCAAAACAGAGCCAAGCAGTGTGTACAAGAACAGCTTGAACGCCGCATAGATACGGTTTTGACCGCCCCAGACACCGATGATGATAAACATCGGGATCAGCACGCCTTCGAAGAAGATGTAGAATAACATCATATCAAGGGCGCAGAACATACCGATCATCATTGTCTCAAGAATGAGGAACGAGATCATATATTCTTTGGCACGTTTTGTTACCGCATCCCAGGCTGACAGGATACAGATCGGTGTCAGCAATGTGGAAAGCAGCACAAACAGCATGGAGATGCCATCAATACCCATATGATAGTTCACACCGATACTTGGAAGCCATTCAACTTTTTCAACAAACTGGAATTCAGCCGTTGAGGTATCAAAGCCAAACCAGAGTGCGAGAGAGAGCAAAAATGTAGCCAGGGATGTCCATAGCGCGATCAGTTTTGCCCGTTTGCTATCATCTTTCACGTCGCCCTGAACCATCAAGAGGATCATGGCGACGCCCGCGAGCGGCAGAAAGGTGATAAAAGTGAGAAGAGGAATATTACTCATGTTACTTTCAGCCCTTCGTGAAGAGATACCAAGTTACAAGAACGGCAGCCCCGACCAGCATGACAAATGCGTAGTGGTAGAGATAACCGGTTTGGAGACGTGAAGCCTTGCCTGCAATGGCTTTGGTTGCACGGGCAAAGCCGTTTGGACCAACGCCGTCGATCAGTTCTTCATCCCCTGCTTTCCAGAAGCCGCGACCGAGATAGAAGGCCGGACGGACAAACAGGAAGTCATAGAGTTCGTCCCAGTACCATTTGTTCAGCAGGAACTTGTACATGCCGCTGAAGTTGGTTGCCAGTTTGCCCGGAATAGACGGGGCAAGCATGTAAAGCACATAAGCCAGTACAATACCTGCAACGGTGACAACCAATGGCGCCGCAATGACCCAGCCTGGTACATGATGTGCGTTATCAAGTGCAGGATGCGACGGAAGAACCAGAATTGCGTTATTCCAGAATTCTGTAACGTTATGACCAACGAAGTTTTCATAGCCGAGCCAACCCGCGAAGATTGCGCCAACGGCCAGTACAAACAGCGGAATGGTCATAATGGGCGGGCTTTCATGAACGTGAGCCATAACCGTGTCATTTGCACGTGGTTTGCCATGGAAGGTCATGATGATCAGACGCCATGAATAGAAGGCCGTCATGAAGGCTGCACCAATCCCCATCCAGAACGCAAATGTACCAACGGCTGTATGTGCACCAAAGGCTGCTTCAAGCACGATATCTTTGGAAAAATAGCCCGCAAACGGTGGCAGACCCACCAATGCCCAACTACCGATCCACATCATGATATAGGTCAGTTTGATCTTGCTCCAGATGCCGCCCATGTTGCGCATGTCCTGTTCATCTGACATGGCGTGGATGACAGAACCTGCACCTAAGAACAACAGAGCTTTAAAGAAGCCGTGTGTCATCAGGTGGAAGACGCCTGCAGAATAAGCAGAAACACCACAGGCAAAGAACATGTAGCCAAGCTGTGAACAAGTGGAATATGCAATCACGCGTTTGATGTCGTTCTGCACACAACCGATTGTCGCCGCAAAGAACGCCGTAGAAGCCCCCACAACAGTGACAACCGCAAGCGCAGTATCAGAATATTCAAACATCGGTGACAGACGCGCGACCATAAAGACGCCGGCTGTTACCATGGTTGCCGCGTGGATCAGGGCAGACACTGGTGTCGGACCTTCCATCGCATCTGGCAGCCAGGTGTGCAGACCCAACTGGGCTGATTTACCCATGGCACCCACAAACAGCAGCAGACAGATGATGGTCATCGCATGCCATTCTGTTCCAAACAGGTTGATGGTGGTCTCAGCCTGACCCGGAACCGCTGCAAAGATCGTGTCGAAATCGGCAGTGCCGAATAACAGGAAGGTCGCAAAGATACCAAGGGCAAACCCAAAGTCACCGACGCGGTTTACAAGGAAAGCCTTGATCGCCGCGGCGTTGGCAGAAGGTTTGTGATACCAGAAACCGATCAGCAGATAAGAAGCCAGACCTACGCCTTCCCAACCGAAGAACAGTTGCAGAAGGTTATCAGCCGTAATCAGCATCAACATGCAGAAGGTAAAGAGGCTCAGGTACGCCATGAACCGCGGGATTTGCGGGTCATGCGACATATAGCCACAGGCATAAACATGAACCATGGATGAAACGCCCGTGACCACGATCATCATGACAGCGGTCAGCGTATCAAAACGCAGCGCCCATGACACATCGAAATCACCGGACTGGATCCATGTGAAAAGGTGAACCGTCTTTGCGTTGCCGTTCAGGCCAACGTCAAAGAAGATAGCAACAGCCAAAGCCGCAGAGATCAAAAGACCTGTACAGGTGACAACCTGCGCCAGACGGTCATTTGCTTTGCGTTTTTTCTCGTCTTCTGGCGTAAAGAGCGCAAGAGACCCTGCGATCAGAAAGCCGACGAGTGGCAGGAAAATAGCAGCAGTATACATATCTTGACCCTACCCTTTCATCGCGTTGATATCTTCCACCGCGATCGAACCACGGTTACGGAAGAAGATGACAAGGATCGCAAGGCCGATGGCAGCTTCGGCAGCCGCAACCGTCAGTACGAAGATCGAGAAGACCTGACCAACCATATCCCCAAGATGGGTGGAGAAGGTAACCAGGTTGATGTTAACAGCCAGCAGGATCAGTTCCACGGACATGAGAATGACGATCACGTTTTTCCGGTTCAGGAAAATACCGAGAATTCCCAAAGTGAAGAGAATAGCTGCAAGGCTGAGATAATGGGAAAGTCCAATTTCAAACATTACACACCCTTTCCGCTTTCAACTTTTTTGAATTCGGCAACGTCTTTGACATCCACATGGACCTGTTCGTTGATCACCTGACGACGAACACCCGCACGTTTGCGGTGTGTCAGGACGATGGCACCGATCATACCCACCAGCAGCACAAGACCAGCTGCCTGGAACAGGTAAATGTAATCCGTGTAAAGAATAGCCCCGATTGCATGGGTGTTGGTCATGGTTTCAATGGCTGGTATCGGCGCGGCGGCTGCTTTTGCAGCTTCAGGCGCGAAATGCCAGCCCCCCATCACAACAGCAAGTTCAGCCAGCAGGATGATCCCGATGGTTGCCCCCAGCGGCATATATTGCAGGAAGCCCTGGCGCAGTTCCACGAAGTTGATGTCGAGCATCATAACAACGAACAGGAACAACACAGTGACAGCGCCGCAATAAACGACCACCAACAACATTGCCAGGAATTCAGCACCCATCAGGACGAAAAGCCCTGCGGTGTTGAAAAAGGCAAGAACGAGGAACAGGACCGAGTGAACCGGGTTCTTGGCAGTGATAACCATCACCGCACTTGCCACGGTCACAGCGGCAAAAAGATAGAAAGCCAATGCTTGTACTATCATGCGACCCCCCGACCGACTTTTCGGCTATTCAGGAAATTAAAAGATTTTTTCATAATTTTATCCCCTACCCCCATAATCAACGATACGGCGCATCAAGTGCGATGCGGGTAGCGAGTTCAGTTTCCCAACGCGCACCGTTTGCTAGAAGCTTATCTTTATCGTACATAAGCTCTTCGCGGGTTTCGGTGGCATATTCGAAGTTTGGACCTTCAACAATCGCATCCACCGGACAGGCTTCTTCACAGAAACCGCAGTAGATACATTTCGTCATGTCGATGTCATAGCGTGTTGTACGGCGTGAACCGTCATCACGGGGTTCAACTTCGATGGTGATGGCTTGTGCCGGGCAAATCGCTTCACACAATTTACAGGCAATGCAGCGTTCTTCCCCGTTTGGATAGCGACGCAGCGCATGTTCCCCACGAAAACGCGGGCTTAGCGGGCCTTTTTCAAACGGATAGTTCAGCGTTACTTTCTGCTTGAACATATAGCGGAAGGTAATCCACAGACCTTCAAGCAGTTCACGAAGGATAAACGCGCGTGCAATTTTTGATACAGATGTCATATCACGTTCTCCTTACTGAATACCTGGGGCGAAGCCGCCGTAAACGGCAACACCGGAAGCGATGATCACGCCTGCCAGCGACAGTGGCAGGAATACTTTCCAGCCCAGACGCATCAGCTGGTCATAGCGATAACGCGGATAAGCCGCACGCAACCAGATGAAGATAAAGAGCAGGAAGCAAATCTTCAGGATCAGCCAGATCGGGCCAGGAATGAAAGACAGGAAGTCAAACGGTGGCAACCAACCGCCCATGAACAATACCGCGCAGAAGGCAGACATCATGATCATGTTGGCATATTCACCCAGGAAGAACAGCGCGAATGCCATTCCGCCATATTCAACGTTATACCCCCCCACCAGTTCGGCTTCCGCTTCAGGAAGGTCAAACGGGTGACGGTTTGTCTCTGCCACGCAGGAGATGAAGAACATCACTGCAAATGGGAAGAGAGGTGTGAACATGAACCAGACACCTTCCTGTGCTTTGACGATATCCACCAGGTTTAATGATCCGGTGAAAACCAGCACAGTGATGATGATGAAGCCCATGGAGACTTCATAAGATACCATCTGGGCTGCTGAACGCAACGAGCCGAGGAAGGCGTACTTGGAGTTTGATGCCCACCCCGCCATCAGGATGCCGTAGACACCCAGGCCGGAGACGGCAAACAGGTAAAGCACACCCACATTCAGGTTGGAAAGAACCAGTGTTTCACTGAACGGGATAACCGCCCAGGCGATCAGCGCAAGCGCCAGTGTGATCATCGGTGCGATGATAAACACGCCGCGGCTGGCCCCTGTTGGAATGACGATTTCCTTGAGGAAAAGTTTCAAACCATCGGCCATGGGTTGCAACAGGCCGAACGGACCAACAACGTTGGGGCCGCGACGCAGGTGCATGGAGCCGATGACTTTACGCTCTGCCAGTGTCAGATATGCAACAGAAAGCATAACTGGCAATACGATGGCTACGATCTTAATGACAGTCCAGATCGTGGGCCAGAGATAGCCGTCCCAGAACTCAGCCATTTGTCCCCGTCCTTTGCTGTGGGTTAATGAGCGCCGCGGTACATTCTGCCATCGTTTTGGAAACGCGGCTGACCGGGTCAGTCATGTAGTAATTTTCGATAGGTGAAATCAGTGCAGTGGCAGAAATGTCGCCTTTTGCCCCAAAATCATCCCAGGAAGCGGATTGAATATCGTCTGGATTGGCAAATGTCGGGCTGACTTCTGCCAACTTGGCGCGTAACTGTTCAATACTGTCAAACGGCAGTGTTTTGCCAATCACAGCGGAAAGTGCACGCAGGATCGTCCAGTCTTCTTTTGCTTCACCCGGGGCAAATACGGCTTTGGCACCATATTGCAAACGCCCTTCGGTATTGACGTAAGTGCCGTCTTTTTCCGTATAGGCCGCACCCGGCAGGATGACATCTGCACATTGTGCGCCTGCATCCCCGTTGTGACCCTGATAGATCACAAAAGAATTTGCCAGTTTGGAGGTGTCGATTTCGTCAGCACCCAGAAGATAAACAACTTCTGCATCACCATTTGTGATCGCTGCTGTATCCAGTGCGCCTTCGCCGGGCACAAAGCCCATTTCCAAGCCGCCGACGCGGGCTGCTGCAGTGTGCAGAACGTTAAAGCCGTTCCATTCATCGCTTACCAGACCGAATTTGTCGGCAATTTGTTTGGCAACAGCAAGGATAGCTGCACCGTCTTCACGGGAAAGCGCCCCCTGGCCGATGATCAACATCGGTTTTTCTGCAGATTTAAGCACTTTGGCAAAGTCATGTTTGCCGGATGCGATTTCTGACAGAATGTCCGCTGTTTCACCCAGATGTTCACAGCCAAAGGTCAGATCAAGGTTCTCACCCACCATGGCCGCCTTAAAGCCACCATTGATGTAACGCTTGCGCAGACGGGCATTAATGATCGGGGCTTCCCAACGGGTGTTGGACCCGATGATCAGGCAGGCATCTGCCTCATCAATACCTTCGATTGTGGTGTTGAACAGGTAGCTTGCACGAACTGATGGATCGTACTTTGCACCGTCCTGACGGCAATCAATGTTCTTGGAACCGAGGCTTTCGGCCAGCAGTTTCAGCGCATACATGGATTCAGCATCCACCATGTCACCTGCAAGGGCTGCAAACTTCGATCCATCCAGACCGTCCAGCTTGTCCGCAATCGCTTTGAAAGCTTCATCCCAGCTTACCGCTGTCAGCTTGCCGTCTTTGCGAACATAGGGGCGATCCAGACGCTGTGTTTTCAGACCGTCGATGGCGTAGCGACCTTTATCAGCCAGCCATTCTTCGTTTACTTCTTCGTTCAGACGAGGAAGAACGCGAAGAACTTCGTTTGCACGGCTGTCCAGACGAACGTTGGTGCCGACCGCATCAAAAACATCGATACTTTCGGTTTTCTTCAATTCCCACGGGCGTGCTGTGTAGCTGTAAGGCTTGCTGGTCAAAGCGCCAACCGGGCAAAGATCAACAAGGTTACCTGCCAGTTCTGTTTTTACCGCACTTTGAACGTAAGTGCCGATCTCAGTGTGGTCCCCACGGAAAGTTCCGCAAAGATCCGATGTTCCGGCGACTTCTTCGGTAAAGCGCACGCAACGGGTACAGTGAATACAGCGTGTCATGAACGGACGAATGATCGGACCGAAGTCCTTGTCCTTCACCGCGCGTTTCTCTTCTGTATAGCGACCTTTGTCCCCGCCATAAGCCATGGCCTGGTCCTGAAGGTCACATTCCCCGCCTTGGTCACAGATTGGACAGTCCAGCGGGTGGTTAATCAAAAGAAGTTCCATCACGTTTTCACGCGCTTTGCGAACCTTTTCATTATCCGTATGGATGACCATTCCTTCACCGACCGGCATAGCGCAGGAGGCAATAAGTTTAGGGGCGCGTTCCATCTCGACCAGGCAC
Source organism: Terasakiella sediminum (assembly GCF_033100395.1). Taxonomy (NCBI): domain Bacteria; kingdom Pseudomonadati; phylum Pseudomonadota; class Alphaproteobacteria; order Rhodospirillales; family Terasakiellaceae; genus Terasakiella; species Terasakiella sediminum. Next base: position 161,524 of record NZ_JAWLVJ010000004.1, on the reverse strand, counting down.
ATACGACAGTTACCTGCAATGGACAGACGCTCATGGTAACAGAAACGCGGAATTTCGAGCCCGGCCTGTTCACAGGCTTGCAGCACTGTGAGACCGTTTTCAACTTCGATTTCGTTACCGTTAATTGTCAGCTTGGGCATATGTTATCTCTCCTAAGCTGCTGCGTTCTTTGCAGCGTGGTAGGCTGCAATACGGGCTTCCAACTCGGGTCGGAAATGTTTGATAAGACCTTGGATCGGCCAGGCGGCGGCATCCCCAAGCGCACAGATCGTGTGACCTTCAATTTGACGGGTCACTTCTTCAAGAAGATCGATCTCTTCGACAGTTGCGTTACCGACAACCATGCGCTTCATCATGCGTGACATCCAGCCTGTGCCTTCACGACAAGGTGTACATTGTCCGCAGCTTTCATGGGTATAGAAGTCCGAAAGGCGGGAAATCGCTTTAATGATGTCCGTATCTTTCTTCATCACGATAACAGCCGCTGTCCCAAGGCCGGAGCCATGTTCACGCAGACCGTCAAAGTCCATGATTGCATTGTCACATTGTTCCTTGTTCATAACAGGAACTGAAGACCCACCTGGGATCACAGCCATCAGGTTGTCCCAGCCACCGATCACGCCGCCGCAGTGTTTTTCCAGAAGTTCTTTGAGCGTAATGCCCATCGCATCTTCTACCACACAAGGGCGTTCAACATGACCGGAGATACCATAAAGCTTGGTACCTGTGTTGTTGGCACGACCAATACCGGCAAACCAGTTGGCGCCGCGACGCAGAATTTCCGGTGCAACGGCAATAGATTCAACGTTGTTTACCGTGGTTGGACAACCATAAAGGCCGGAACCTGCCGGGAATGGTGGTTTCAGGCGTGGCTGGCCTTTTTTACCTTCCAGGCTTTCGATCAATGCGGTTTCTTCACCACAAACGTAAGCCCCAGCGCCACGATGAACGTAGAAATCAAAGTCCCAGCCGTGAACATTGTTCGGGCCGATCAGTTTGGCTTCGTAGCATTCATCAATGGCAGCCTGCAGTGCTTCTGCTTCGCGAACAAATTCCCCGCGAATATAGAGGTAACAGGCATGGGCATTCATCGCAAAAGAAGCAATGAGCGCGCCTTCGATCAGGGTATGTGGATCATTGCGCATGATCTCACGGTCTTTACAGGTACCGGGCTCACCTTCATCAGCGTTGATCACCAGATAGTGCGGGCGATCCCCAACTTCTTTGGGCATGAAGCTCCATTTAATACCAGTAGAGAAACCTGCACCACCGCGACCGCGAAGGCCGGATGATTTCATCTCTTCGATGATCCAGTCGTTTCCTTTTTCAAGAATACCTTTTGTGCCGTCCCAGCAACCGCGGGATTGCGCGCCCTTAAGGGATTTGTCCTTAAGGCCGTAGATATTCGTGAAAATGCGATCCTTATCACTAAGCATTAAGCATCTCCCGTCAAGCTGGTTGGCCCACCAAGTGGTGCCGCACCCTGGCGACCGTTATAAGGGCCTGTCTTTGGTGTTTTGCCGCTGCGCAGATCGTTGATGATCTGTTTGGCGTCTTCACCTGTCAGGTCTTCATAATAGTCGTCGTTGATTTGCATCATCGGTGCGTTCGAACAAGCGCCCAGACATTCCACTTCCCACAGGGTGATCAGGCCATCTTGCGATGTTTCCCCCGTGTGAATTTCGGCAGCTTCCTGAACGGCCTTGACGATATCATCAGACCCGCGCAGCCAGCACGAAATGTTGGTACAGACCTGTACGTGGTGTTTACCGACAGGTTCCTTGTTGAACATGGTGTAAAAGGTTGCGACTTCATATACGCGTACCGGTGCCATGCCCAGCATGTCAGCAACGACATCCATGGCAGCAGTCGGCAGCCAGCCGTATTGGCGTTGGGCCAAATCCAGCAGCGGCATACAGGCGCTTTGTTGTTTACCTTCTGGATACTTGGCAATGTGTTTTTTGGCAAGTTCCAGATTTTCCGGTGTAAACTCGAAACTATCCGGTTGTTGAATGTTCATATTACTCATCGATCAATCTCACCAAAAACGATATCCAGCGAACCGATATTGGCGGTGATATCCGCCAACATGTGACCAACGGACAGGAAGTCCATGGCTTGCAGGTGCGCAAACCCGGGGGCACGGATATGACAACGATAAGGTTTGTTGGTGCCGTCAGAAACCATATAGACCGCAAATTCGCCTTTGGGCGCTTCAACAGCCGTATAAGTTTCACCTGCCGGAACCTTGAAACCTTCTGTGAACAGTTTGAAGTGATGGATCAATGCTTCCATTGATGTCTTCATCTCACTGCGTTTTGGCGGTGTAAATTTGTTATCTACACATTTGACTGGGTCACCCACACAGGCATCCAGCTTGTCACAGGCCTGCAGGATGATCTTGCAGGTTTCGTACATTTCAAGGATACGCAGGTAGTAACGGGTGTAACAGTCGTTCTTGCCTTTGCCGACTGGAATGTCGAAGTCAAATTCTTCATAAGAGTCATAAGGCTGACTTTTACGCAGATCCCATGGCACGCCGCTGCCGCGAATGTTCGGACCTGAGAAACCCCAGTCTTGAGCATCTTCGTACGAAATGACACCGATATCCACGGTACGCTGTCGGAAGATGCGGTTTTCAGTCAGCAAGGTTTCGATATCTTTAACTACTTGCGGGAAACGTTCTGCCCATGCACGGATATCATCGGTCAACCCGGCTGGTAGGTCTTGTGCAACCCCGCCCGGGCGATAATAGTTCATGTGCATACGTGCGCCACAGACGCGTTCGCAGAATTCAAACAGAACTTCGCGTTCTTCAAAGCCCCAAAGGAACGGTGTCATCGCACCAACGTCCATCGCATAGGAACAGACGTTCATCAGGTGGTTTTGAATACGGCCAATCTCAGAAAACAGCACACGAATATATTGTGCACGTTTTGGCACTTCCATACCTGTCAGCTTTTCAATAGCCAGACAGAAGGCATGTTCCTGATTTTGTGGGGCAACATAATCCAGTCGGTCAAAGTAAGGGGTACCTTGCTGATAGATTTTGTTTTCCAGAAGTTTTTCTGTACCACGGTGCAGCAACCCGATATGCGGGTCAGCGCGTACAACCACTTCCCCATCAAGTTCCAGAACCAGACGCAGCACGCCGTGCGCTGCCGGGTGCTGAGGACCAAAGTTCAGGTTATAGTTTTTAATTTGATTTTCAGACATTACGCGTTGCCCTCCGCTTTTTCATCACCCGGAAGCACGCCTTGCAGGCCTTCCCATGGGGAAAGGAAGTCAAAACTACGGAAGTCTTGTGTCAGTTTTACTGGTTCATAGACAACGCGTTTTTGTTCATCGTCATAGCGCAGTTCAACATACCCTGTCAGCGGGAAGTCTTTGCGCAACGGGTGACCTTCAAACCCATAATCCGTCATAATACGACGCAGGTCCGGATGTTCATCAAAATAGATGCCGTAAAGGTCCCATGTTTCACGTTCAAACCAGTTGGCTGTGCTGAAAACGCCAGTGACGCTTGGCACAGGGGTGTCTTCGTCAGTGGTGACTTTGACACGGACACGCAGGTTATGGCTCATGGACAGGAGGTTATAAACCACGTCAAACCGTTCTTCCCGGTTTGGGTAATCCACACCACACACATCAACCAGGACCTTGAACAGACAGTTGGCGTCATCGCGCAACAGTGTCAGGACCTTGCAAATCGCATCACGGCGTGCATTGATAATCAGCTCGCCGTTGATGATTTCGGTTGAGATAACTTCCTGAGAAAGCTTGAGGTTCGCCAGTTCTGCGATTTCGTTTAAGGCTTCAGACATATGATATATCCCCTCCCCTTAACGGAACAGCGTGCCGGTGCGACGGATTTTCTTCTGTAATTGAAGAATGCCGTACACAAGCGCTTCTGCAGTTGGCGGACAGCCCGGGACATAAATATCAACCGGAACAACACGATCACATCCGCGCACAACAGAATAGGAATAGTGATAATACCCACCCCCGTTTGCGCAGGATCCCATGGAGATCACATAGCGTGGTTCTGCCATCTGGTCATAGACACGACGAAAGGCCGGGGCCATTTTGTTGGTTAGTGTCCCTGCCACAATGATCACATCAGATTGACGCGGGCTTGGGCGTGGAACAACGCCAAAACGGTCAAGGTCATAACGTGACATATAAGCGTGCATCATCTCAACCGCGCAACAAGCCAAACCAAATGTCAAAGGCCAAAGTGAACCGGTACGAGCCCAGTTCACAACCTTATCCAATTGCGCAACGACGAAACCACGATCCTGGATTTCGTCGGTAACCGCTTTTAAGAGTTTGTCTTGATCCGTACCGTTAGGCACAGGCGTAAGCGCTTGAGAGCCGGGCTTGGAATCTACTCCCATTCCAGAGCTCCTTTCTTCCATTCGTAAACGAAACCGATGGTGAGAACACCAAGGAACACCATCATTGACCAAAAGCCAAATTCACCAACAGCACCCAGGGAAATAGACCATGGGAACAGGAAGGCGACTTCAAGATCGAAGATGATGAAGAGAATGGCTACCAGATAGAAACGAACGTCAAACTTTGTACGTGCGTCTTCAAAAGCAGCGAAACCACATTCAAATGCGGTATTTTTTTCTGTATCGGGGTGCTGTCGCACAACGATAAACGAGGCACCGATCGCAATAACAGCAATTGCCACAGCAATGCCGAGAAAAATGAGGATCGGTAGGTATTCTTGCAGGAGTGCTTCCATAGTAGCGTTCCTTTTTGCCTGGACCTGAATATCCTAAACCTCACTCCGCAAAAATTGAGTTTGGTCAAACCACAAGATTTCAGGTGCAAGCGCTAAATAACAAATTTTTAAAGTGAATTCCGGTATCTTTGCGTCGCAACTACTGTTTTTTTACAGACGAACTCCCCTTTGTTCATACTGATGCATCTGTCACAAAGCATCTTTGTTGCGCCGCCTGTCCCTTGTTTGGACAATCCGGCAAATGGCGAGAGTGACGGGACTCGAACCCGCGGCCTTCGGCGTGACAGGCCGACGCTCTAACCAACTGAGCTACACCCCCGCAGTGTGGCATTGAAATGTTTAGACCATGGCACCTACATACCTGTCAAGTATATGGAAACTAACGTAGATTGGTGTGACCATTACGACAGTTAAATTATCATTCCATCTTTGCCCTAAAGGCCTTGATATCATAGGTATAAAAGAATTTGCTAATAATTTACTTTGAGAATTATCTATCGAATATATATAAGTTTTTTTTTGTGCTTGTAATAAACAGGGCGAAGTTTGCGAATTTTATGCCCGATCTCCCCCTAAAGATGGATTGCGAGTCTTTAGGAATTGTTCGCAATAAGGTAAAGCGCTGATAAAATAGGGAAAAACGGACATCTCGCGGTCAGGTTAAACTGGATCATTGCGATGATGAATTTGAATTGAAATCCGAAAAATTATTCAGGAAAGAACCCGTACATCAAGATAGCAAAAGCAGCCAGAGAAATGGCCAGATAAGGAATGCATTTGAGCTTCCAGCCGTCTTTTTTGTGTTTGAAGGTGGTTAGAAATAACCGCCCCGCCAGGATGAAGATGATCAGGGCGGCTATTTCCGGAAGATTGGACATCCGTTATGAGCCGCGCTGTACGTTTTTAAAACGTTCAAAGAAAGGCTCTGTTGCGCGCAGAACGCGGCGACGGGTCACGATACCGACCAGACGACCATGGTCCAGCACAGGATAAAGACGATAGGTCTTGTCGCGGAATACTGTTGCTGTATCAATCAGGGTGGCTTCCACATCAATGGTATCCATATTTGTGGTCATATACTGTTCAACAGTCCCTGGAGGACGTTCGTTATAGGAAGCATCCAGCACGACACGCATGCAGTCTGTTTCAGACAGGATACCGACAAGTTTTTCTTTTTTATCAACCACAACGGCGGCCGGGATTTCTTTATGCGCCAGAACCTGTACAGCGTGATACATATCATCATCGGGGCTGAGTTTAACAAAGTCCCGGACCATAAAGTCTTTAACGCAAACTGTGTGTAACATTTAAATCTCCCTTGAAACGGATATTTTTGATGCCTCTTTGAGACAAGGTTATTAACAGGGGAATGGTTTCAGGTCCCCTTCCCTATGAGAGCCTTAGCGGCTTTAGCCCGAGACGCCTATGACATTGAAAAGTCATCCAAAGTGACAGGCTGCTCAATGTCACGGCCATGGACCATGCCGCACCATTAAAACCATAAGCGGGTACCAGCAAAATGAACAGCAAAATTTCAATAGAAAGTGCAATACTGATCGAAGTAATAACGATTTGGCGGTTTCCGGAGTATTGCAGGAAGGGAACGGAAAATCCGGCAATGAAATTAAGGTAGTATGCTCCCATCAGTATGAGCAGACTCGAATAACCTTTTTCATATTCCGGGCCGAAAGCCTTCAATAAAGCATCCCCCTGAAAGATAAAGACCAAAAGCGGTAGTAATCCGCCCCAAAGGACGATATGCATGCTGGTGCCATAAAGCCTTTGCAGTTCATTCTGATCGTTGCGTTTCAGTGCCGGGCTGATGAAAGGAATGGTGATCAGATTGACCGCCAGATAAATGATCAGCAGGAAGCGTGCGTGTTTGACCAGTACGGCATAAATCGCCACATCTTCTTCGCCCGCCATCATTTCGCAGATATAAAGCCCCATTTGCTCCATCGCGAGGAATAGCACGGACGTCATCATCATGGAAAAGGAAGCCGTGCTCCATTCCTTATATTCAATGGTGGTACCAATGGCTTTGACGGTCTGCATAACCTTTCTGACCAGCACGCTCGATTGGAGGATCAAAACCAGCATAAAACTCAGTCCAAAGACCCCAACAAGATCCCAGTCACTGATATAGCCGTCTTTTGACAGGACATAGCCTGCAGACATGATCAGTACAGGAACGCCGATACTTGTGGGGGCAGAGGCAATCACGATATAGCGAAAACCACGCAGGGCCTTTGCCGTTAGCAAGGCCATGGAAACGACAGGCAAGGCGGCAAAGGCAAAGACGGCCGGGTGACCCGCCCAGTCTTTCATGCCAAATTGGGAAATCAGAAGTGTCAGGACTGATATCAAAAGGCTGGCAATCAGAACGGCGGCGAAACAGAAAACCAGAATGCCCTTGGCCCGTTTCCAGTCTTTTTCGCTGATATATTGCGGCAGAAACTGCATCAGGGCCTGATCCGTGCCCAAAAGCGCGACCATCCCGCCAAAGACGGCCATGGAGACCGCAACCGAGTAATCTCCTAAATCAGCGGGGGCCAGCCATTGTGCCAGTGTCAGGTTGAGAAGGTAATCAAGCCCGTACCCTGTACAGGCGATCAGGATGGAAATCCAGCTGCCCGATAGAATGGCCGAATCAAAACGTTCAAACAAACGCGCAAGCGCGGTCTGAAAGGCATTTTGTTTTGGTGAAGGCGCATTCAATTTAAGGCGTGTCCCGGAATCGTCATGGTCCTGAAAGCAATATAGCCACGGCACTGGGTACCGTGGCTATATTGTTTATAGAGTGCTTCTTAACCGAAGTCATCAAGGAGAATGTTTTCTCTCTCAACACCCAGATCAAGCAACATCTGAATAACAGATGAGTTCATGATGGGTGGACCACAGAGGTAGTATTCACAATCTTCTGGGGCCGGGTGCTCTTTTAAGTACTCTTCCAGCAGAACGTTGTGAATGAAGCCAGTGTAGCCATCCCAATCGTCCTCAGGCTGAGGGTCGGAAAGCGCACAATGCCACTCGAAGTTTTCGTTTTCAGCAGCCAGGCCGTCGAAATCTTCAACGAAGAACATTTCTTTCACAGAACGGGCACCGTACCAGAAGGAAATCTTACGTTTGGATTTCAGGCGTTTCAGCTGATCGAAGATGTGTGAACGCATCGGTGCCATACCCGCACCACCGCCAACGAAGACCATTTCGTTATCAGTATCACGGGCAAAGAATTCACCGTATGGACCGGAAATGGTTACTTTGTCACCTGGTTTCAGGTTCCAGATGTAAGTCGACATGATCCCGGGAGGAATGCCTTCAGAACCTGGTGGAGGTGTGGCGATACGAACGTTGAGCATGATCTGCCCTTTTTCGTCCGGATAGTTCGCCATGGAGTAAGCACGCAGGCAATCTTCTTCCTGCTTGTGGCTGATGTCCCAGAATTTGAAGTGATCCCAATCAGCGCGATATTCTTCAGCGACGTCAAAGTCTTTGAAAGAGATATCATAAGGTGGGCATTCGATCTGAATGTAACCACCGGCGCGGAATGGTACTTCTTCGCCATCTGGCAGTTTGAAGACAGGGCATTTGATGAAGGTTGCAACGTTGTCGTTGGAGACAACTTCACATTCCCACTTCTTCACACCGAAGACTTCTTCCGGCACGTCGATTTTCATGTCCTGCTTAACAGCAACCTGACAGGAAAGACGGCAGCCTTCACGGGCTTCACGCTTGTTGATGTGTGATTCTTCAGTCGGCAGGAGTGTTCCCCCACCCTCGTGTACGTTAACGGTACACTGACCACATGAACCACCGCCACCACAAGCTGACGGAATGAACAGGCCGTTATCGGCCAGTGTTGTCAGAAGTTTCCCGCCTGGGGCAACTTCAATTGTTTTTTCGTCGTTGATCAGGATCGACACGTTCCCTTGTGGGACGAGCATCTTTCTGAAGAACAGAATGATGACGACCAACGCCAGAACGATGGCTGTGAAAACAACGACACCTGCTGTAAATTCTTGCATGGTTTAATTATCTCCTGAGCCTTACAGCTTCACGCCTGAGAATGCCATGAAACCCATGGACATCAGGCCAGCTGTAATAAAGGTGATCCCCAGGCCTTGCAGACCTGCTGGAACGTCGCTGTATTTCAGTTTTTCACGAACACCGGCCATTGCAGTAATTGCAAGTGCCCAACCGATACCGGAACCGATACCGTATGTGACGGATTCACCGAAACCATAGTCACGTTCTACCATGAACAGAGACCCACCCAGGATCGCACAGTTCACCGTAATCAGTGGCAGGAAGACACCCAATGCGTGGTAAAGTGCCGGGAAGAATTTATCCAGAACCATTTCCAGAATCTGTACGATAGCGGCGATAACACCGATGTAACAGATCAGACCAAGGAAGCGCAGATCCAGGTCAGGCATACCCAACCAGGCCAGTGCCCCTTCGTTCAGGAAGAATGTCAGGATCAGGTTGTTTGCCGGAACCGTGATGGCCTGAACCACCACAACCGCAATACCCAGACCCAATGCTGTTTCAATCTTCTTGGAAACCGCAAGGAATGTACACATCCCCAGGAAGAAGGAAAGCGCTAGGTTTTCGATAAAGATCGATTTAACAAACAGGCTTAAGTAAACTTCCATTTTAGTACCTCACCGGGAATGAAATCTTGAAATCACGTGCTTCAACCTGTTCCGGCTTCCAGGAGCGAACCGCCCAGATCAGAAGACCGATGATGAAGAACGCGCTTGGTGGCAACAGAAGCAGACCGTTTGGCACATACCAGCCGCCGTCATTGACAGTCGGCAGGATCGTGATCCCGGCAAGCTTACCAGCACCAAAGAGTTCACGGATAATAGCAACAGCGATCAATACGATGCTGTAACCCAGACCGTTACCCAGGCCATCCATGAAGGAAGCGCCCGGTGGGTTTGACATTGCATAAGCTTCTGCGCGACCCATCACGATACAGTTTGTGATGATCAGACCAACGAATACAGACAGTGTCTTAGAGATGTCGTATGCGTAGGCTTTCAGAAGCTGGTCTACAACGATAACCAAGGAAGCAATGATAACCATCTGAGCGATGATACGGATGCTGCTTGGAATTTGGTTACGGATACAACTGATCAGGAAGTTGGATGAAGCTACAACAGATGTCAAAGCCACACACATGATCAGGGAAACCGTCAAAGACGATGTAACAGCAAGTGCGGAACAAATCCCCAACACCTGCAACATGATCGGGTTATTGTCGATCAATGGATCCTTAAGGACATTTTTCGCCATTGTTCCCCCCTATTGTTTAACGTTGCGCAAGAAAGGGCCGAAGCCTTTCTCGCCAACCCAGAACTGGACAAGGTTGTGAACACCAACGCTGGTCAAAGTCGCACCAGCAAGGGCGTCAACCTGGTGGTCCCCCGAAGCAACACCCTTAACGACGGAAATTTTCACATCGCCTGCCTGGTCATAGAGCTTTTTGTCAGCCCAGAGACCACGCCATTTCGGGTTATCAACTTCGCCACCCAGACCAGGTGTTTCAGCATGTTCGTAGAACTGCAGGCCGGAAACGGTGTTCAGGTCAGGCTTCAGGGCAACAAAGCCATAAAGCGTGGACCACAGACCGTAGCCGTGAACTGGCAGGATCATCTTTTTAAGTTCGTCGCCTTCCTTAACAAGATAAACGCTGGCCAGGTTTGCCTGACGTTTGATGCTGGCAATATCATCAGCTTTGCTAAGCGTCTTGCTTTGTGCAGGGTCTTTAGCGGCTTTGCGCTGATCATAAGATGCAGCATCAGTTGCATCGCTATATTGACCTGTTGCCAGATCAACAAGGCGGGGTTCAATACGGCTTTGGAAAGTCGCATCGATATCCGCACCGTCTTCATAAAGCCCGGCAACCTGAAGAATGATCTTCTTTTTTGCCAGAGTTTTATTCAGTTCCTGTGTTGGTTTCAGTATCACGGCCGCTGCAGATACAGCGATGGATGCGATCAAGCTCAACGCCACCGCAACGATGATTGTGCGGACCGGCGTTTCAGCAGGAGCTGCTGCTTGTTGTTCATTATCAGACATTACGACGCAACCTCCGTTTGATATTCGCTTTAACAACAAAGTGGTCGATCAGAGGGGCAAAAATGTTACCGAACAGAATTGCCAACATCATACCTTCCGGGAAGGCCGGGTTAACAACACGGATCAGAACAACCATCACACCGATCAGCGCACCATAGACCCAGCGGCCTTTGTTCGTCATGGCACCAGAAACAGGTTCTGTAACCATGAAGATCAGACCAAAGGCATAGCCGCCGATGACAAGGTGCCAGTACCAGGGCATGGCAAACATCGGATTGGTGTCACTACCAATGATATTGAACAGATAACTGGTGACAATCATGCCTGCTAGGCAACCGATAATCAGGCGGTAGTTGGCGATCTTGGTAAAGATCAGGAATGCCCCGCCGATGAGACAAGCCAGTGTGGATGTTTCACCAAGGGACCCCGGGATAAAGCCCAGGAATGCGTCCATCCATGTGAAGCCTGCGTCTGGCAGTGCTGCAAAACCTTTTTCGTTGGCAACGCTCAGTGCTGTCGCACCGGAATAGCCATCAACAGGTACCCAAACTGCGTCACCGGACTGGCTTGCAGGATACGCAAAGTAAAGGAATGCACGACCAACCAAAGCGGGGTTCAGGAAGTTTTTACCTGTACCACCGAAGACTTCTTTACCGATCACAACACCGAAGGAAATACCAAGGGCAACCTGCCACAGTGGTGTGGTTGGTGGCAAAATCAGGGTGTAGAGCATGGAAGTAACAAGGAAACCTTCGTTTACTTCGTGCTTTCGAACGATTGCGAACAGAACTTCCCAAAGACCACCGACAACAAGTGTCACGACATAGATTGGAAGGAAATACAACAACCCGTGGAAGAGGTTGGCAAAGAAGTTGTTTGGATCAACACCAATGCCCAGCAGATTGATCACCCAACCTGCGAAATTATCTTGTGGAACGCCACCAAACTGCTGCAGCGCCGTGTTGGCTTGCAGACCGGTGTTGTACCAGGCAAACAAAATACAAGGGATTGCCGCCACAACCACGTAACTCATCATACGTTTGAGGTCCAGGTGGTCGCGTGCGTGCGGTGCTTTGTATGTTACATCTTTCGGGGAATAGAGGAAGGTATCAACCATCTCGTAGAGGGCATAATACTTTTCATACTTCCCGCCGACATCAAAATGATGATGCATACTGTCGAAGAAATTACGGAGCCCCAAGATCAGCCCTCCTTCTCGATCTTAGTGAGGTTCTCGCGCAGGGATTCACCATAGTTATATTTACTATGGCAAACAAAGCTGCACAGCGAGAGGTCTTCCTCAGCTAATTCTAATGCGCCAAGCGCCTGCGCGGTGTCGGTATCAAGAACCAACAGGGCACGCAGCAATTGCGTTGGCAAAATATCTAATGGCACAACTTCTTCATAAGTCCCGACAGGAACCATGGCACGGTAGCTACCGTTGCGGTTTGTGGTCAGGTTGAAGAGACGGCTCGGTGTAAAGGCAGAGAGATTGACGCGAGCATTTGAATATTTATCAAATTTCGGGATCAACCAGCCCAAGAAGTCGCGTTCACGACCTTCATGAAGGATAGTTACCTGCTGGTGATAACGTCCCAGGAATGAGAAGGAGTCTTCTGCTGTGTCACCAGATAGCAGAGAGCCGGAAATGATACGGCAATCATCATAATTGCATTCATTTTCGGTCAGTTCCTGCAGGTTGGCACCAATACGTGTGCGCACCAGACGAGGCTGTTTTGCACCAGGACCAGCCAATGAAATGACACGGTCAGGTGAACGTTCCCCTGTTGTGAACAGTTTGGCGATCCCAATGACATCCTGATAATTAATTGTCCAGACTGTTTTTTCTGCGCTCACAGGATCCAGATAATGGATATGTGTGCCAGCAAGACCTGCCGGGTGTGGACCTTCGAAATCTTCAAAGCGAACATTTTCGATGTCAGAACCCGGGATATCGCCCCCTGGGTACTTACAGACAAATGTCGGGCCATCAGTCAGTTTCGAAATCAGCTTCAGACCATTATAGAAGTCCTCTTTAGAGTCTTCGATAATCACCTTGGCGTCAGCTGCCAACGGGTTACTGTCCATTGCTGTTACGAAAATTGAATGTGGCTTATCCTGAGAATGCGGCACCTTTGAATAAGGGCGCGTCAGGAAACAAGTCCAACCACCAGAAGAGGTCAATTGCTCGCGAATTTTTTCAACGGGCAAGTCAGCCAGTTCTTCTGGTTTATACTTATCGAATTGAACAGCCTGCTCATTTTCATCAAGCTCAATAACCACGGATTCCAGAACACGTCTGTGACCACGGTTAATCGCTACTACTTTACCGCCACCGGGAGAAGCGTATGTAATGTCCGGACATTGCTTGTCTACGAACAACGCTTGACCACGTTTTACCTGATCGCCCACAGCTACCTTCATGGAAGGCTTAATCCAGCTGAAGTTTGGGCCTAACAAGGCAACAGTTTTGACGGGGTTGCCATCGTAAATTTTTTGCTCTGGCGCACCTATAATCGGGACATCCAAGCCCTTTTTAATCTTCATCCCCTATCACTATCCCTCTACTAGCTTCGCAAAATTGCGAAGGGACAAACTCAAACACTTATCGGAAAAGATATTCTTTCTAGTGCAAAATCGTACACGACCTAACACAGAACCAACCTGTGTGCAATTGCCATATTTACTTTTTTTGGTAAGACCTTTTCAAAGCTTTCAGCGGTTTATAGCGATTTTTACGAAAGATTATAAAGTCTTATCTAATGTACAATTTTCAAATGTTTTTATTGTTGTAATTGAGAGACAGGATGATTGCTGCTGATTGAAAATCCAATTAGCATCTTGCGGTGTGATTGTTTATGCTGTGCTGCACAAAAAAACGGCTTTAAAAGCCGTTTCTCTGTCTTGATTCGATTGTTGGGTTGAAAGCTTATTCAACGCCCATGCGCTTGCGAAGATTGCGCTGATAACAGCTGTTTGGATCGTGCGGTCGTTTACAAACCACACAATGATCTGCATCGCTGATCGCATTCAAGCCGCCGCAGCTTCCCTGAATAGGTTTACGTTTAAACATAACGCCAACAGCCATTGCCGCGATCACCAGTACAACAACGCCAAATGTAAATAAGAAGATCTGCACGTTATGGCATCCTTTCAGAGTTTGGTTTCAGGGCTCATTTGCGCAGCTACTTAGCATGACTTTTGAAATTTGCAAAATGAGAAGTCTGTTTTTCGACAAATCCGTCTTCTTCACGAATAAGGAAATAGGCTGCAATCCCCAGATTTTCTGCCAGAGATACCCCTTCTTTTTCCCCCATAACCAAAAGCGCGGTTGCCCAGCCGTCGGCGATCATCGCACTTTCACTTAACACACTGACGGAGGCCAGCTTGTGGGTGACGGGATATCCGGTTCGTGGATCAATAATATGACTGAAGCGTTTTCCTTCTTTTTCAAAATAATTGCGATAGTCGCCGGACGTTGCCATGCCTGCATTTTCAACAGTAATAATTTTGTGAATCGCCCGTCCGTTTATGTCCGGTTTTTCAATGGCTACGCGCCAGGGTTTCCCCGTTGCGTTGGTTCCCCTTACACGAAGATCACCGCCGATTTCCACCATATAGTTTTCAATCTTCTGGCTTTCAAGGTAGTTGGACAATTGATCAATCCCAAAACCTTTAGCGATTGCCGATAGATTGATGGTGAGATCCCCTGCCCCTTTGCGAAAAGCCGGGGGTGCAGCGTGAAGATTGATCTTTTTATAGCCAATTTTATTGAGCGCAGCCTGAATCTGTTCCGGCTCAGGTGGCTCTCTGTTGGTGTCTTTGTTGGAAAAACCCCACAATTTAATAAGTGGTTCCAGCGTGACATCAAAATACCCATTGCTTTGCTGACTGATTGTCTGGGCAGCTTCAGTTACAAAATATAAATCTTTGGAAACTGATTGCCAGTCTGTTGAGCTTGAGCGGTTGAACTTCATAATCTCTGAGTTCTTCACCCACAGAGACATTTTATCATTCACGTCTTTAAGAATGGCGTTGATTTGTGATTTCACCTGCTCGTCCGTCAGGCTGTCAGTCAGGTTGATGACTTTAATATTGAAAGTCGTGCCCATGGTCGAACCGGTAAAAGTGGTTTCGGTTCTGGGGCCAGGACCATTGTCACATGCACTGAGCATGAGGACAAACATACTGATTACCATAAATCGCATGAAATGAACTCTCATTGAGGTGAAGGTTTTCGCATATATATGGGATTTGCTGGTATGGGTAAAGCATGTTGGCTGTTACCCGGAAAACAAAAAAGCCACCCAACGGCGGCCCTTTGAAGAGATGGTGGGCGACGAGAGATTCGAACTCCCGACCCCCTCGGTGTAAACGAGGTGCTCTAACCAGCTGAGCTAGTCGCCCTACTCTATTGCTTCTTGAACCATCCTAGGGAGATGGTGGGCGACGAGAGATTCGAACTCCCGACCCCCTCGGTGTAAACGAGGTGCTCTAACCAGCTGAGCTAGTCGCCCTCAAGAAGTGAGCGTGTTTATAATCGAATTTCAGAGCTATGCAACAGTTATTTTAAGAAAAAATGACGTTTTTTTCACAGCCCCAGAAAAAGTAAAACCGGTTACCATAAGGCAACCGGTTCCACAGGATTCTTAGAACTAAAAAGGCTTAGTTCACAGCGTCCTTCAAGCCTTTACCAGCTTTAAATTTCGGCTGTTTAGAAGCCGGAATTTGAATTTTTTCGCCGGTACGAGGGTTGCGGCCTTCAGAAGCTGCACGTTGTGCAACAGAGAAAGTACCGAAACCGACGAGGCGAACCTCGTCACCAGATTTAAGTGCGTCAGTGATTGCGCCGAAAACGCCGTCAACTGCTTTAGAAGCGTCAGCCTTGGAAAGACCAGTGCCAGAAGCAACTGCAGCCACAAGATCGTTCTTGTTCACCTGGGCCCCCTATAAAAGTTGGTTATTATTTAAAAAGCGAAGACGATTGGCTGTTTCCAACCAATTGTCGAAGATGGCAAAGTTTACTTACGCAGCATCATCACGTCAATTGAAGATGCGCAGAAATTCTAAGTTTTTTGCACTTTTTTCCAACATTTTCTTTCGCATGTTGCCGTCTGGTCACAAAAAGGGACGAAAATAACGTTCTGAGTGAATTTTAAGTAAAAACAAAAAAACGCTACTCCGTTAGAAGTAGCGTTTTTATGAAAGAATCTAGTGATTTAGCTTAATGGGTGACGACCCCATTCGAATCTTCTTCTTTGGATTTAGCAGCCAGGGCTGCCTGTTCTTCTTTTTCTTCATCCCATTCGATTGGAACGAGTGGTGCTGCAAGTGCTTTTTCAAGAACTTCATCCACCCATTGAACCGGAATGATTTCCAGACCGCGTTTGACATTTTCCGGAATCTCTTTGAGATCCTTTTCATTGTCTTTCGGGATCAGAACAAGTTTGATACCTGCACGGTGTGCAGCCAGCAATTTTTCTTTCAAACCGCCGATCGGCAGAACGCGGCCGCGCAAAGTGATTTCACCTGTCATCGCTACATCTTTGCGAACCGGAATTCCGGTCAAAGCTGAAACGATAGATGTTGCCATGCCAACACCTGCACTTGGGCCGTCTTTTGGTGTTGCGCCTTCCGGAACGTGAACGTGCAAGTCCTTTTTCTGGAAGGTTGGTGGCTCAATCCCGAACGTGGTGGCGCGTGACTGAATATACGTCTTGGCCGCCTGAATGGATTCTTGCATCACATCACCCAGTTTACCTGTGTATTTGATGCCGCCTTTGCCAGAAAGTGCGATGGCTTCGATGGAAAGAATTTCACCGCCGACTTCAGTCCAGGCCAAGCCGGTTGTGATGCCGACCAGATCATCTTCTTCCACTTCACCGTAGCGGAATTTCTTCACACCAGCATATTTTTCAAGATTACGCGTGGTGACAGACACTTTATCAGTGTGTTTCAGCAGAATGTCACGTGTGGCCTTGCGACACAGCATGGCAATTTCGCGTTCCAGATTCCGCACACCGGCTTCGCGGGTGTAATAACGGATCAGGTCGCGAATAGCTGTTTCGGAAATCGACCACTCCCCTTCTTTCAAACCAGCAGCTTTTTGCTGTTTTTCAATCAGGTGGCGCTTGGCGATTTCGACTTTTTCATCTTCCGTGTAACCGGAAAGGCGCAGAATTTCCATACGGTCAAGCAGCGGCTGTGGCATGTTGAGTGAGTTTGCCGTTGTTACAAACATCACGTCAGACAGGTCATAGTCCACTTCCATATAGTGATCCTGGAACTTGTCATTTTGTTCAGGATCAAGAACTTCCAACAGAGCAGACGCAGGATCACCACGGAAATCATTGCCCATCTTTTCGATCTCATCGAGAAGGAAAAGCGGGTTGGACGCTTTGGCCTTTTTCATGCCCTGGATAATTTTACCCGGCATGGAGCCAATATATGTACGGCGGTGACCGCGAATTTCAGACTCGTCACGCACCCCGCCAAGGGCCATACGGACATATTTACGACCAGTGGCACGTGCAATAGATTTACCCAAAGACGTTTTACCAACACCGGGAGGGCCAACCAGACACAGGATCGGGCCTTTCATTTTCTTGGTGCGTTGCTGAACTGCCAAATATTCAAGGATACGTTCTTTGACTTTTTCCAGACCATAGTGATCTTCGTTCAGAATATCTTCTGCGCGTTGCAGGTCTTTCTTAACCTTGGAACGTTTTTTCCAGGGAATAGACAGCATCCAGTCAAGATAGTTGCGCACAACGGTGGCTTCAGCTGACATGGGGCTCATGGATTTGAGCTTTTTCAACTCACCTGTTGCTTTTTCGCGTGCTTCTTTGGAAAGCTTTGTTTTCTTGATCTTTTCTTCGATTTCTGTGTTTTCATCTTTACCGTCTTCACCCTCGCCCAGTTCATTCTGAATGGCTTTGAGCTGTTCGTTCAGATAATACTCACGCTGAGACTTTTCCATCTGGCGCTTAACGCGGTTACGGATTTTCTTTTCAACCTGCAGGACACCGATTTCAGTTTCCATGAAGGAGAAGACACGTTCCAGACGATCCGTGATCGCGGGCATTTCCAGCAGTTCTTGCTTCTCAGAAATTTTCAGCGCCAGGTGCGAGGCAACCGTATCAGCCAGCTTGCCGGAATCTTCGATCTGATTGATGGAAACCATCACTTCCGGCGGAACCTTTTTGTTCAGGTTCACATACTGTTCAAATTGTGTAACGACCGAGCGGCCAAGCGCTTCGATCTCATCAGCGATCCCATCGTCTTCCGGAATTTCCGTGACACGGGCCTGGAAGAAATCGTCGGTTTGTGTGTATTCATCAATACGGGCCCGACGACCACCTTCGACCAGAACTTTCACGGTTCCGTCCGGCAGTTTCAACAATTGAAGGACCGTGGAAACGGTACCGACTTCATAAATGTCTTCGGATTTGGGATCGTCATCGGTTGCATTTTTCTGCGCAACCAAAAGAATTTGTTTATCTTCTTTCATGACATCTTCAAGCGCACGAACTGATTTTTCACGCCCGACAAAAAGCGGCACGATCATGTGCGGGAATACAACGATATCACGAAGTGGCAGGACGGGATAAAGACCGTCAGAACTATTTTCGAACATAAGACCCTTTTATTAAACTGTCTGTTCTATTGTGTGACCCCGCTCAATCGGCAGTCACTTGCTAGGCTTATCTTAGACTATAAAGAATTTAGCTCCCAAGAAGAAAACTTCAAGGGAGCTAAAAAAAAGTATTTTTTATGTGAAAAAACGCCTTTTACGCGCTTTCATCGGCCTCTTCGGCCTTATCAGCATAAATCAACAGCGGTTTCGCATCTGCATTGACGGCTTCGGTGTTGACCACAACCTCTTCCACATTGTCCTGGCTTGGCAGGTCAAACATGGTATCCAGCAGAATCCCTTCCATAATGGAACGAAGACCACGGGCGCCTGTTTTACGCTCAATTGCCTTGTCGGCGATAGATTCAAGGGCACCTTCTGTAAAGGTCAGGTCTGCATCTTCCATTTCGAATAGACGCTGATATTGTTTAACCAACGCGTTTTTCGGTTCTGTCAGGATGCGAACCAAAGCTTCGTTATCCAGTTCTTCCAGCGTGGCCAGAACAGGCAGACGACCGACAAATTCCGGGATCAGGCCGAATTTCAGCAGGTCTTCAGGTTCCATCCCATGCAGGATATCCCCGACACCGCGATCGTCTTCGCTACGTACATCCGCACCAAAGCCGATGGATGTATCACGACCACGCTGGGAAATGATCTTGTCGATACCCGCAAAGGCACCGCCGCAGATAAACAGGATGTTGGTCGTATCCACCTGCAGGAATTCCTGCTGAGGATGCTTGCGACCACCTTGTGGTGGAACAGAAGCCACTGTACCTTCCATAATTTTCAAAAGGGCCTGTTGAACCCCCTCGCCCGAGACGTCACGGGTAATGGATGGATTGTCGCTTTTGCGTGAAATCTTGTCTACTTCGTCGATGTAAACAATACCGCGCTGTGCACGTTCGACGTTGTAGTCAGCAGCTTGCAACAGTTTCAGGATGATGTTTTCTACATCTTCGCCCACGTAACCGGCTTCGGTCAGGGTTGTTGCATCAGCCATGGTAAATGGTACATCCAAAATGCGTGCGAGTGTCTGTGCCAGCAGCGTTTTACCGCAACCGGTTGGACCAACAAGCAGGATATTGGATTTTGCCAGTTCAACTTCACCTGTCTGACCCAGGTGGTTCAAACGTTTGTAATGGTTGTGAACGGCAACGGACAACACGCGCTTGGCAAAGGCTTGTCCGATTACGTAATCATTGAGGACATCAAAAATCTCCTGCGGCGCAGGTACACCTTCTTCGGATTTCGTCAGGCCGGACTTGCTTTCTTCACGGATAATATCCATGCACAATTCGACACATTCATCGCAAATGAAGACGGTTGGCCCGGCGATCAGCTTGCGTACTTCATGCTGGCTTTTGCCGCAGAAGGAGCAATAAAGGGTATTTTTTGAGTCGTCACCGGAAGACTTAGTCATGGTTTCTCCGTATTTTTTTTAGGCTCGGTTATTCACCGATATTTTTTCCTCTACCCATAGATTAGCCCGACTTGTGGCACTTCGACAATGCCTAAAATAAAGTTTTGGACGACTTTGTTACGTCTGGGGGGAGGTTTTGGATCATAAGACAGCAGCAAAAGGTGTGCTGAGTTAACGCACACCTTTTACCAATTTGTCTTATTTTTCATCCTCTTCGGATTTAGGACGTGAATCGACAACTTCGTCGATAAGGCCAAATTCTTTAGATTCTGCAGGTGTCATGAAGCGATCCCGTTCAAGGGCTGCTTCGATATCTTCGTATTTTTGACCTGTGTGCTGAACATAAATCTCGTTCAGGCGCTTTTTCAAAGACAGAATCTCTTGTGCCTGGATCTGAATGTCAGTGGCTTGGCCCTGTGCCCCACCAGAAGGCTGGTGAACCATGATGCGGGAATTAGGCAACGCGTAACGCTTGCCGTCAGCACCCGCTGCCAGTAGCAGAGAGCCCATAGAACACGCCTGCCCTAGGCAAACGGTAGATACGTCAGGGCGGATATATTGCATGGTGTCATAGATCGACAGACCGGATGTTACAACGCCACCTGGGGAGTTGATGTACATGGAGATGTCTTTGTCTGGATTTTCCGATTCCAGAAACAGCAGCTGCGCACAAATGAGGCTGGCCATATGATCTTCCACCTGCCCTGTTACGAAGATGATTCGTTCTTTCAACAGACGGGAATAGATATCATAGGATCGTTCGCCACGGTTTGTTGTTTCAACAACCATGGGGACAAGATTGCTCATTACGCTGTACGGATCAGTCATTATAAATTCGTTCCTTAAAAATTTGGTTTGCTAGAACAGCTGCATTAAAAAACCCACCCTACAGAAAGTAAGGTGGGTTTAAATTACGAAGCCTTTTCAATTCCCGCAAGGGGGAAGATCAGAAAAGTGCTAAAAAGCTTATTCTTCGTCTGCAGCTTCTGCTTTTTTCTTAGCCGGTGCTTTTTTCTTCGCAGGGGCTTTCTTTTTCGCAGCAGCTTTTTTCTTTGGCTTTTCTTCTTCTTCAGGGTTCAGGGCACCCAGAAGTTCGTCAGCTGTTACTTCTTTGTCGTTTACGTCAGCCAGTTCCAGGATGAAGTCGACAACTTTTTCTTCAAACAATGGCGCCCGCAGCTGTTCGATAGCTTGTGGATTGTTTTTGAAGTATTCGAATACAGCCTGTTCCTGACCAGGGTAACGACGTGCTTCGTTCATTACCGCACCGTTCAGGTCGTCCTGAGACAGTTCGATTTCGTTTACACGGCCAACTTCTGCCAGAACCAGACCCAGACGTACGCGACGCTCAGCGATTTCTGCGTATTCGGCTTTCAGTTCGTCATCAGACTTGTCTTTGTCTTCAGCGTCAATCTGTTCAGGGTTGTTTTTGCGTGTTTCTTCGAACTGAGCCCAAATCTGGTCAACTTCGCCAGTGACCAAGCTTTGTGGCAGGTCAAACTTGTGACCTTCGTCCAGCGCGTCCAGCAGGTTCTTTTTAACGTGCTGGCGTGTCATTTGTTCGAATTCTTTGCCGCGTTCTTCACGAATCGCATCTTTCAGCGCATCCAGTGAGTCCATGCCGACTTTTTTGGCGAGTTCATCGTCGATAGCAGCAGGTACAACAGTGCGGATTTCGTGAACTGTACATTTGAAGACAGCGTCTTTACCAGCCAGGTTTTCAGCGCCGTATTCTTCAGGGAAAGTCACTTCAACGTCTTTTTCTTCGCCAGCTTTCAGGCCGATCAGTTGATCTTCGAAACCTGGGATGAAGGAACCAGAACCAATTTCCAGGTTGTAGCCTTCGCCTTTACCGCCGTCGAATTCTTCACCGTCGATAGAACCGACGAAGTCGATAACTGCGATGTTACCTTTAGCAACTTTCTTGGCTTTGGATTTAGCTGGTTCAGAATCTTTGTTTGCATCAGCGATGCGCTCAAGTGTTTCGTCGATCTCTTCGTCTTTGATCGGAACAGTCAGGCGCTCAAGCTTGATTTTTTTGAAATCCATTGTGTCGAATTCAGGGAAGAGTTCAACAACCATGGAGAATTCCAGATCTTCGCCGTCTTCGAATTTGGTGATTTCGATTTTTGGCTGTGCAACTGGACGCAGTTCGTTGTCAGCGATTGTTTTCTGAGAAGTTTCGTTGACTGTCCCTTCCAGAACTTCACCCATGACAGACTGGCCATATTTCTGGCGCAGGATTTTCGCAGGTACTTTACCTGGGCGGAAACCTGGGATCTTGATTGTTTTGGAAATCTCGGCAAGGCGAGTAGTCACTTTTTCTTCAATATCTGCTGCTGCAACAACAACATTATATTCACGTGTCAGGCCTTCGGCCTTGGTTTCAGTAACCTGCATGTCTGAAAATCTCTATGTAGATGAGTTATACGAATTCGTTTTTTGAATCTAAAAGCTGGCTGCTTTTTTCAGTTTTTTGGTGCGGGTGGAGGGACTTGAACCCCCACGCCGTGAAGCACCAGAACCTAAATCTGGCGTGTCTACCAATTTCACCACACCCGCGGTTACCAAAAAACTGTATCGATAGCGCCGAACGCCCGATCCAATTGGCGGCACACTCTATACATTCCAAACGCAGTGTCAACAGAGAAGTACGGTTATTTTTGCAAAGAATTGATAACTTTAGGCAAAATATCGCCAATATCTTCCGCAATCAGGCCTGATCCGAAGGCTTCGGCGCATTTTCCATGGAGCCATCCGCCCAAGCGACCGGCGTCATATGCATCCAATCCCTGAGAAAGCAGTCCAAGACAAATGCCAGCCAAAGAATCCCCGCTTCCAGCCGTTGCCAGCCAAGGCGTTCCGGTCGTGTTGATGGCCGCACGACCATCCGGGGCAGCGATGACAGTGTCAGGGCCTTTTAACAGAATGACATAGCCGGATTGTTGGGCGGCTTGCCGTGCGCGTTCAAGTTTACTGCCTTCTAAATCAGGAAATAATCGACTGAATTCCCCTTCATGCGGTGTCAGAAGCGTTTGTGCATTTCGGCTGGGTATATTAAGGTCAGCCATCATAGTCAGAGCGTCTGCATCAACGATCAGATTTTTGTCGCGGTTCAATAAGGATTGAACAATTTGGCGTCGACCTTCTCCGACCCCCATCCCGGGCCCAACGAGAACGGCGTTTTTTCGTGGATCGGAAAGTAATTCGTCTAAATCAATATCAGAAACAATATTCCCTGCCTCGGCTTGGCGATAGATCATATATGCAGCACCACGTGCCGTAATGGTGACAAGCCCGCCCCCTACCCGGCGTGCGCAATTGGCAGCAAGGCGCGATGCCCCTGTCATTCGCTGTGCACCGATCACAACCCCATGACCACGTTTATATTTATGTGTCTCCACGTCCGGCCAGGGGAAAAGAAGGGCTGGTTCGTTCTTTTGGACCTGTGGGGCAATCTCTCGGATTGTTTCGTCCGTGATCCCGATATTAGCGATAATTAAATCACCACAGTATTTTCGTGCCGGATAAAGGTAATGTCCGGTTTTGCCGCGTGCAAAAGTAACAGTGACATCCGCAGGAACGGCGACGCCTCTGATCTCACCCGTATCACCATCCACACCACTTGGAACATCAACGGCAACGACAGGGATATTCATATTTTTAACCGTATGAAGAACATCGGCAACCTTGCCTTCAATATCACGGGCCAGCCCGGCACCGAAAATGGCGTCAACAATTAGTGCGGCGCCATCAAGGTATTCCGGTAACAAAGGATGTGTCTCAAACGGCCATTTGTCCGCATTGGCTTTTGCGTCACCCGTCAGCTTGTTACGATCACCCAATAACAGGATATCGACCTTCCAGCCTTTTTGATGAAGCTGGCGCGCAACGACAAAGCCATCACCGCCGTTATTACCGGGACCACAAAGTATAACAGTCTTTCTGGGGGACCAGCGTTGGGTGATTTCGCGGGTAATGGCGGTTCCGGCGGCTTCCATCAGTTTCAGGCCGGATGTGCCCTTTTCAATGGTGATCCGGTCAGCGTCATACATTTGTGAAACCGATAAAAGATAGTTTTTTGACGAATTCGCGGTAGCCATGCTTGCCTTTACCCCCAACAGCTTTTAAATACCACAGTCATTATAACAAGAAAATGTGAGCGTTGTCGTGAGAGTATTGGTTCTCGGCGCAGGTGTGGTGGGTACAACAACGGCCTTTTATTTAGAAAGGGCCGGACATGAGGTCGTGGTTATAGACCGTCAAAATTCCCCTGCAATGGAAACCAGTTACGCTAATGGTGGGCAAATCGCTGCGGCCCATGCTGATCCTTGGGCCAGCCCATCTACGCCGATGAAAGCGCTGAAATGGATGGGGAAGAAAGACGCCCCGCTTTTGTTCCATTTCATGCGTCTGGACCCCAGCCTATGGTCCTGGTGTTATAAGTTTTTGAAAAACTGCACGACAGATCGCACCGTTGTGAATACCGAACGCACGCTTCGTGTTGCCTTGCACAGCCGTGAGTGTCTGAAGAAAATCCGTAAAGAAATTGATCTGGATTATAATCACCGCGAAGAAGGTATCTTGCATTTCTATCGCAATCAGAAAGAATTTGATCAGGCTGTAACCGCAGCTTCGACAATGCGCGAGTTTGGTCTGGATCGTAAAGTCCTGAGCCCGGCTGAATGTGTGGAAAAAGAAGGTGCTTTATCCAGTGTTTCTTCTGAATTGGTCGGTGGGATTTATTCCGCCGATGATGAAAGCGGGGATGCGCATCAGTTTACCCAACAGATTGGTGCCAGCTGTCGTCAGAACGGTGTTGAATTTCTGACAGATCACACAATCTTGTCTCTCGAAATGGATAAAGGCAAGATCACAGGGGTTAAGACGGACAAGGGTGTCATCACGGCAGATCGTTATGTGGTTTGTATGGGAAGCTTTAGTGCACCGTTCTTAAAATCTTACGGGATCAACCTGCCAATCTATCCGGCGAAGGGTTACTCCATCACCCTACCCCTGACTAAACCGGATGCGGCCCCTACCGTCAGCCTGACGGACGATGAATTCAAACTGGTCTTCAGCCGCTTGGGCAATAATCTTAGGGTTGCTGGCACTGCTGAACTTGGCGGGTATAATACGGACATCAATCAAATCCGCAGCCGTTTTATTCTGAATAAGACATTAGAGTTGTTTCCAGGCTGTGGTGATCCAGAGGATGTGGAATTCTGGGCCGGGTTGCGTCCCAAAACACCAGACAGCGTGCCGATCATCGGGAAGACCGCTATCGATTCTTTATATCTGAACACTGGACACGGCACTCTGGGTTGGACGATGTCCTGCGGGTCTGCGCAAATAATTTCTGATATAATCAGTGAAAAACCTACACAAATTGAGCTTTCCGGACTCGGTCTTGATAGATTTTGATCTTGCATTGCAGCATTTTCTTGCTATTGCGCATCTGAAGGGTAACAATTGCCCAAATATACAAGGAAGATGACGTAGGAGACGCAAATGTCAGCCAAAATTCTAACCATCGCTCAGCAAAAAGGTGGTGCAGGTAAAACCACGGTCGTGGCCCAATTGGCGACAATGTATGCATCGCAAAAGAAAAATGTGGCTCTTGTTGACATTGATCCACAGGCAAGTCTGACTTCCTGGTTTGCAGAACGTAAAAGGACATTGGGCGAAGATAACCGTATTGTTCTTTCCAGCGTCGGTGGCTGGCGTTTGAAAAATGAACTGGACCGTCTGAAACGCGATTTCGACGTGATCCTTGTCGATGCCCCACCCCATGCAGAAACAGAGGCCAATATCGCGATCCGCTATGCTGATCTTCTGGTGATCCCTGTGCAGCCAAGCCCGATGGATGTTTGGGCAACAGCACCGACTTTTAAACAGGCAAAGAAAGAAAAGACAGAAGCTATCGTCCTGATGAACCGTATTCCGCCACGAGGCAAGCTTTTGGAAAAGATCAAAGGTATGCTGGAAGAAGACGAACGTCCGATGTTGGAATCCACCTTAGGCAATCGGGTTGCTTTCCCATCAAGTATGATTGAAGGTCTGGGTGTGGTTGAATCTGATAAGCGCAGTGCAGCGACGCGTGAAGTGAAAGCGCTGGCAAAAGAAATCTGGAACAAGTAAATGGCAAAATCCAACGCCGACCATGCAAAATTTACAGCTGATAATGTTGAAGTTATTGAAAAGAAAACACCGTTTAACGGTTATTTTCAAATTGATGCATTGACGTTGCGCCATAAAAAGCATGACGGCGGCTGGACTGATGCCATGACACGTGAAATCTTTGAACGTGGTCATGCGGCTGGCATGCTGCTTTATGATCCCAAGCTGGATGTTGTGATTTTAATCGAACAATTCCGCCCCGGGGCATTCGCAGCAGGCTATAATCCTTGGCTTCTGGAAATTCCGGCAGGGATTATTGAAGAAGGTCAGAGCGCAGAAAGTGTCGCGGTTCGTGAAACCGAAGAAGAAACAGGTTGCCACGCAAAACGGGTAGAATTCATCTGTGATTATCTTGTCTCCCCCGGCGGCACAACAGAATCTATGCATTTATATTGTGTAGAGGTCAATTCAACAGAAGCCTTTGAGGTGGGTGGGCTTGAACATGAAGGTGAAGATATCGCTGTCGTTAAAGTTTCATCCCAAAAAGCCTTTGAATTGCTAGAAAACGGAAACCTGCATAATTCCATGACGATCATCGCTGTACAGTGGTTGAAATTACAGCTTAATGAAATACGTCAAAAATGGTGTGAATAAGATTAATTAACACTTATATCAGATTAAATGTTGAACTCTTCTAATCAACTGCCTATTTTCTTATCAACCTATTTGTAAATGAGAAGAGACTAACATAATGGACATTCGCAACGGCTTTGTCGGGACCATTGGCAATACCCCCCTTTTAAAACTGAAACAGGCTTCTGAAGAAACCGGCTGTGAAATTCTGGCAAAAGCCGAATTCCTGAACCCCGGCGGATCAATCAAAGACCGCGCCGCGCTGGCCATCATCCGTGATGCAGAAGCCAAAGGTCTGCTGCGCCCCGGTGGTGTGATTGTTGAAGGTACGGCTGGCAACACGGGGATCGGCATTGCGCTGGTCGGTCGTGCCCTTGGCTATCGTGCCGTGATCGTTATGCCGGAAACGCAAAGTCAGGAAAAGAAAGATATGCTGCGTCTGTGTGGGGCAGACCTGCGTCTTGTGCCTGCGGTTCCTTATAAAAACCCGGACAACTATGTGCATTATTCGCGCCGTCTGGCTGAAGAAATGGCAAAGACGGAAGAAAACGGTGCAATCTGGGCCAACCAGTTTGATAACGTCGCCAACCGTCAGGGCCATATCGATACGACCGCGCAGGAGATTTGGGAACAGACCGACGGTAAAGTTGATGGCTTTGTCTGTGCTGTGGGGACTGGCGGGACGCTGGCTGGTGTTTCCATGGGGCTTAAAAAGCACAATGAAAACATCAAGATCGGTATTGCCGACCCGATGGGTGCCGCGCTTTATCACTACTATAAACATGGTGAGCTGAAGGCTGAAGGTTCTTCGATTACTGAAGGTATCGGTCAGGGCCGCGTGACGGCAAACTTGGAAAACGCTGTTGTTGATACGGCTTATCAGATCAGCGACCAGGAAGCAGTTCTCATTACTTTTGACCTGCTGAAGAACGAAGGTCTCTGTGTTGGTGGATCATCCGGTGTCAATGTTGCTGGCGCCATCCGTTTAGCCAAAGAAATGGGTCCGGGCCACACAATTGTGACGGTCCTGTGTGACAGCGGAACGCGTTATCAGAGCAAGCTGTTTAATCCGGAATTCCTGCTGGAAAATAATTTGCCGGTTCCAGACTGGATGTAAGCTAAAAAACTTACTGTTCTTGGCGAGTTTTTGCTTGCCAATTCATGGTGGAAAGTGCCCTTATATTCGTAGATAAAAATATGAATATAAGGGGCACATCATGACTTTCAAAAACCCTCAAGCACTCGTAACCACAGACTGGTTGGCAGAACATATGTCTGCACCGGATGTGCATATTGTCGATGCCACTTATTTTTTACCTGTCGAAGGTAAAAGTGCGCGCGATGCGTTTGAAGAAGCGCATATTCCAGGTGCACAATTCTTTGATGTCGATGAAATCAAAGATAAAAAGAATCCCCTGCCCCATATGATCCCGTCTGCGGAAATGTTTTCATCCAGAATGCGTAAAATGGGTCTGGGTGATGGTTGCCGGATCGTTGTTTATGATGCGCGTAATGGCGGTTGTGCAGCGGCGCGCGTCTGGTGGATGTTCCGCCTATTCGGTCATGAAGACGTCGCCGTTCTGGATGGTGGTCTGGGTAAATGGCTGGCAGAAGGTCGCCCAACGGAAGATGGTGCAGCCATTAAGCCACAGGAACGTCACCTGACGTCGCGTGTAAATAATTTCATCATCCGCGATAAAGCCCATATGCTGAAAAACATCGATGCGCGCCGCGAACAGGTGGTTGATGCCCGTTCAGCAGAACGTTACCGAGGAGAAGGTCAGGAACCTTGGCCTGTTATCAAGGTGGGGCGCATTCCAAATTCATTAAACGTGCCTTGGGACAGCCTGATTGATCAAGACAAGGGTGGCGTCTTTAAAACAGCGGATGAAATGCGCGACATTTTTGATGCAGCTGGTGTTGATCCACGCAAACCCATGGTCGCCAGTTGTGGGTCCGGTGTGACAGCCTCTGTCCTTGCTTTCGCAGCCTTCCTTTTAGGGAACAAGGATGCAGCCGTTTATGACGGGTCCTGGGCAGAATGGGGCGCATGTGAAGACACCCCTGTTGAATAAATCAGTTCCGTAAAACTTTTTCGATGGCCCCCGCGAGATTTCTTGCGGGGCTATCTTTTTGTGCTATAGCTTGTCCTAACGTTAATTTCATAGCACCAAGGCTATCAGGATTATGAAAAAAGATACCAAACTTCTGCACGCTGGTCGTAAACCCGAAGACCATTTCGGGATCGTCAATCCGCCTGTTTATCATGCCTCCACCGTGACCTTTCCAACTGTCGAGGCCATGAACAAAGCGGATCAGAACCCGACAGAAGGTGTCTTTTATGGACGCATGGGGACGCCAACGACGCGCGCTTTTGAAGAAGCAGTTGCTGAACTGGAAGGTGCTGATCGCGCGATTGCTGTCCAGTCGGGTCTGGCGGGTATCACAGGCGCGATCCTGTCTTTTATCAAGGCGGGTGATCATATTCTGGTGGCCGATAGCGTTTATTTCCCGACCAAGAAGTTCTGTAATAATTTCCTGTCCAATCTGGGTGTGGAAGTGACTTATTACGACCCGATGATTGGTGCCGGGATCAAAGAGTTGATGAAAGACAATACCAAGATTGTCTTCACCGAAGCGCCGGGCTCACTGACCTTTGAAGTGCAGGATATTCCGGCTATTGCCAAAGCGGCCCATGATCATGGTGCGCTTGTGATGATCGATAACACCTGGGCGGCGGGCTATTATTTTAATGCCTTTGAACATGGCTGTGACATTTCTATTCAGGCCGCGACCAAATATATCGGTGGGCATTCCGACATTATGATGGGGACAATCGCTCTTCGTGAAGAACATTATAAGAAGGTCAAAGTGCAGCTGAATACGCTGGGCTATTGCGCCGGGCCGGATGATTGTTATTTGGGGCAACGTGGACTTCGTACCCTGCCCGCGCGCCTGCGCCTGCATGAACAAAACGCGTTGAAGATGGCTGAGTGGCTGCAGGAACGCCCTGAAGTCACCAAGATATTGCACCCGGCTTTTAAAGATTGCCCGGGTCATGAAATCTGGAAACGCGATTTCACAGGGTCCAGTGGTTTGTTCTCTATTGTACTGGATGGAAAATACACACAGAAGGCAGTGGCTGCGATGTTGGACGGTCTTGAACTGTTCCCCATGGGATACAGCTGGGGCGGCTATGAAAGTTTGATCATTCCGTTTAATCCCAAGGGCGCGCGTCAGGTCACCGACTGGGTCGAAGACGGTCCATGTTTGCGTATTCATGCAGGTCAGGAAAATATTGAAGATTTGCTCGCCGATCTGGATAAAGGTTTTGATCGGTTGAATAAGGCCTAAGCAGACTTTATAATTGATAAAAAATTAATCAGGATTTGAATTCATGGGTAATCACGTAACCAAACTTCAGGACAAAATCGAATCAAAAGGGATTGGACGCACCATCCTGCGACTGATCTTTATTTCGCTGCTGGTTGGCGTGATCATGTCGTTCTTTGACATTACCCCACAGTCCATCCTGGAAAACTTCGGTGAAACTGTTTCCAAAGTCTATGGCGTGGCGACGGGCTGGTTACGCTGGATGGTGCCTTATATCCTGCTGGGCGCAACCATTGTGGTCCCGGTCTGGGCGGTGCTGGCGCTGTTGAAAATGGGTGGGCGCAAGAGAAAGGACTAAGCTCTAGTTCTAATCCTTCTGCTTTCTATCATTGAGATAGCCATTAAAATCTGCTGCGGGAAGTGGGCGACTGTAATAGTAGCCTTGAATGTATTCACATTCGCGTTCCTGTAGCATTTTTATTTGTTCTGCTGTCTCTGCCCCTTCTGCAACCACTTTTAAATTGAGGCTTTTCGCCATAGAAATCATGGCGTTGACGAGGGCTGCATCTTCCGGGTCGCTCTGCATATCCTTGATGAAGGACCGATCGATTTTTAACACCGAGATCGGGAATTTCTTTAGGTAACTGAGGGATGAGTACCCGGTCCCGAAATCATCAATTGCGAGACTGATTCCCATCCGGCTGAGGATATTTAACTGTTCCAGTGTGGTTTTATCATCCTGAATCAAAAGATTCTCGGTAATTTCAATGGTCAGGGCTTCAGGCGGAAGCTGATTCTCGTCCAGAACTTCCTGAACCAATGTTGGGATGTTCACCCGCTGGAACTGACGGCTGGAAAAATTCACCGCGATGGAGGGGGGATTCTTCAATGTCTTGTGCCAGATCGCGGCTTCCCGGCAGGCTTCGCGCAGGACCCATTCCCCGATGGGAAGAATTAGCCCGACTTCTTCTGCCAGCGGGATGAAATCCGTCGGGGATATAATCCCCTTTTTGGGATGTGACCATCTGATCAGGGCTTCGCATTTCATGACCTTGCCAGATTTGCCAGAAATAATTGGCTGGTAGTTCATGACAAATTCGTTGTTTTCCAAGGCGACATAGAGGGCGTTTTCCAGTTCTCTACGTTTCTGGGCTTCCTGATCCATTTCGGCGGTGAAAAACTGAAAGGCGTTGCGCCCTTTGTCTTTGGCGCGATACATGGCACTGTCGGCATTACGCAAAAGCGTTTGCGGGCTATAGCCATCTTCCGGATAGACCGTCACACCGATGCTGGCAGACACAAAGGCGCTGTTGCCGTCAAGGTCATAAGGCTCGCTTATTTTTTCAAGGATTTTGCCGACCACTTCTTCCACATTGCGCATATCCTGGATATCAGGCAGCAGAATCGCAAATTCATCACCGCCCAGGCGCGCACATGTATCAGACTTACGCGTAAGCGCCTGCAGACGCTGCGCGGCCTCTTTCAGCAATTCATCGCCCATAGAATGACCCAGGGTGTCGTTGATGTGCTTAAAACGGTCCAGATCAAGGAACAGCAATGCCACCCGGTTGTGATCACGTTCCGCGCGGTAAATAGCACCGGATAAATGATCCATAAACAGATTGCGGTTTGCCAGGTCGGTCAGATTGTCGTAGTTCGCCTGATGCTGGATATGGTCTTCTGCTTGTTTACGTTTGGTAATGTCGCTGAATATGGCCACATACCCTTCCTTCACTCCTTTATTATCATGGAGGATAGAAATTGTAAGTCGTTCGGGGAACGTTTCACCGGATTTTCGTTTGTTCCAGATCTCACCTTCCCAGAATCCATTGTCTTCCAGGCGGCGATACATATCATCATAGAAACTGTCGTTATGCTGTCCGGATTTCAGGATTGCAGGATCCGCACCGCGCACTTCATCAAATTCATAGCCTGTGATGGCGGTAAAGGCCGGATTGACCATTTTGATCCGATTATTGATGTCAGTGACCATGACGGCTTCTCGCGCCGTTTCAAAAACGGACGAAGCGAGGCGGAGTTCTTTTTCGTCTTTGCGTCTTTTTTGCAGCAGATAAAGCAGAAACAGGATGACGATGGAGAGAATCACCAGACCTGCATTCATCATATAGAACGTCTGCTGTGCCTTCTGTTCGATGGTTTTTGTCTGCTGTTCAACGATATCTTCCAGGCGGCTCTGATAGTGCCAGATGTCTTTTTGCAGTTCGCGCTGTTCAGAAATATCGCGAATGATGGAAAAAAGCAGAACTTTACCGTCAAATTTGTGGGGGACGGAATGGACTTCGACCGTGCGAATGTCATCATTGCCCAGCTTATGGCGAAAGATAAAGAAATTGCGCCCTTGTTCTTTGGCAAGCTGGCGTTCTTCAGCGACTTGTTCAGCTGTCAATTGATTGATTTGCTGAATGCGCATCTGGCGCAACTGATCACGCGTATAATTATAGAAATAAGCAGCAGAATCGTTGGCATCGACGATCATCCCTGTTTTCGGGTCGATCAGAAGCATAACCGTATTATGTTTTTCAAAAACTTCCTGAAAAGTGGGTTGTGCCTGCACAGGAAGTGATAACCCAAATACAGCTATAGCCGCCGCAAAAAAAATGCGAAGTGCATAATTCATAGTTTCTTCTCTCGCCTGCTTTTATCTTCTTTTTTTCGAAGATTAGCATTAATTGAAGCAAGAAGAAACTATACGATTGAACTTTAAAAGGAAAATGGCGTGCCCAGAAGGATTCGAACCCTCGACCGTCCGCTTAGAAGGCGGATGCTCTATCCAGCTGAGCTATGGGCACTCCGTAAGAATGACTAAACAGCCTTAATCATCTTTGTATATAAGTTCAGGTCAAACTGAGTGATCGAAATCAGATAATTCGATCAAAGGCGAAGTTGTCAGCGTAACTTTTGATCTGCAGTTTGCGTTGTTTCGGTTCTTTCACCTGATAGGAAAGACCCTTTTTCTCGGCAAACGACACTGCGAGTTCTTTGCTTTCAAACTTCATTTGTAACTGTTTGCGGGTATCACCGCCCCCAGTCCAGCCCATTAATTCGTCAGCGCGCTCTGCCGCGATGGGCATGAATTCAAGAATCCAGTTGTTGGTTTTCGCACGACCTGATTGCATGGCATTTTTTGCAGGTTGATAAATACGAACGTCCATTTTGAGCACCTCTATAAAAATAACGGCTTAGGGGTGAATGCCCCAAACACAAGCTTGCGTCAAATAAAAAGTATAAATCGAATACAAAAAAGTATTCCAGAACACGTTAAGGCAAAAAATGGACAAAAAAAATACCTTTGGACAACTCCAAAGGCATTCCTCTCGTTTTTAGCGATAAAATCCTAAAAACTGGTCGGGGAGACAGGAATTGAACCTGCGACCCCTTGTACCCAAAACAAGTGCGCTACCAGGCTGCGCTACTCCCCGACGGCCCGGAACATAGAAATAGTTTGGCCCCTTGGCAAGAGAAAAATTCAAAAAAAATGAAAAAAATTATTTTCCGATAATTACCTCGTCTCCAACCTTGATTCCAAAGTCCTCTGCGCTGCCGCCACGAAGCTCAAGAACAGCAGAAATCCGCCCTCCTGAATTGATCTGGCGTGTGGAGTTGGGTTGCGTTTTCTCTTCGATGTAACGAATGCGACCTTTGCGGTTGATGAAGAACATATCAAGCGACATAGGCGTATTCTTCATCCACATGGTCACGATGCGGGGTTTTTGATAGATGAATAACATTCCTGATTTCGCAGGCAGGCTTTTTCGGTGCATCAGGCCTTTGGCTTTTTCTTCCGGTGAGATGGCATATTCCACATTAAAGGTGATACGTCCTTCGTTTGTGACGATGGTAATCGGACCTGCCCCACCCGCCTGTGCGTTGATTGTGAATAAAATCGTAAACAGGAAAAGACCAGTGAAGAGTTTAATCGGTATATATTTAAACAAGCTGTTTCTCCGAATCCGGTTGTTTTATTGAGGATTAGCGCCTTTTCAAGAATGCCTTAAAAAGGTTTTTTGCGCAAATCTATAGGAATCTACGTAGCGCGGGATGGTAATTTGGCATCAAAACTACCTTATTTGTACATATACGAATGAAATGAAAAAGAAAGTTTCGCATTTTCAGTTTGCTATAGATTAACGAATTGTTATCTTTTATGTAATTCTCGCTCTCGCCATCTGATGGCCTGAGAACTTAAAATAAACAACAGGGGATATCCCGTGGCCAGTTCTATTAGCCTTTGGGTCTTTCTATACGCATTCTGGTTCCTGCTTTCAGGACACACAGCGCCCCTACTTTTGGGGTTTGGTGCGGTATCCTGTGCATTGGTCGTTTATATAGCGCACCGCATGGATGTGATTGATCACGAAGGGCACCCGTCGCATTTATCTTTAAAGATTTTACCCTACTGGGTCTGGTTATGTTGGGAAATTGTAAAAGCCAACATTGATGTGGCAAAAGTGATTCTGTCACCTAAACTGCCAATCAGCCCGGTTATGTTCAAAACAAAAGCCAATCAGTCTCGTGAATTGGGTCAGGTGATTTACGCAAATTCCATCACGTTGACACCAGGTACCGTTACCGTAGGCCTGGAAGATGGCGTACTTGAAATTCATGCACTGACCATTGAAGGTGCAAAAGGCGTCTTGAGCGGTGATATGGATCGTCGTGTCTGCAAGGTCAAAGGCGAAATGGAGGGACACGACGAATGATGTTTGTCGCTGCAGCAGCTGCTTTAATCGTTGCGATCCTGTTGGGTTTGTTGCGTGCCATTTTAGGCCCGACAATCTATGACCGCATTCTCGCAGGAAATATGATCGGAACGCTGACGGTGATTTTGATCGCTGTTCATGGTTTTTTGGCTGGCCGACCGGAGTTTCTGGATATCGCGCTTGTATATGCGTTGATCAACTTCATCGGTACAATCGCCATTTTGAAATATTTCCGTTTCAAGGATCTGGGCCATGCTGGCGAAGATCACGGAAAAGCAAAGGAGGACGCGTAAATGGATATGGTCCTCAATATCTTGAGCTGGGTTTTTATTCTGGCAGGGTCTGCTTTCGTTATTATTGGGGCAATTGGCGTGATGCGCTTGCCCGAAGTTTTCACCCGCTCCCATGCGGCCGGTATGGTTGATACCTTCGGCACGGGGCTTATTTTGCTGGGGCTGATGTTCCAGGCGGGCGGCTTTAATCTGGTTTTGGTCAAGCTTGTGATGATCGGGTTCTTCTTGTTCTTCACCAGCCCCGTTTCAAGTCATGCGCTTGTACGTGCCGCTATGGCCGACGGTGCAAAACCGCTTCTTAAAGAAGGTGTCGAATTGGAAGGCGCCCTGAAAGATGAAGGAGACAAGCCATCTTAGAATTATTGAACATAGTCCTGCTTTTCTTTATGGCTGTAACGGCGCTTGCCATTCTGCGGATGAAGAACCTGTTTGCAGTGGTCATGATGGGGGGCATCTACAGCCTTCTGTCTGCTTTGATCTTTGTAAATCTGGATGCGGTTGACGTGGCCTTTACCGAAGCGTCTGTGGGGGCTGGTATTTCGACTGTACTGATGCTGGGTACGCTTGCGTTGACGTCGCGTGAAGAAAAACAGGAAAAAAAATCAACACATTCGATCTGGCTACCGCTGATCGTATGTATCGCGACAGGTGCAGCCCTTGTGTACGGGACGCTGGATATGCCCCATTACGGTGATCCAAATGCCCCTGTTCACCAACATGTTGCACCCCGTTTCCTGACGGAATCCATGGCCGAAGTCGGCATGCCGAATATCGTAACATCGGTTTTGGCGAGCTATCGCGGGTTTGATACGCTTGGGGAAACAACGGTGGTCTTCACGGCTGTTGTGGGTGTTCTTATTCTTCTGACCGGGCGTCGTCGCCGCAACAAGAAGGAAGAACCCACCCTTGAAGAACTGGAAGAACGGGAGGATCAATTATGATGCAACGTAAACCCATTCTTCGGGTCACAGCCAAGGTTTTTATGCCCTTTATCCTGCTTTTTGCGCTTTATGTGCAGTTTCATGGGGACTTTGGTCCTGGTGGGGGCTTTCAGGCTGGTGTGATTTTCGGGTCCAGTTTCATTCTTTATGCGCTGATCTTTGGTCTGCATGATGCGAAACTTGTGATGCCGTCTGTTGTGCTGGAAATTGTTTCTGCCCTTGGGGTGCTGTTGTATGCCGGAACGGGCGTCATCAGCTTTTTCGTGGGTGATAATTTCCTGAACTACAATTCACTGGCCCATGATCCTCTTCATGGACAACACTATGGTATTTTGTTGGTCGAATTCGGCGTCGGGATGACCGTATTTTCATCCATGACACTGATTTTCTACACCTTTGCAGGACGGGGGCGCTAAGACATGGAGTCTTTAGAAATTTTGTCGCCCGGCCTTTATAACTATTGGATCGTTATCTTTTTGATGATGGTCGGGTTTTACATTGTTATCTCACGCGGGAATTTGGTGAAAAAACTGGTGGGTCTGAATATTTTCCAGACTTCGGTTTTTGTTCTCTATATCTCCATGGGGAAGGTAAGCGGCGGTACCGCGCCGATTTTTGGGGAAGGTTTTGAGACTTTTTCCAACCCCCTGCCCCACGTATTAATCCTCACCGCCATCGTTGTCGGTATTGCTACAACTGCGCTTGGCTTGGCTTTGGTGGTTCGTATTCGCGAAGAATACGGCACCATTGAAGAAGAAGATATTCATGCGCAGGAGGAAGAATCTTAATGAGTGCCCATCTTCCTGTTTTACAAATCATCATCCCGCTGATGGCCGCTCCGCTTTGCGTGGTGTTCCGCCATCGTGATATTGCGTGGCTGATTGCTTTGATCGTAAGCCTTGTCTGTTTCGGGATTTCCTTAATGATCCTGGATCAGGTGTTAACACAAGGCGTGTTATCTTATTTCCTGGGCGGCTGGCCTGCCCCTTGGGGGATTGAATTTCGCATTGATGTGGTAAACGCCTATGTTCTGGTGATTGTGGCGGCCATTGGTGCGATTGTTTCCCTATATGGACGTCACAGTGTCACAAAGGAAATCCCGCAGGAACGAATTTACCTGTTCTATACCGCTTATCTCCTCTGCCTTTGTGGTCTGTTGGGGATGACGGCAACGGGTGATGCGTTTAACCTGTTCGTTTTCCTTGAAGTTTCGTCGCTTTCTACGTATGCCATGATTTCACTGGGCAAAGACCGTCGTGCTTTGACGGCGTCTTATCAGTATTTGATCATGGGGACGCTGGGGGCGACTTTCTATGTGATCGGTCTTGGTCTTCTTTATATGATGACCGGAACGCTGAACATTGCTGACCTGCATGACAAGCTGGCCGATATGGATGGATCCATCCGCACACTTCAGGCGGCACTTGCTTTCCTGACTGTGGGCTTGAGCCTGAAGCTGGCCTTGTTTCCGCTGCATCTGTGGCTACCAAATGCTTATACCTATGCCCCAAGCACAGTGACGGCCTTTTTAGCGGCAACAGCAACCAAGGTTGCGGTTTATGTCATGCTGCGCGTCTTTTTCACCATCTTCGGGGTGGATATTTTTGAAGAAACCGCCTTGGCTGATGTGCTGATGGTCTTGGCCATTGCCGGGATGTTTGTGGCCTCTACGGTTGCGATCTTCCAGGATAACATGAAGCGTATGCTGGCTTATTCATCTGTTGCACAGATTGGCTACATCATGCTGGGGATCAGCTTGTTGAACGTAACCGGGGTTTCTGCAGGTATCGTTCACCTGTTGAACCATGCGATCATGAAATCGGCCTGTTTCCTTGCGGTTGGCTGTATTGTTTATCGAATGGGGACATCGAGTCTGTCTGAACTAAGCGGTGTGGGTAAAACCATGCCTTGGACGATGGGCGCCTTTGTCGTGGGCGGTATGAGCCTGATTGGTGTGCCGCTGACCGTTGGCTTTATCTCCAAATGGCAGCTGATCTCTGCGGCCATGCAGGCCGATATGATGCCTGTTGCGGTTCTGATTTTGCTGAGCTCATTGTTGGCTGTGATCTATGTCTGGCGCGTGATTGAAATTGCTTATTTCCGTGCGCCTGCCAATGGCACAGGCTTGAAGGAAGCACCACTTTCCATGTTGATCCCACTTTGGGTGATGGCAGGTGCGTCTGTTTACTTTGGTGTCGATACGGGCATGACGCTTGGTGTCGCCGAAATTGCAGCTGAGATGCTGGTTGGAGGTGCGCCATGAGTATGGAACTTTCCATTATCCTGTCCATGGTCATTCCGGCCGTGGGTGGGGTGCTGATCGCCTTGACGGGTAAAATCCCGAACTTGCGTGAAAGCGTTACTCTGATTACAGCGGTTGCTTTGTTTCTGAACGTGCTCAGTCTGCTGGGTCCGGTGATGGATGGTGCAACGCCGGAAGTAACCCTGATCGAAATGTTCCCGGGCCTTGAGATCGCCTTTAAGGTCGAACCGCTGGGCATGATGTTCTCCCTGATTGCCTCTGGCCTTTGGATTTTGAACTCGATCTATTCCATCGGTTATATGCGCGGCAATAAAGAGAAACATCAGACACGTTTCTATATCTGCTTTGCCGTTGCAATCTCTGCAACATTGGGTCTGGCGTATTCTGCTAACCTTTTGACCTTGTTTATCTTCTACGAAGTTCTGACCTTCAGCACCTATCCGCTTGTCTCCCATAAGGGTGATGAAAATGCGGTCAAGGGTGCGCGGACCTATCTGGGGATTTTGGTTACGACTTCTGTTGCCTTCCTGTTCCTGGCGATTGCCTGGACTTATGCGGCAACAGGCACCCTTGATTTCGTTTCAGGCGGTATCTTGGGTGGCAAGGTCGAAGGTGTGATGATGGGCCTGCTTTTGATGCTGTTTATCTACGGTATCGGTAAAGCGGCTGTCATGCCAGTGCACCGCTGGCTGCCTGCGGCGATGGTTGCACCAACGCCTGTTTCTGCCTTGCTGCATGCGGTTGCGGTTGTGAAATCCGGTGTGTTCTCGGTCGTGAAAGTGATCGTTTACACCTTTGGGATTGATAATCTGGTGGATTCAGGGTCAACCGATTGGCTGGTCTGGATTTCAGGCTTTACGATTATCGCAGCTTCCATGGTGGCGCTGCGTCAGGACAACCTGAAGCGTCGATTGGCATATTCCACCATTTCGCAACTGTCCTATGTCGTGTTGGCTGCGGCCATTCTGACGCCGATTTCGGCTGTGGGTGCGGCGTTGCATATTGCAGCCCACGCCTTTGGTAAAATCACCCTCTTCTTCGCAGCGGGATCGATCTACACGGCGGCTCATAAGACAGAGGTAAGCCAACTGGACGGGATCGGCTGGAAAATGCCGATTACCATGACGGCCTTTGCCATTGGTGCCTTGTCCATGATTGGTCTGCCGCCAACGGCAGGCTTTATATCGAAATGGTATATCGTTCAGGGCGCTATGAGCTCGGAAAACTTCCTGGCGCTATCGGTTGTGGTTTTAAGTACGTTGCTGAACGCGGGATACTTCCTGCCGATCATCTACAAAGCTTTCTTTAAGACTGCGTCAGCAAGTGGTGATCATCATCATGACGATCACGGGGAAGCCCCCCTGCCGATCGTGATTGCGATTACGTCAACGGCCTTGCTGACCATCTTGATGTTCTTCTTCCCGGATGTGGCCCTTAATTTGGCCCAACAAATGATTGGGGGTGCACAATGAGTGACGACAAACAAGACATTCACTGGCTTTGTCGCCCAGAAACCATAAAAAAGCTCTGGATCATCGGGATTGTCATTCTTGTGATCACGGTTGCTTTGGAATTCACCATCCATCCTCATCCGCATTTCACGGTTGATGGCTGGTTCGGGTTTAACGCCTGGTTTGGCTTCCTGGCTTGCGCGGCTATGGTTGTTTTTGCCAAAATCCTCGGAATTTTCCTGAAGCGGGAGGACACATATTATGATGATAAATAGTGCGATCCCACCGGGATTGATCTTGATTGTTGGCGCGATGTTTCTGCCTTCATTGGTGGGGAATGCCCGCAAAACTGTCATGCTGCTGATCCCGGTTCTGACCATGTATATGATCTGGTGTGTGCCAGACGGTGTGCAGTTTACGGTGCCGTTCCTGGATTATACGCTGGAACCGTTGCAGGGCGATAAACTGTCGCGCCTGTTTGCGACCATCTTTACCCTGATGGCCTTTGTGGGCGGTATCTTTGCGCTGAACCAGAAAAGCCAGATTGAACTGATGTCTGCCTATGCCTATGCCGGCGGTGCCGTT
Organism: Terasakiella sediminum; assembly: GCF_033100395.1. Lineage (NCBI taxonomy): Bacteria > Pseudomonadati > Pseudomonadota > Alphaproteobacteria > Rhodospirillales > Terasakiellaceae > Terasakiella > Terasakiella sediminum. The sequence goes on along the minus strand of NZ_JAWLVJ010000004.1, from coordinate 121,288 downwards.
GGTGTGGCGATGGCGGGTGATCTGGTGACTGTCTTTGTCTTCTGGGAATTCATGGCGATTGCTTCTACCCTTGTGATCTGGTCAGCCAGAACGGAAGAATCCTATGGGGCCTCCATGCGTTATGCCATTGTGCATTTGTTTGGTGGAGTGATCCTGATGATCGGTGTGATTGGTCAGGTTTATCATTCCGGTTCTGTTGAATTTGAAGCCATGCGGGCCGATAGCTGGTGGACATGGATGTTGCTGGCAGGGTTCCTGATCAACGCAGGCGCCCCACCCTTTTCATCCTGGTTGCCGGATGCATATCCAAGTGCGTCCTGGTCTGGCAGTGTCTTCTTGTCTGCCTTTACGACCAAGACGGCTGTTTATGTGTTGATCCGAAGCTTCCCGGGTGAAGATATCTTGATCTTTGTTGGTCTTTATATGGTTTTCTACGGCATTATCTATGCGTTGTTGGAAAACGATATGCGTCGCATTCTGGCTTATTCGATCATCAACCAGGTTGGTTTTATGGTCGTTGGTATCGGGATCGGGACGGAACTGTCACTGAATGGTGCGTCCGCTCACGCTTTTGCCCATATCATCTATAAGGCGCTGCTGCTGATGTCTGCGGGTGCGGTGATGTATGAAATCAACAAGCGCAAATGTACTGACCTTGGCGGGCTTTATAAGGCCATGCCATTGACCATGGTTTGCGGAACCATCGGGGCTTTGGCGATCTCTGGCTTCCCGCTCACATCTGGTTTCACGACCAAGACGATGATTGCGGGGGCTGCTGCACAAGAACATATCGGTTATGCCTGGTTCTTGCTGGAAGCGGCATCTGCGGGCGTATTCCTGCACGCCGGGATCAAATTCCCGTGGTTTGTGTTTTTCCAACGCGCACCGGGCTATGTGGAGCGTGAATTTGGCGCAAAACCAAAGGATCCGCCGTTCAACATGAAGCTGGCAATGGTGATCTTTGCCGCCTTCTGTATCGGTCTTGGTATCTATCCGGAACCGCTTTATGCCTTGCTGCCATACGCGGTGGATTATGTGCCTTACACCGGGACACATGTAGTTCATATGCTGGAACTATTGCTGTTCTCCGGCTTTGCCTTCTTCGTTCTGTTGAAGATGATGAAACGGACATTGACCATTACGTTGGATTTCGACTGGTTCTATCGTAAATTCTTCAATCTCATTCATGAAGAGTTTGTGGTTAAACACGGCGGTGCGGCCTTTAGAAACTTTAAGGCCACATCGATCAAACGTGTGGACGACATTGTCAAATATGTCTTTAAGCACCATGGACCGGAAGGCATCCTGGCACGTACCTGGCCGACAGGCAGTATGGTGCTGTGGGTCGCGATCCTACTTGGATTATACCTGCTGGTCTATTATGTCTGATTAGGCATTCAACTAAAAAAAAGAGGCTCTGTTTTGCAGGGCCTCTTTTTTTTGTGCGAGTTAAGACTCCAATTTAAAGTTGAGTTTTCTTAAGGTTTTATTGTATTGTTTTTTACTAATTAAGCAGTTTTGTGAAAGGTTGGGATGTGCCTCGAAAGCCACAATTGGAAGAATGGGAAGTTGCTCTGATTCGAGCTATGCTTACAACAGGTAAATACACTAAACAGCAGATAGTTGCATATTTTACGAGGCCGGAACGTTCAATCAACCAAGGGCGGATAAGTGAAATTGAAGATAACCATGAACGTTATCTTGGAATTGAGGCGGCCACTATTCAAGAGTTGGATAGTTATTTAGCTGAATGGAATACTTTACGTTTTCCATCTGCGCCAGTTGTTCATCATGGTCCTACCCATCCGATTGTTTTGGCTGAAGTATTCAAAATGCGGCGGGGAGAAATTCCAAAAATTGCCGTATCTGAAACTAGTACTGTTGAAGGCAAAGAAAGCTTTAACTGGGGTTCTGCTGATAAGTACTGTAAAACCTTGGCGGGTATGGCGAACAATAAAGGTGGGTATTTATTATTTGGGGTAAAGGACGGCTCATTCGAAATTGTTGGAATTGATAAAGATCGAATGGAAAAATTTGACCTGAAGCGAGCCAATGAATTCATTACTCGAAATTTCAATCAAGCCTTAGAGTTGGACAAAGGGTCGTTTGAAATTGGTGGTAAAACCATTGGGGTTCTTTATGTGCAATCTAGTATAAATAGACCCGTAATTTGTCGAATGGATAATAAAACTCTTAAATCTGGTGCGATTTACTACAGGTATCCGGGGGAAACACGAGAAATTCAAGCGCCAGAGCTAGAAGTTCTTTTGACAGAAAGAGATGTGATTGCTGAGCAAAGCCTTATAAAAATGGTGTCGAAAATCGGTTCCATTGGAACCTCTAATAGCGCTGTTATTAACCTTCAAAATGGTGTTGTTGAAGGAGAGAAAAGTAGTTTTATCATGGATGAAAGTCTGTTGGATAAAGTGAAATTCGTTTCTCAAGGTCACTTTGACGAAGACGAAGGGGCACCAGCATTGAAATTAATAGGGGATGTCAGACCTCTAAAAGAAGGAAGTCTAACAGTAGAGCAAACGGTGATCGGCTCTATCAATGAGCGGAATTTGTGGGCTGCTTTTTTAGGTCAGGAAAATAATTTTAATAACAAGGCATGTATTCAAGCCCAGACCCACCTTCAACCTGTGTGGCTACCCATTTATTATTTTGCAGTACTTGAGGGACTTAACCTTGAGGGATTGATAAAAATGATCGAAACAGCGGAAACACCTTATGAAGGGAAACGCAAACAAACAATCAAAAGAGTTATTTCTGGCGCTGCGCCGAAAGGGCTTTTCCTGCCTGCTGGAAATCAATATTTAATGGCCCAAATTCTTTCGGGAAATCTAATTGACGTTCGTGATGAGGATGAAGCAAAACTGTGCCTGCTAGCGCTGAGAATGTTTAGTCCGGATGAGGTGTCATTGGAACGAGTGTTAGAAATTACTCGTGAATTGTATGGACGGTTTGGTAATTCTCAAAATTTGAAAACAAGTTTTAGGTATTTGATCGCGGATTTGGACTTAAAGTGGTTCCGCCCTCAACTAGACAAATGATTGTTTACTGTCGGAGTTGTTAGCTCTTTTATCGCTTCTTTTTCTGCTGGGATGGCAAGGGTGTGGCTTGGGCGACTTTGCGCAGGTTTCCGCCCCAGGATTTGACCTGAACCGGGCGGCCGTCCTGTGATCTGAGGACGCGAGGTTTCAAGACCTTGTCCACGCCGGGGGCTTCTTTGGATTTAGTCAGGCTTTTGATCATCAGCTTGTGAGAAATCTCGGTGCGTTTACCTTTTGAGATGGCTTGCTGATAAGCTGGGTTTTTTTTACAGATGTCGCCTAGTTTATTGGCTGAGAATGACCCGAACTTGCGCCAGATGCCTTCCAGAAACGTCTCTACCGGGCCCGGCATATCGGTGTTCAGGTAAAAAGACGGCCTGCCCTGTTCAAAGGCGCGAAAGACATGGGGTTCAATGGGGCCCATGTCATCGGCGATAAAGGTGCCGGGGGCCAGTTTGCGGCCGTGATAGGCGACACCAAAATAACTTTGTGACAGAAACAACAGGCGATGCATCTTCATGGGCTGAAGATATTCGTTGTTGTTTAATGCGTGATCCATAAACCATGCAGCAACGTCATACATGGTTTCAACAGCAGCGGCCATAGGGTCCTCTTATCCATCACAAAAACTCAATCTATATATAAGATCGCACAAGAACCTTTCTACCCGCTTAACGCAGGTGGAAAAACATAAAAAAGTGAGTAATGTTTAAAGAGCGACGTTCAGGGATCCACCTCTGTTTTTGGTTTCCCCGTTAATGGCACGGGTGCTGAGATCATAAGTGGATGTTGCTTTGGCCATATAGGCCTGGAAAGCGGGTTTGCCACCACCATTTACGCCATCGCTGTCGTAATATCCGCCATCGTCATTTACAGACTTATATTCATCCTGCGCTTCTTCAAACAACATCGCAAATGTGCGTGAAGTCCCATGAAGCTTAAGGGTTTGAGGCTGTTCATGTGAGGGATTGCGGTGGCCCTGGCCCTGATCGTAACCTTCAAAGCCACGATTTTCATCTTCCCCTCTCACCCCTGTTTGGGCGAAAAGTTCAGAAACGGCACCATATTGGGAAGAAACCTGACGAGCGGCATTACCGGCGCGACTTGTTGTCACCGGTGAGGTACTAGCAGCAATTGGCTTAGTAACGCTCGACATAATTAAAGGTCTTTCCTCGTTTCGAAACTACAGACGGATGTGTGGTCCATCTGAAAAATACACGTACGTACTATCTAAACTACAGATGAATCCAGTAAAGGTCAAGCGTTCTGACCTTACGTCAGTCGCTGTATCCCAAGGGAAAGCTAGTTTTTTGATTTAATTCGGTTTTAAATCATCCGGCAATTCGGGCGGCAAATCTGGTGACATCTGCGTTTGTGGCTGGGTTTGTCGGTTTGGTGCCGACTCGGTTGCATTTTCACTATAGCTACACTGAAACGTAATGCGATTTGGTGTCATCAACGGGCAATCCCATTTATCATTTTCAATGTAATTGAGCTTGAGGCTGCGCACCATAGCCTGAATGCGTTTTGAGCGTTCTACTGACCCTTCAAAGCCGCGTCCTTCTGCTTCAGTCTGGCGTGTGACTTTTTGGAGTTTTTGGTGCTGGACAAGGTTTTGTACTTCGGTAATACGAATGCCGCATTCTTCGCGCGCCAGATCATACACGGTCTGTTTGCTGTGTTTCTGATGATTGAAGCAGATAGAAACTTCAATAGGATCATCTGGAATTTCAGTGATGCGATGACGTTTCCAGTCTTCCACATGGGGATCAAATGTGCAGGCTTGCAGGGCAAACAAACAAGCTGAAAGGGTCAGGTATTTTTTCATTTTCAATCTCTTAATCCAGCAAATCTGTTTCTTCAACAACCAATTCTTCATTACTTGAATTTTCGTTGGTGATCAGACCGGAATGAAGGCCTTTTTCCGGTTGTACCGGCGTTTTGGCATTGCTTGAGGTATAGAGTTCCAGTTTATCCCAAGGTCCGCTGATGGTGATAAAACCTTCCTGTGGGGCTTTATCTGGATTTTCTCCACGTGCAGGGATCGTGCTATTAAGCTGCACCTTGATTGACTGATCCAGGAAATTCACGCTTGCCAGTCCTTGGATATCCACAAAGGGTGCGACAAATTTGATGTCATCAGAAACAATCTGACCGCGGTCCCCTTTCAGGTGGCCTTTGATCTCTGCAAATTCAAACATGCGGATGGCTTTGCCGTTAAGGGACTGAATGACATCCTTGTTGGTGAGCATACCGTCAAGGATGGTGAATTCCCCGTGAACTCTCGCGGTTTCGATAAACTGGGAAACCTCATGGCCTTGGGATTGAACTTCGAAAAAGTAATTCAAGGCCCCGCTGGTCTGCAGGTTCATGCCAACGGCTTTGGACAGTTCCTTGATTGACAGGCCACGTGCGTCCATCCGCATGTCCATAAAGCCCTTGTCGATACCTTCATTCCAACGCAGGCGGACATTGCCGATCCCGCCCAAAATATCGATTTGTTCTGACGAAATGGTCAGGCGGCCGTCATTTACATTGACTTTGACGTTTGGCGAGATGGTCTGGCCCGTCAGAAATTCCAATCCCTGATATTTGATATCCACATTAGCGTCAAACGCATCGAGGAAGAATTTTTTAAAGTCGATGGTTTGAGCTTTTTTAAATAGCGGGCTAAGCGTTGAAATCGGTTGTGGCGGTACATGGATGGTGCCAGAGATGATCGGCAGCGCATATTTGAAATCAATCGCGCCCGTTGCATTGAGCTGAAATGGATTGTGGGTATAGATCGCATCTTCAAACTGCAGGCGTTGGTCGCGCAGGTTCAGATGGCTTTTAATCAGGATGTTCTCACTGCTGTCATCGCAGTTTTCGCGTTTTTCAAACCAGGTGCAGAAATCATAAACCGATGGAATGTCCAGACGTACATCGCCTTGCGCAACAAAGGATTGCCTGTGGGCGGCATTCCCCTGAAAATCAATTTTGATGGGCGCGGAATCAACCTGCATGGACAGTTTGCTTCTAAAACCGCGCAGGAAATCATCCGGGCGTTGCAGGCGCATGTTCAAATCGATGCTGCGGTTATTGATATAGGCGTTGCTTTTGACCGTAAAGTCTTTGCCTGCTTCGGGTTTTTTGACAATGGCTTCGATTTTCTGTGCGGAAATCACATTATGTTCGGACTTGTTCCATTGCAGGGTGCCATCGCTGATTTTTGCCATATCAAAGACGGAATCTTCGATGAAATGCAGCATGATTTCCAGATAACGGATATCTTCCTTGCGTGATGCGCTCAGGTTGGAACGGATGATTTCTGGCAAAAACGGTGTGAAGTCGCCATTGATGGTGACTTTGGGGTTATGGAGGAAAAATTCATCAATATGGATATCGCCTGCCAGAAAGCTCAGTCCGTCCATTTCCAGGCGCAATTCCTGAAAAGAGCCAAGGGTTTCCACCTCCCCAACGACGGTGCCGTAGAAATCCACGTTGTCCGCTTCAAGCAGGATACTTGGGAAAAGCTTAAAAGTGAAAGGCCCGCGAAATTGAAAATCAAGGCCTGTAGATTTTTCAAGGCGCTTTTCAATCAGTCCCTGATAGACGCTGGACGGCAGAAAAAAAGGTGTGGCTATAAGCACAACGAGGATAAAGCCAATAATCGTGATGATTTTGGATTTAATCCAGGAGAAACTTAAACCTTCGAGGTGAAGCATTTTTTACCTTAGTCCATTGAATTTGCAACGTTTGACGCGCAATTTTGGTCTACTGTACAGAGAGAACACGTACGGGACAAGATTTGTCTTAACTCGTTGTTGTTGGCAAGCCCTGTTTCTTCCAAAGTTTCAAACCACCTTTCACGACGGAGACATTCTTAAAGCCCAAATTCTTTAATGTTTTTGCGGCCATAGCGGAACGTTGGGCCGTCAGACACATGACGTAAACCTTGTGATCCATATAAGGTCTTTTGGCTTCAATATCTTCGCCCAGCTCATAAGGCTGGACGTTCAGGCTGTCTGGCACATGTTCGGTTGCAAATTCTTCTGGTGTGCGCACATCAATCATGACCGCATTTTCATCATCTTCCATCCGTGCCTTGACCGCATCGGGAGAGACAAAAGGAACGCCAGCCAAAAGACGCGGCAACAGGCGGAAGGAGGCAAATGCAATGACGACAACAAGGACGGCAGTTACCATTGGAGAATCCATCTAAGGCTTCCTTTATCATGAAATTTCGGACCGTCCTGTTTAATCTGATTTAAGATAATAATGCAAGGGGCTTGCTAAACGCTGCGACAAGCTATATGTCACATCTTATGACACAGACATTACATATTATCGGTGGCGGCCTTGCAGGTAGCGAGGCAGCTTGGCAGGCAGCAGAACGTGGTATTCAGGTTGTGATCCACGAAATGCGCCCCGTTCGCTCTACAGAAGCACACCAGACTGACACGCTGGCAGAACTGGTATGTTCCAATTCCCTGCGCTCAGATGATGCTGAACATAATGCAGTTGGCCTGATGCATGAAGAAATGCGCCGCTGTGGGTCGCTGATCATGCGCTGCGCGGATGAAAATGCTGTGCCTGCAGGTGGGGCTTTGGCTGTGGATCGCGACGGGTTTGCCGAAGCTGTGCAAGCAGCCCTTATGGGCCATGAAAATGTAACGGTTGTGCGTGAAGAAATTACAGAAATCCCGGGCGATGAATGGGATCAGGTGATTATTGCTACCGGACCTTTGACGTCTGAGCCGCTGGCAAAATCGATCAAAGCGTTGACCGATGAAGAATCCCTTCATTTCTTTGATGCGATTGCACCGATCATCCATAAAGACAGTATTGATTTTTCCAAAGCCTGGTTCCAGTCACGTTATGACAAAGGCGATGGCAGCGATTACATTAATCTGGGCATGACGCGCGAACAATATGACCAGTTTATCGATGACCTGATCGAAGGCGATAAAATGGAATTCAAAGAGTGGGAGAAAAATACACCCTACTTTGAAGCCTGTCTGCCGATCGAAGTGATGGCTGAACGTGGGCGCGAAACCCTAGCCTTTGGTCCAATGAAGCCTGTGGGGCTGACGAACCCGAATGATCCGGATACCCAATTGGCCGCTGTTGTGCAATTGCGTCAGGATAACAAGCTGGGGACGCTCTATAATATGGTGGGTTTCCAGACCAAGCTGAAACATGGTGAACAGGTTCGTATCTTCAAAACGATCCCCGGCCTTGAAAACGCAAGTTTCGCGCGTCTGGGCGGTATTCACCGTAACACCTTCATTAACTCCCCTCGCCTGCTGGATGGCAGCCTGAAACTTAAAGGGCGCAGCAACATTCGTTTTGCTGGGCAAGTGACGGGTTGTGAAGGCTATGTTGAAAGTACGGCGGTTGGTTTGATGGCTGGTCGTTTTGCAGCAGCTGACCTGAAAGGTGAAGATACGTCCTGCCCACCTGATGTGACAGCAATGGGCGGAATTCTCGCCCATATTACAGGTGGGGCAAATGCTTTGACCTTCCAGCCTATGAACATCAACTTCGGCCTCATGCCGCCAATGGACGTTCGAAATGAGCGCGGCAAGCGGGTCAAGGGAAAGGAAAAGAAAGCCGCTGTTACAAAGCGGGCTTTGGATGCCTTGGATGCGTGGCTCGCGGAAAGTGGAAGCGTTTAATAGCTTCCACGCCAGGCCTTGAACATCAGTTTAAGTTGACGTGATAGACGTCCGCCACCAATGTTGGGGTTAAACGGGTCGTAATCGACTTTGTTCAGACGTTTTAGATAGTCTTCCATGGCAATGGTACTGAGCAGAACAGCATTGCTGGGCGCTTTGTCGGTACGCGCCTGTGTGATGAGCTTTTGAACCTCGCTCGCCAGTTCTTTGACGCAGGCATTGATGGCCGGATTTGGTTTGAAATCCATGAAGTCTTTCAGCGTAAAATCGTGTTTCTTCAAAAGCGATTTCGGGATTTTGCAACGCCCTGTTCTTGCCTGATATGGCAGTGTTTTCATCAAGTCGCATAAACCTTGGGCGGTACCGATCCGTGCTGCGGTTTCCAGATTATCAGCGCCCAGAACATTGGCCTTCATCTGTGCGATGGATCCACCTGTGGCTTCCAGATAGCGCATTAATGCGGGCAGATCGTCATGGGCCTGATCTTCCAGGTCAAAGCTGCGGGCGTTCAGATAACGTTCAAACAGGGCTTTATCGATTTTCTTGGGACGGATGGCTTCAATAAATTCCCGGTGCGTGCCGTTTTCGGAATGCGCTTCCTGATCTGCATAGACCCCGTCGATCAAGTCTCGCCACCATTGTATGCGCATATGGCCCAGCTGGGGTTCATTCACCATGTCACGGATCCGGGTCGTTTCTATGGCGAAAAGCTGTAGGGCATAAAAGGCATCACGGGTATCGTCAGAGGCATAAAGCCCGCAGAGAAACTGGTCGTGATCCGTTTTTTGGATTTCCTGAGCGCACAGGCTTAAGGCAGAAGTCATGATAAACGCTTTGGTAAATGATAGACGTGTGTCATATAGGGGTAAGTCAGGGGGAAAGCCAAGTGACAAAAACACATAAGAGCGAGAATTTTCCGGTCGCAAGCTTGTTGTTGGCGAAAGAAGTGCGCACGCAGGTACTGGATTTCTATCAGTTTGCCCGCTGTGCGGATGACATTGCTGATTCTCCTGATCTGGCACCAGAAGAAAAGCTCAAGCAATTGGATATGGAAACGGACAATCCGTTTCTGGCTGACCTTCTGATTGCTTTTCGACAGGACGCCACCCAAAATAGATATGAGACTTGGGATGACTTGCTGAGTTATTGCCGATATTCCGCGAACCCGGTTGGGCGCTTTTTGCTTGACGTACATGGGGAAAAGATTGACCCCACGGCCAGTGATGTGCTGTGTACAGCGTTGCAAATCCTCAATCATTTGCAGGACTGCCAGAAAGATTTTCAGGCGATTGACCGTATTTATCTGCCGACAGAGTTTTTGGAAGCTGATGAGGGGTATGAAACCCTGCTTTCAGAAAAATCATGTTCTGATCGATTGCGCAAAATTCTGAATATCTGTCTCGAACGCACCGATAAGCTGATTAAAACGGCCCTGCCCTTGGCCCAGCAGGTAAAAAACAGGCGTCTTCGTTATCAGGTGAAAGTCACCATCCTTTGCGCCCTTGCCCTGGCCGGGAAATTGAAAAAGCAGGACCCACTTGCAACGCGGGTGGAACTCACTAAGATGGATAAATTATTGATCGCCTACCGAGGATTTTATCCCCTATGACGCATGCTACACAAAGTGACTTTCAGTTGGTGGAAGAGATTGTGCAGAACGCGCATAGTTCTTTTTCTTTGGGGATGAAGGCCTTGCCTGCAGGTCGTCGCGGCTATCTGTTTGCGATCTATGCCTATTGCCGTGTGTTGGATGATATCGCGGATGAAGAAGGCAGCGAAGAAAGTAAGCTGGGCGAGCTTGCAAATTGGCGAAACAAGATAGACCAAACCCTTGAAGGCAAACCGGATTGTTCCATTACCCGCATTCTATGTGATGCGGTTTCGAAGTTTTCAATTCCGACGATTGAACTCTATAAATTGATAGACGGTATGGAAGCAGATGCACGTGGGCCGATCCAGAAACCGTCGTGGGATGAGCTTTATGACTATTGCCGTTGTGTGGCCGTAAGTGTTGGGCTGCTGTCCCTTCCCATCTTTGGACGCGATGATGAAGAAGCACAAGCCTTTGCCATAGAGCTGGGCTTCGCCCTGCAATTGACGAATATCTTGCGCGATGTGGCGGAAGACTGGGAAATTGAACGGCTGTATCTGCCTGCTGAAAGTCTGGATGAGCATCAGGTTGATGGCATTGCGTCCTCTTCTCTGCATAAAGTTCTAAAGGATGTCTCCATCAAGATTGATGCGCATTATGAGAAGGCGGAGCAAATTTTGAAATCCTGTGGGCAGGAAAATCTGCGTCCGGCCATGATGATGATGGCGGTCTATAAGCAATTGTTTGAAAAGATGAAACGCCGTGGATGGCATCAGATTGAACCACGCGTTCGCCTGTCCACCATGGAGAAAGCCATGACCGTCACTAAAATGCTGGCCTTTGGATGAGCCAAAAGACGGTTCATATCGTTGGCGCAGGGCTGGCTGGATTGTCTGGGGCCATTCATGCGAAAAACCGTGGTCACAAGGTTATTATTTATGAAGCCTCGAGCACGCTGGGTGGGCGGATAAAACGTGTGGGTCATCACGACAACGGCACGCACTTGCTGATTAAAGGCTATCGTGACAGTTTCGAATATCTGGACATGATTGGGGCGCGTGATCAGGTGGCGGCTTATCCAGGTGGTGTTTTTGAAATGCGCGAAGGCCCCCTTCACTGGCAAGTTCCAGCCAGGGGATTCTTAAAGGCGATCATGACTGGAGCTGTTCCGGGTGTGGGCTTGTTTAATCTAAAAGGGAAGACAGCCTATCGACGGGTTTGGGAGCCATTGGTTCTGGCAATTTTTAATGCAAGACCTGATCAGGTTTCAGGGAAATTATTGTGGCAGACCTTTCGGGAAGTTCTGAAACAGGGCGCTGAAGCTCTTATCCCCTATTTTGCCAGAACAACCCTGCATGATGCTTTTGTTGGACCTGCGCTGAAGCAGTTGGATATTAAAACCAATATGCGTTTGTTGACCGTGAGCAATGATCGATTGAGTTTTAAAGATCATCAGATTGAGCTGGATGAGAATAACAAAGCTATCCTCGCCCTGCCCCAGCATGCTTATGCTCAAGTGGAGAATCCTTTTCAGATTAAAGTGATGGAAACGGCGCCTATTACCAATATTCACTTTTATCTGGACCATCCCGTACGCAATCAATTCTTTGGTTTGGTTAACACGCTGAGCCAGTGGGTCTATGCTAACGATAACCTGATTTCTGTGACCATTAGCAATTTCAAACCGCAAGGCGACGATCTGGCCGAACGGGTGTGGCGCGAACTTTGTTTTCATTTTGATAAGGCAGAAGCGCAGATGCCACCTTTTAAAGTGATCTGTGAAAAAACAGCAACGCCTTTACAGGATAAAAACTTTGTTGAAAACAGGTTAAAAACTGAAACACAATTCCCAAATTTGCGACTGGCCGGGGACTGGATTGATACTGCTTTACCCGCAACGATTGAAAGTGCAATTCGATCTGGAAAGGTGGCAGCTCAGACCATTTTTTGATAAAATATTGAAAAAAGTTACATTTTTTTGGTTTGCCCCCCTTCTTTTTTCCAAAGAGCAAACCTATTTTTTAGAAGTGTTCAAAACAACTGTTCTGTAAGAGGTAACAAAATGGCATTCGAACTTCCTGCCCTGCCCTATGCACAAGATGCGTTGGAGCCCCACATTTCTGCTAATACCCTGAGCTTTCACTATGGTAAACACCACAATACCTATGTTGTGAACCTGAATAATCTTCTGGGTGATGATGCCGGAAGTACGGATGCTGACCTGGAAGCTGTGATCAAAGACGCGGCAGGTGATGCATCCAAAGCTGGCCTGTTTAACAACGCAGCCCAAATCTGGAACCATACTTTCTATTGGAACTGTATGGCGCCAAATGGTGGCGGTGCTCCAACAGGTGAAATTGCAGCCAAAATCGATGCGGCTTTTGGGTCATACGACAAGTTCAAGGAAGAATTCTCCCAAGCCTGTATCACTGCCTTTGGTTCTGGCTGGGGCTGGCTGGTCCTGGAAAATGGCGAACTGAAAATCACCAAGACAATCGGTGCCGATACCCCACTTGCTCATGGTCAGACAGCATTGCTGACTTGTGATGTGTGGGAACATGCCTATTATCTGGACTATCAGAACCTGCGTCCAAAGTACGTGGAAACATTCCTGAATGAATTGGTGAACTGGGACTTTGTGAACGCACAGCTTGCAAATGCGTAAGTCACCTGTTTCTTAAAGCAAAAAGGCCCGCCTCTTAAAAAGAAGCGGGCCTTTTTTGTTCGTTCGGTTTAAACCGCGATGATGGCGGCCAGTGTCCGTCTGTCTTCTGTCTGCAAGACGGTAAAGGTACGTGCCGCAGCGCCAGAATTCATCCATTCCAGCACCAGGCCCTTTCCCTTTACGGCTTCACGCAGATCTTTCGGGGGCATTTTCGATAGCTCTCCAATGCCGATGACCAGAATATCGTACTCGTCGGCTACATCCAACAAAGGTTGGATGCTTTCAAGGGTGATATCCTTGGCCTTAGTGATCTCCCAGGGTTCCACCTTATTTTCATAAAGCAGGATCGATCCGGTCACGGTTTTGCCGTTCACCGTAAAGCGACCGTCCCCATAAGATGAGATCATCAGGCGGTCATCGTTAACAATCGGCGTGATGTCTAATGACATTAAACAGCACCTTCTTCTTCGACGATTTTTTCAATGTCTGACTCTTCATCTTCATCGTCAGAACGACGCAGCGTGAAGTATGTCAGGATTGGAACCGCCAGACAGATGGAGGAATAAGTACCGATCAGGATGCCCCAGATCATGGCAAAGCTGAAGCCACGGATGACTTCGCCGCCCAGGATATAAAGGGCAAGCAAGGCCAGCATGGTGGTGACAGAGGTCATGATCGTACGTGACAGGGTTTCATTGACAGAATTGTTTAACACTTCTGCAAGATCCATTTTTTTGTACTTACGCAGGTTTTCACGCACACGGTCATAAACAACAACCGTATCGTTGATCGAATAACCGGCAATGGTCAGAACCGCAGCCACGGTAGACAAGTTAAATTCCATTCCCAGCAAGGCGAAGATACCGATGGTCGAGATCACGTCATGCACAAGAGCAATGACTGCACCCATACCAAACTGCCATTCAAAACGGAACCAGATGTAGATCAGAATGGCGCCAATGGCCAGACTGACAGCCATCAGGCCGTCCATGAACAATTCTTCGGAAACCTTTGGACCCACAAATTCGGTCCGGCGATATTCAACCGTGTCCTTTAGAACGCTTTTAACTGCTTCGACAGCCGTTTGTTGCGCCTGTTCTCCGCCGTCCTGACGCTGGATGCGGATCAAAACTTCTTCGGGTTCACCAAATTCCTGAATGGAAACTTCGCCCAATCCAAGCCCGGAAAGTTGACTTCTGAACTGCGCAATGTCAGCTGGGCCGTCCTTGGTACGAACTTCCATCATGATACCGCCTTTAAAGTCGATACCGTAGTTCAGTCCGTTTACAGAGAAAAGACCGATGGAAGAAGCGATCAAAATAACGGAAAAAGCAAAGAAGATAAGCTTCTTGCCGATGAAATCTAGACTGATATCAGCCGGGATCAAATGTAAATGTTTCATGTTAATCCCTCTTATAAAACCAGTTTCTTTGGCTTGTTTTTACGCAGCCACATGACGACCTGCAGGCGTGTAACCATAATGGCCGTAAACATGGAGGTTATGATCCCGATTGCCAAGGTCACTGCAAAACCACGAACCGGGCCGGAGCCGAATTCAAACAGCAGAACAGCAGCAATCAAGGTGGTGACGTTCGCATCAATAATGGTTTTGATCGCACGTTTATAGCCTGAATCCACCGCAGCGATGGGACCTAGACCGTTTCGAAGTTCTTCACGGATACGTTCAAAAATCAAAACGTTGGCATCTACCGCCATCCCGATGGTCAGCACGATCCCCGCAATCCCGGGCAAGGTCAATGTTGCCTGCAACAAGGAAAGCGCAGCTGTGATCAGGATGATGTTAAACATCAGAGCAATATCGGCATAAATCCCGAAGCGACCGTATGTTACGATCATAAAGGCGATAACCCCGACCAGACCAACGATGGATGCGATCTTGCCAGCGGCAATTGAATCTGCCCCAAGGCCAGGACCAACAGAACGTTCTTCAAGGATCACCAGCGGTGCAGGCAATGCACCTGCGCGCAGCAACAGGGCCAGGTCGTTGGCTTCCTGCACGCTGAAGCGGCCTGTGATAATCCCGCTACCACCCAAGATCGGGCTATTGATGTTTGGCGCACTGATAACCTTACCATCCAGAACGACCGCCAGACTGCGGTTAACGTTGTTGGAGGTAACTTTACCGAATTTCTTCGCACCAAGGGAGTTAAAGGTAAAGGAAACGACCGGCTGGCCATCCTGGAAGGTTGGCTGGCTGTCGATCAACATTTCGCCACGAACTTCAACCTTGCGCAAAACAGCGATCTTGCGTTGCTCATTTTCCGCATCCGGCAGAGCCAGTGTTCCCGGTGGAATGCGTCCGGCCAGAATATCTTCCGGGCTAACATTGTGGTTGACTAGATGGAAGTTCATTTTTGCGGTTTTACCGAGCAAACGTTTCACTTCTTCTGGATCGTCAATACCGGGCAGTTGAATGAGAATACGTTCATCACCCTGACGCTGAATGGTTGGTTCTTTTGTGCCTGTCTCATCGATACGGCGGCGAACGATCTCAATCGATTGTTCAACGGCAGATCGTTTGGCATCGAGAACAGCCTGTTCTGTCAGATTGATGCTGATGGTGCTGTTTTCAACATTGGTTTCAGAGCCTTGGTCAAGAACGCGTAACAGATCATAAGCCTGATCCATTTGTTCCGGCTTCTTGATCTGAACCTGAACACTGTCTCCTCTAACACGCAGACCGGTGTAACGGATACGTTCCGCACGTAATGTGGTGCGGATGGTATCCATGATGGAAACAAGACGTTCATTGATGACTGTTTGGGCTTCTACCTCCAACAGAAGGTGGGAACCACCCTGAAGGTCAAGGCCAAGACTGATTTGTTGATTGGGAAGCCATCCCGGGAGTTCAGCCGTTGTCTTACGGTCAAACATGTTGGGCGCAGCAAACGCCACGCCCAACAAACAAACCGCAATCACAAGGGCTATTTTCCATTTGGCGAAGTAGACCATTTTCTCGGTCCCTTCCTTTAACTGTGATTAGTCTTTTTTACCGCCGAAAAGCTTTTTCAAGCCGCCAGCTTCTTCGGTTTTTTCAGCTGTGTCGTTTGCAGCTTCTTTTGCTTCTTCAGGTGCTGGTTCTGTTTTATCGATAACAGAAGCGATCATTTCGCGACGCACTTTAACAACCGTGTCTTTGGCAACTTCAACAGAAACTTCTGTGTCGCTATCTACCTTGGTGATTTTGCCAAGGATACCACCGCTTGTCAGGATATTGTCGCCACGACGCAGCTGAGACAACATGACTTTATGTTCTTTAGCGCGTTTTTGTTGTGGACGGATCATGAGGAAATAGAACACAACAAAGATGAGAATCAGCGGCAGAAACGCTTCGATACCGCCCCCTGCACCACCAGCAGCTTGAGCATAAGCCGGAGAAATGAGCATAGATAACTCCTAAAGGTTAGAATAACAGTCGTTGGGACAGTCCCAAACTTGCGCGGGACTATACAATGGGATGTTTACATTTTCTATAGGAATTCGTAGGGTCAATGGACTTTTTTACAAACAAGAGGATGGCATGAGCGATCAGGAATATCTATCGGTCTTAACCCGCATTGCCGATGCACTGGAACGTCAATCACCTGCGAAAGTTCCAAACAACGATCTAAGTCTCGCTGATGCTTATGTTTGGTCCCCGGAAACGGGCTATCTTGATCCTGTTTTACAGGTCAGTTGCGTACCGCTGGATATGCTGGAAGGGATTGATCTGCAAAAGGAAATCCTGCTTAAAAATACCCAGCAGTTTGCAGGTGGCTTTTCTGCCAACAACGCTCTTTTGTGGGGCGCGCGTGGCACCGGGAAAAGTTCCATCGTCAAAGCCATCCATGCCAAGCTGAATGAAGACAAGGCCCACAGCCTGATGTTGGTAGAAATTCACCGTGAAGATCTGGAAACTCTGCCCGCCCTTTTGAAGGTGTTAAAAACAACGGATCGTCGCTGTGTTCTCTATTGTGATGACTTGTCTTTTGATGGCGGTGACACCAGCTATAAATCGTTGAAAGCTGTTCTTGAGGGCGGCATTGAAGGCCGTCCCGAAAATGTGATTTTCTATGCCACATCCAACCGCCGACACCTGATGCCACGCGATATGATCGAAAACGAACGATCAACCGCCATTCATGCATCCGAAGCGGTGGAAGAAAAGGTATCGCTGTCTGATCGTTTCGGCTTGTGGCTTGGGTTTCATAATATGGATCAGGAAACCTATTTTGCGGCTATTCGGGGCTATATCGCCAACTACAGCCTTAAAATCGAAGAGGAAACCTGGAAAGCTGAGGCGATTGAGTGGACCGTCACACGCGGAGGAAGGTCCGGTCGTGTTGCCTGGCAGTATATTCAGGATCTGGCAGGTCGCTTGGGGCAAAAGCTGACTTAATTTTCACACCAGACAGCCAAATCATATCCATCCGGATCTTTGAATTCAAAACGGCGACCGCCGGGGAATTCGAAGTTTGGTTTGGTGATGGTACCGCCTGCTTCTTCAACTGCTTTAGCCAAAGCATCAAGATCTGTGCCGTAAAGAACGATGAGTGGACCGCCTGTGCGGGGTTCTCCCTCTTCAAAGCCGCCTTTCATTTGGCCGTCGGTGAATTCTGTGTAAGTCGGACCGTAATCTGTGTAGGTCCAGCCAAAGGCTTTTGCGTAGAAGTCCTTCGTCTTCTGAATGTCTGAAACGATGAATTCGATATAGTTGATACATTTGTCTGTGGCTGGCAATGTCATGTTACACCTTCAATTCACACCACACTGGCGTATGGTCGGATGCTTTTTCCCAACCGCGTGGTGTTTTATCAATGTTGGAATCTACAAGTATATCGGCTGCCTGAGGGGATAGAAGCAGATGATCGATCAAGACACCGTGGTCCTTGGCCCATCCCCCACCTCTGTAATCCCACCAGGAAAACTGCCCGGGTTCCGGGTGATAAAGTTTGAATGCATTGGTAAGGCCAAGAAAAAGATGTTCGCGGTAAAGCTCACGTCCTTCTTCCCGACAAATTGCATCCCCGCCCATTTTCTGGATATCATAAACGTCACCATTATCAGGGGCGACGTTATAGTCCCCACCCAGAACAAACGGAATATCTTCTGCCAATAGCTCTTTCGTGCGTTGGATCACCCGCTTCATAAAGCCAAGCTTATAGGTGAATTTCTCGCTATCGACCGGATTTCCGTTCGGGAAATAGATCGAGGCAACACGCACGCCGCCGACATTGGCTTCAATATATCGTGATTGGATATCTTCTTCGTCACCGGGCAATCTATCCAGAACAAGGTCAATGGGTTCTTTTGAAAGAATCGCAACACCGTTAAAGGATTTTTGTCCTACAAATTCAACGTTATAGCCAAGGTCTTTTAATTCCATGGTAGGCACCGCATCGCCCGGTGTTTTCAATTCCTGTAACAGGACGACATCGGGGTTAAATTCTTTCAGCCAGCGCAAAAGATGTTCTGTGCGCGCATTGATGCCATTTACGTTCCATGTAACGATTTTCACGAAGGATTCTCCATTGAGCTTTTCTGTGGTGATAACATATACTGTAGAGATGAAGTTGCCAGTATTCCTTTTTGTTTTTTTGATTTTAATTGCTTTGACAGCCATTTCGTCTGCGCATGCCAAAAACGGATGGCCCGCCTGCCCCGAAGATGGCCGCTATGTGGAAGTCTATATGGAACGTTCCATGGGGGACTTGCGCTATCATTCCAATTTCAGTTCTGCCCAGCTTTCACGATTGCGTGGCAATGCAGGCAGCCGTCTTGGTCCCATGTGGATTCCAACCGGATTGACGGTCGCAGATGAAAATTATCATTTAAAAACAAATACGAAGATTTATTCACTGGGGCGCGATCGCTATTGCGCTGTTTTAGTATCAGCCAATCTGTTTATCGGTTATCGCAATATTGACGTTTATGTCAGCAACAAGTACCAGCCCGGTTCTTGCGAGCATGAATCGATCATGAACCATGAAAATATCCATGTGCAGATTTTCCGCGATACGCTTTATAAGCATGCGTTCGGCATTGAAAAAACAATCCGCAAACGTGCCAAGCGAATTGGACCCGTTTATCTGCGTTCTGCCGATGCGGCAGCCAATAAGGTGCAGAAGCTGCTGGATGCGCAAATTCGGCCGCTCTTTAAACGGATGAGTGCGGATATCTCACGCAAAAATGCCCGCATCGATACCAGAGAAAACTATCGACGCGAGCAAGCCATGTGTTCGAACTGGTAAGCTTGAAGATAAACTCTTTTAAGCTGTAAAAATTACTAAATTATTATTATTAAGATTGAATTTTACATCTAAAAGTAGATCGTGTATCGTCAGCGTAATTTGATTATTACGTGACACCTGTGAGGTATGCGATGGGTTCGACTAACACAATTATTGCCGTTGGCTTGGATAATCTCGGCAAGGAGTCTGGTCTTGTCGGCCTTGGCGCCCTATTTACTGCTTTTTCCCCAATTCCAGGAACACCCGCAGAGAACCAGAAAAAAATGTTAGGGTATCTCAAAGAAATTGAAAGTCAGGTATTGGAGATTATAGCTGGGATTGAGGAGCTGGAAAAAGAAATTGAAGCGCTTCAGGAAGAAGTTAAAAAAGTGGAAGCGGCAAATCAATATACGAAAATCATTACCGCTTATAACACCATTATGGCACTTTCCACGAAGGATCTGGATGAGTCTTCTCTAGATCAGTCCCTGGCTGACATGGCAAAATCTTTAGCGGATCCTACATCAGGCATCGTAGAAATATGTGCTGAACTCAATACCTTTATTACAAGCAACGCAATTGATGGCAAAGGCGTCATCCAATATGTGTCAGAAAACAATAACAATGGAACTGCATTTTCATATTTGCAATCCGTGAAATCAATTACAATTGATTATGGTCTTGCCTATTATAAGGCTTTGGTTTGTGTAAATTGGCTTACAATGATCAGCAATGCCCAAATTTATAAGTTTGAACTAACCAATTTCTCCCTGGGTGAAATCAACGGCTTTTTTACAAATCTCAATGATACCTACACGACGTATGTTCCCACAACATTGCAAAATCTGTTTCAAGACATGTGTGCGTTCAACTATACAGGTACGCCGCCACATGCGACATACGACCAAGACGGCGCCTGGCCAACGTCACCGCAAGGTGTAAATATAAACATTTCAGCCCCAAACCTTGGGGATAGTGGATATGTAAAGGTCGAAACTGACTTTCAAAGTGGGTACTGGCTGACTTTAGCTGCCAATGCATCCAAATCTTCTGCGACAACTTTTCAACTGGTCCCGATCAACCCACCCTTAAACGGGTCACCAACGCAAGACATCCATTTCGCCCTCTTCTGCAATAGCGTATCTGGTATCAAACCGCCTTATAAAGGTTGCCCGGTATTTGCTGGCCTGTCTGGAACAGATGGAACGTCTGGCGAGTATGAGGCCGTCAACATGATGACAAGCTGGGACCCGGACAAGGTCGATAAGCAGAAAGGTGCGTTACCTGCTAGATTTTATTTGTACTTCCTCCCTGACGGGAAAGGCAGTGGTACATTTTCCTTTCGCTGGTATCGCTGCTTTTTTACAAGTCCACAACAACCTGTTAGCGCGGATAGTGGTTTCTATAAGTACGGTTTTAGTACAACGAAACAATTCCACACGAATGTATTAAGCACTGTTAAGCCTGATGATTTCGATCCATCAAAATCAAGCCAACAGTTTCAGATAACAATCGTCGATTAAACTGAGAAAGAAGACCCGCAGCCGCATTCAGATGTCGCATTCGGATTGGTCATCTGGAAGGATGAGCCCATCAGGTCGGTGACATAATCCAGCTGTGCGCCTTCAACGAACGGGAGGGACGCTTCGTCAACCAGCACATCGACTTCGCCAAAGGTAAAGACCTGATCGTCGTCTTTCACCTGATCATCCAGGCTGAAATTATAGGAAAAGCCGGAACAGCCGCCGCTTGAAATCATGATGCGGAGCTTCATATTTGGGTTGCCTTCCATGGCGATAAGCTTTTGGACCTGCTTATTTGCACTTTCAGTTAAACCAACCTGGCTCATTCTTTCTCTCCTTGGGGGGATTAATTCGTCTGTTGAAACATATGTAAGCTATCTTTTTCGTTTGTCAAACCCATTGCATCAAAAGCCGCACAAGGGTACCTTCCTGCCCATGAGTGATTTTATCAAATTTGCCCCATATGCTTGCCTGCCTGAAGACAGCCGGGGTCGTCATTTTTATGAACCTGAAAGTGCCACACGCAGCTGTCATCAGCGCGACCGTGACCGGATTATTCATTCGGCTGCTTTTCGACGTCTGCAATATAAGACGCAAGTGTTCGTAAACCATGAAGGTGACTTTTTCAGAACACGCCTGACCCATAGTCTGGAAGTAGCCCAAATCGCCCGGACGGCCTGTCGCTTTTTGCAGTTAAATCAGGAACTGGCGGAATCATTAGCCCTCGCTCACGATCTCGGACACCCGCCTTTTGGGCACGCGGGGGAAGATGCGTTGGATGCTGCCCTGGACCCTTATGGCGGCTTTGATCATAACGCCCAGTCTTTGCGGGTTGTAACCGAACTTGAACAGCGTTATGCCGATTTCGATGGGCTTAACCTGACGTGGGAAACGGTCGAAGGTGTGGTGAAGCATAATGGCCCCCTCCTCGGCCTCAAGGCAAATCATGCAAAGCCCGTGCATCAGGCGATCCTGGATTACAATGAAAATGTCATGGATCTGGATCTGGAGAATTATTCCTCGCTGGAAGCGCAAATCGCGGCCTTAAGCGACGATATCGCCTATAACAACCACGATATTGACGATGCGCTTCGTGCCCGTTTGATCCGAATCGAAGACCTGAGTGATGTCCCTGTTGTGGGCGAAACCTTCCGCGCTGTGGCCAAACAATACCCGGATTTGGACAAATCCCGCCTGATTTACGAGGCTGTACGCCGTTTGATTGGTGATATGGTCAACGATCTCTTGCAGGAAACTCAAGCACGCATTAAAGATGCGGCACCAAAAGACATCGGGGATATTCGAAATTCAAACCATCCGATTGCTTCTTTTTCCGATCGCATTCAGGAATGTGACCGTCAACTGAAAGCCTTCATGTTTGAAAACGTCTATCGCCATTACAAAATCAATCGGATGACCAGTAAGGCCCGCCGCGTATTACAGGACTTATTTGCCCTGTTTATGGAGGAACCAAACTGCCTGCCAACCGAATGGTTCAAACTCACCGACGGCAAGCCTTCTGAAACCACGGCAAAAGTGGTTGCTGATTATATTGCCGGCATTACAGATCGATACGCGTTGGACGAACATGCCCGTTTGTTCGATGTACAGGCCAGAAACTCATGAATTTTTTTAAAGCATTCCACCAGAATATTTCCGAAATCGTTGCCAAACTTGGTGCTGCGGGTGATCTCCCTGAAGGGATGGACACATCCCGCATTACATGTGAACCCCCACGTGATGCTTCCCACGGCGATGTTGCCACCAACGCAGCTATGGTTCTGTGTAAGCAAGCCAAGATGAAGCCACGTGATCTGGCGGAGAAACTCGCCCCTGAAATGGAAAAGATCGACCATGTGGTTTCTGTTGATGTGGCAGGCCCCGGTTTTATCAATGTGAAACTGGCTGATGATTTCTGGCATGCTCGTCTGAAAGATGTTTTGAATGCAGGCACCAACTGGGGCGACTCAGATATGGGCGCAGGTCAGACCATCAATGTGGAATATGTTTCTGCCAACCCGACAGGCCCGATGCATGTTGGCCATGGACGTGGTGCGGTTGTTGGTGATGCCCTCGCCCTTTTGCTTTCCAAGGCTGGCTACAAGGTCACTAAAGAATATTACATCAACGATGCGGGTGCGCAGGTGGATGTATTGGCACGCTCTGCTTATCTGCGTTACCGCGAAGCTTTCGGTGAAACGATTGAAATTCCAGAAGGCCTGTATCCTGGTGATTATCTCGTTGGTGTCGGTGAAAAGCTGAAAGAAACGTTTGGCGATAAATGGCTGACTGCAGAAGAAGCGGACTATCTGGAAGAAATCAAAAAATTCTCCATCGATGCCATGATGGACCTGATCCGTGATGATCTGGCAGCCCTTGGCGTTGTGCATGATGTCTTTTCTTCGGAAAAAGAACTGGTGGATAACGGCGGTGTGGATAAAGCGATTGCCTTCCTTGAAGGTCGCGACCTGATCTACACAGGCGTGCTGGAGCCACCGAAAGGCAAAAAGCCCGAAGATTGGGAACCGCGTCCGCAATTGCTGTTCAAGGCATCGGAATATGGTGACGATGTGGATCGCCCCTTGAAAAAATCCGATGGATCCGGAACTTACTTTGCATCCGACATTGCCTATCATTTCGATAAGTTCCAGCGTGGGTCTGATCAACTGATCGACGTGATGGGGGCTGACCACGGTGGTTATGTTAAACGCATGAAAGCGGCCGTAAAAGCCATGTCTGAAGGCAAGGCGGAGCTGGATATCAAGCTCGCCCAGATGGTGAATCTGCTGGAAAACGGCGAACCTGTTAAAATGTCCAAACGTGCCGGGACCTTCATTACCCTTCGCGAAGTGATCGACAAGGTTGGAAAGGACGTTGTGCGTTTCATCATGCTGACGCGTAAAAACGATGCGCAGCTGGAATTTGACTTCGCCAAGGTGACGGAACAGTCCAAAGACAATCCTGTCTTTTACGTACAATATGCCCATGCGCGTTGTCATTCTGTCTTCCGCAAAGCTGAAGAAGAATTTTCTGATATTGATCTGTCTGCAGAAAACCTGGCAACGGCTGACCTGTCGCACCTGTCGGATGAGGCAGAATTGAAGGTTATGCGCCTGATGGCAGAATGGCCGCGACTGGTTGAAGCGGCAGCAAAAGAACATGAACCGCATCGAATTACATATTTTCTTTACGATTTGGCGTCAGAATTCCATTCATTATGGAACAAAGGCACAGGTGATGTTTCTCTGCGTTTCCTGCATGCCGATAATCTGGAACTGACCAAAGCGCGTCTGGCCCTGTTGAAATCCGTTTCTCTGGTGATTGCATCCGGCCTGCTTGTTTTGGGCGTAGAACCCCGTGAGGAGTTGCGTTAATGCCGCATCGCGATGATTTCGACGACGATTTGATGGACCCGTCAGAAGACGCTTTTGATTATAAGCCTGTCTCCAGTGATGAAGGTGGTGGTGGCAAGGCGATTAAGCTTTTCCTGGCCGTAACTGTTGTTGCCGGACTTGGTGGCGGGGCCTGGTATTTTGTTGGTGGCGGTCCAACCGACGCTGATAATGTGCCTGTCGTTCGTGCTGAAGTCGCCCCGATGAAAGAAAAACCATCTGATCCCGGAGGCATGGATGTGCCAAACCGGGATAAAACAGTTTATAACCGCGTAAGTGGCGAAAATACTGAACCAAAGCTGGAACGTCTTCTGCCGCGTCCGGAAAAACCGATGGCGAAACCTGAGAAAGGCATTGCCTTACCGCCGATGCCTGAAAGTGGCACCGGGGCAGCGATGTCTAAAGAATTGCCACCGATGCCCGTTGTTGAAAAAGCACCGGAAATTAAAGAAGCCGCCAAACCTGTTGAAAAGGTTGCGCCCGCTCCTGTGCTGCCTGCCGTTCCACCAGCAGAACTGGCTGAAAAAATTGAACCCCCGGCTCCGGCCTCGATTAAGGATGACAATGCACCACGCGCGTTGGTCAAACGTTCTGAACAACCAGCAGGTCCAGATAAACAAGACAAGGATGAACTTGTCGCCAAGATCGCGGAAGCTTTGAAAGAAGAACCGAAACAAGCTGAAAAGCCTGCTGAAATCGCCAACGTAACCCCACCACCTGCGCCGAAACCAACAGCAAAACCAGCAGCGCCTAAAGCGCCAGCGGTGAAAGAGGCTGTGAAATCAGGTTACGTCATGCAGCTTTTATCTTCTAAAAGTGAAAGCGGTGTCAAAAAGACATGGGATAAGATCAAATCGAAAAATGGCGATGTGGTCAACGGGCTGAGCTCCAACATCGTAAAAGCAAATTTGGGCGAAAAAGGAATTTATTACCGTTTGCGCCTCGGACCTGTTGCAACAGGCGATGAAGCTAAAAAAATCTGTAATCAGTTAAAGAAACGCAATGTGGGGTGCTTCATTGTCCGCGTACGATAATTCAAATCCAGCCGCTGCTATTTTCGGCTGTGGAGGCCTGGAACTTACCGATTGGGAACGTGATTTCTTTCGTGACCTCAATCCTTTAGGTTTCATTCTGTTTGCCCGTAATATCGAAGACCCGTATCAGGTTCAGGCCCTGACCGATGATTTGCGCAGCTGTGTAACGCACCCTGATGTACCGATCCTGATTGATCAGGAAGGTGGCCGTGTCGCCCGTCTTCGTCCACCCCATTGGCGCGAAGCCCCAACAGCGGCAAAAATTGGTGAATTGGCCGTCTTTAACCTTGAAATGGGTCTGGAAGCCGCACATCTGAATGCACGTTTGTTTGCCTCTGAACTGATGGATTTGGGGATCAACGTTGATTGCGCGCCCGTTTTGGATATTCCGGTGGAAGATGCCGACCCGATTATTTCTGATCGCGCCTATGCGCCACATCCTGAACTTGCGGCTGTGATGGGCCGTGCGGCGTGTCGTGGCTTTATGGCAGGCGGTGTTCTGCCCGTAATTAAGCATATCCCGGGCCATGGCCGTGCATTGGTGGATAGCCACAAGGCTTTGCCGGTTGTGGATACGGCCTTTGATATTCTGGATAGCGTGGATTTTCGTCCCTTTGTTGAATTGGCGGATATGCCCTGGGCGATGACGGCCCATATTGTTTATAGTGATATTGACCAGTTTGCGCCTGCGACTATGTCCCCTCGCCTGATTGAAGATGTGATCCGTCATCATATCGGGTTTAACGGTATCCTGATTTCTGACGATCTTTCCATGCATGCCCTTGAAGGTGATTTCAGTGCACGCGCCGAAACGGCATTAGAAGCCGGCTGTGACTTGGTGCTTCACTGCAACGGCAATAAAGAAGAAATGCTGGCTGTAGCCGATGGCCTACGCCCGATTAGTGATGGAACCGATGATCGCCTCGAAGCGGGTTGGAAGATGACCCGTGAAAATCTGGAAGAGATCGATTTCGATCAGGCGGAAAACCGCTTTAATACGCTGATGGAACTGGTGACCTGATGGATTTCTCCAACGTTCCCTTTCTGATCTCTGTCTGGATATTGCCCGTTATTATTGCGGTAACATTGCACGAGGCTGCGCACGGCTGGGTCGCGTATCGGTTGGGGGATCATACGGCTTATATGCTGGGGCGTGTTACTTTTAATCCAGTCAAACATGTGGACCCCTTTGGCACGCTGATTATGCCGGGCCTGATGCTGTTGGTGTCAGCGGGTAATATGATGTTTGGCTATGCCAAGCCCGTTCCGGTCAATGTGCATAATACCCTGAACCCCAGAAAGGCGATGGTGATCATTGCGGCGGCGGGTCCTGCGGCTAATATTCTCATTGCGTTTATATCCGCTATTGCCTTTTATGCCCTGCCACTCCTACCGACAGATGTCGATGTGTGGGTTGCGCACAATCTGGCAAACTCTATTAGAATCAATATTATATTGTGCGTCTTTAATCTTTTACCTTTACCGCCATTAGACGGCGGACGCATCGCTGTTGGCCTTCTTCCACGTCCGCTCGCGATCCGTCTGGCTGGGTTGGAACGCTACGGCATGTTGATCTTGCTCGGGATGATTTTCCTTGTGCCTTACGTTGGTGGTATGTTCGGATTTAACCTGAATATCTTTATGTATCTGGTCGGTATCCCTTCTGACATTTTGATGGATTTGATCCTGAACATCGTGGGCATTTCAAGGTAGGTCGGACGTGGAAAAGCTCATTGATCTTGACCAGCATGAAGATGATGACCTACGGCCGAAAAAGAAAACTGCCCTGATCATTGACCTGGAAGGGTTTGAAGGTCCGCTGGATATCCTTCTGGAACTGGCACGTGATCAAAAAGTAGACTTGATCCATATCTCTATTTTGCATCTGGCGGATCAATATCTGCTTTGGGTAAGTGAAGCCAGGCGTAAGAACCTGGAACTGGCCGCTGATTATCTGGTGATGGCCGCCTGGCTTGCGTACCTTAAAAGCCGCCTGCTGATCCCTGAACAAGCCGATGAAGAAGAACCGAGCGCGGAAGAAATGGCCGCAGCCCTCGCCTTCCAGCTGCAACGACTGGAAGCCATGCGCAATGCGGGTGAACAGCTTATGGATCGAAGCATTCTGGGCAGCAAGGTCTTTAAACGGGGGGAGCCGGAAAGCTTTGGCAAGGTGGATGAGGTTTCTTATGACATCACCCTTTATGATTTGATGAAGGCTTATGGCGATCAGATGAATAAACATACTGATCAGACGCTTCATATCGAACCGATGGATCTCTATTCCATGGATATGGCGATTGATCGGTTAAAGACTTTTCTGGGCAAAATCCCGGAATGGACGCAATTGATGAAATTCCTGCCGGATGATCTGAAAAACACCCTTCATACCCGCTCTGCTGTGGCATCCACATTCGCAGCCGCCCTTGAAATGGCGCGTGATGGCAAAGTAAAAATCAGACAATCGGAAACCTTTGGGGCAATCTACGTTCAAAGCCCCGATCCGGAGCTAGAAAAATGAGTGAGATTTCCCCTGAAAACCTGCGCCTGCTGGAAGCGGTCCTGTTTGCCACCAAAGAGCCTTTGGGTGAGAAAAAACTCTCAAACTATTTTCAGGAAGAAGTTGAGGTAAAACCCCTTCTGCGCCAATTGCAGGAAGATTATGCGCAGCGTGGCGTCAATCTTGTGCGCATTGGCAATGCCTGGGCCTTTAGAACAGCACCGGACATGGCGGAACACTTAAGCGAACATCGTGAAAATGTGAAAACCCTGTCACGTGCGGCCATTGAAACCCTATCCATCTGCGCTTATCACCAGCCTGTGACCCGTGCGGAAATTGAAGAAATTCGCGGTGTGTCACTGTCCAAGGGGACATTGGATGTGCTGTTTGAGGCTGGATGGATCAAGCCGCGCGGGCGGCGACGCACACCTGGTCGGCCCATGACATGGGGCACAACGGTTGCTTTTCTCGATCAATTTGGTCTGGAAAAAATCGATGATTTGCCGGGTGTTGAAGAATTGAAATCGGCAGGTTTGCTGGATGCGCGCCCTGCCATCAATGCCTATACGGTGCGTGGTGAAATGGAACTGCCGCTGGATCACCCGGATCAGCCGGAAGAAGATGAACTGCCGGAACCATTGGAAGAAGATTAATCCATAAACTTTTTGTCGGTTTAGACATAAGGCTATTTGATTTTTCCCAAAGACCTGTTTAAAAGTAAATGCAAGTCATTTTCAACCGCATATGAGCGGACAAGAAAAATAGGATCTTATGGCATGACGTTACTTCTGGAAAATGTCGAACTCTCGTTTGATGGTTTTTGTGTCCTCAACCGCATGAACTTGCGGGTGGATACCGGAGAATTCGTCTGCCTGCTTGGTCCTTCGGGTTGCGGTAAAACCTCTACCCTGCGTGTCTGTGCCGGGCTTGAAACACCTGTGACAGGTCGTGTGCTGGTGGATGATCAGGTGATGACCGATGGTACCCATGTTCTTCCACCAGAAAAGCGCAATATTGGATTTCTTTTCCAGGATTTCGCCCTTTTCCCCCACTTGAATGTTTTTGACAACGTTGCCTTTGGACTGAAGGGCTATCCGAAAAGCCAAGTGAAGGACCGGGTGATGGAAGTCCTGAAACAGGTGCGCATGGATAAATTTGCAAAATCCCTGCCCCATATGCTGTCAGGTGGTCAGCAACAACGTGTGGCGTTGGCGCGTGCTATGGCACCCAAACCACGGATCATTTTGCTAGATGAGCCTTTTTCCGGGCTGGATTCGGGATTGCGTGCAGAAATTCGCGACGAAACCCTGCATGTGCTGAAAAGTTCCAACGTTGCGGCTGTCATGGTGACCCACGACCCCGAAGAAGCCATGTTTATGGCGGATCGTATCGTTTTGATGAAAGACGGCAATATCGTTCAGGACGGCACACCGACGGAACTTTATTCAAAGCCGGTGGACCACTTTGCGGCTTCCTTCTTTGGGGAAGTGAATATCATCAAAGGTGTGGTGCGCAATAATCAGGCAGAAACTGTTTTGGGCTATGTTCCCACGTCCGGTTTTAAGGACGGGGAAAAGGTAGACGTGCTGGTACGTCCGCAAAATATTAAAATTCAACGCATTATGGATGAGATTAGTGCCACTGAAAAAGCCAATATTATGGCAGCACGTTATCTGGGGCGTGAAAGTCTGTTGCATATCTGCGTTGAAGATGATCTGGGCGAAACCACGCATTTACATGCCCGCGTTGAAGGTCGTCTGCTGCCGGAAGAAAATGAGTCTATCATGGCGACAATGGATCATGAGCAGGCCTTTGTTTTCCGCGCAGGTTGATCTGTTTCAAAGATATTAAAATTAAGTGTTATTGGGCATTGCGGGCGGCGTTTCAATCTGCCATTATCCGCAAAACAAATTTATTAAATACCTATAACACGGAGAAACCTTCCCATGATGCCAAGTCTTCCACAGCTACTTGTAGTTCTTCTTATCGTAGTTGTTATTTTCGGTCTGGGTAAATTTCCTAAAATTGCCGGTGATCTCGCTAAAGGGATCAAAAGCTTCAAAAAAGGCATGAAAGACGACGAAGCTGAAGTTTCCAAGGACGAAGAGAAACCTTCAATTTCCAAGAGTGAAGAAGCCGCGGCCGATACAGCTGCCCCTGCCTCTGATAAAAAAGACGCATAATTTCACTTTAGAACTCTGGACTTAAACTATGCTTGATATCGGTTGGACCGAAATCGCCGTCATCATCGTCATTGCTATTTTGGTTGTAGGCCCCAAAGACCTGCCCAAAGCTATGCGAAGCGTTGCCAAAATCGTTGGCAAGGTCAAAGCAATGATGCGCGAATTCCAAGGTAACATTGACGAGATGATTAAAGAAACCGAACTGGAAGAGGTGAAAAACCAGATCAGTTCGGCGAGAACAATGGATTGGGATAATAAAATTTCCGAAACCGTTGATAAAGACGGCGAGTTAAGCAAAGCCATGGATTTCTCAAAAGAAGCGGCTGAGTTCAATCAATCCATGCAGGACAGAGACAAGAAAGAGGAACCGAAGGAAATCGCCTCCTCTGACTCTGCGCCTGAAGCCCCAACAGATAAAAAGAGTTAAGCCGTGAGCCATCCGGAATCTGCTGCAAATACAATGCCCTTGATGGAGCATTTGATTGAACTGAAAAACAGACTGACCGTAGCGATGGCCGCGCTGCTGATCGCTTTTACGGGCTGTTTTTATTTTGCTGGCGATATTTACGCCTTTCTGGTGGAACCGCTTGCGCAGTTGCTGCATGAATTGGGCGGTAACCGCCGGATGATCTATACGGCGTTGCATGAAGCTTTTTTCACCCAGTTGAAAGTTTCCTTCTTTGCAGCCTTCCTTGTGGCTTTCCCGGTGATTGCCACACAGTTCTGGCGTTTTTTGGCTCCTGGTCTTTATAAAAACGAAAAGGCTGCGTTAGCACCTTATCTGGTGTTGTCCCCTATCCTGTTTTTGCTGGGGGCAGCGCTTGTTTATTATTTCATCATGCCCATGGCGTGGAAGTTCTTCCTGAGCTTTGAAACACTGGGTGTTGATGGATCACTTCCTATTCAGCTTGAAGCCAAGGTGAATGAATATCTCTCCCTTGTGATGAAGTTGATTTTTGCATTCGGCATCAGTTTTCAGCTGCCACTTATTCTGACGTTGCTGGCACGCATCGGGGTGTGTACATCCCGTGGACTGGCGGCAAAACGTAAGTATGCGGTCGTGATTACTTTTGCGTTTGCTGCCTTTATGACACCACCTGATCTGATTTCTCAGGTTGGGCTGGCAATTCCTATTCTCTTTCTGTATGAAGTCTCAATTATCGCAGTTCGTGGCGTTGAGAAAAAACGCGGTGACATCGAAGAAGAAGACGATGACGACGAATTTGAAGAAACCGATTTCAACATGACTTAAGGCCAAAACCTATGTTCGACATTAAATGGATCCGTGATAACCCTGCCGATTTTGATAAAGGCATGGCTCGTAGAGGCTTGGATGGTCAAAGTGATGCTTTGATCGCACTGGATACAGAACGCCGCGACCTTCTGACCAAAGCGCAGGAAGTTCAGGCGGAACGCAATAAACTGTCTAAAGAGATCGGCATTGCCAAGCGTGAAGGCCGTGATGCATCTGAAATTATGGAACAGGTTTCCAAATCCAAAGCATCACAGGCAGAGCTTGAAGAACAGGCAAAAGCTAAAGATGTTGAACTTGAAAATGCGTTGATGTCCCTTCCCAACATTCCGGCAGATGATGTGCCGGACGGGGAAGATGAAGACGATAACGTTGAAGTACGCAAATGGGGCGAAGTTCCGTCCTTTGAATTTGAAGCCAAAGAACATTACGACATCGGTGAAGCCTTGGGGCAGATGGACTTTGAAACAGCGGCAAAACTGTCTGGGTCGCGTTTTGTTTTGTTGTCCGGGCCTTTGGCGCGCATGGAACGTGCGTTGGCAGCTTACATGCTTGACCTGCACACCATGAAGCATGGCTACACTGAAGTAAACCCACCTGCCCTGGTGAAAGATGCTGCCCTTTACGGTACAGGTCAGTTACCTAAGTTTTCTGAAGACTTGTTCCGCACCGAAGAAGGGTTCTGGATGATCCCGACAGCGGAAGTGCCGCTGACCAATATCGTCAATGGTGAAATTCTGTCTGAAGATTACCTGCCGCGTCGTTATACGGCAATGACGTGGTGTTTCCGTTCTGAAGCCGGGTCTGCAGGGCGTGACACACGCGGTATGATCCGCCAGCACCAGTTCACTAAAGTTGAAATGGTCAGCGTTGTGAAGCCGGAAGATTCTGATGCCGAACTGGAACGTATGACGGGATGTGCCGAAGCCGTTCTGCAAGGCCTCAAGCTGCCGTATCGCGTCATTACGCTGTGTACTGGTGACATGGGCTTTTCTGCGCGTCGCACCTTTGATATCGAAGTCTGGCTGCCAGGTCAGAACCAGTATCGTGAAATTTCATCCTGTTCCACGACAGGTGATTTCCAGGCACGGCGCATGAAGGCACGTTATCGCAAAGAGGGCGAGAAAAAGCCTGTGCATGTGCATACCCTTAATGGCTCCGGCCTTGCGGTTGGTCGTTGTCTGGTGGCTGTGCTTGAAAACTATCAGCAAGCAGATGGAACTGTCATTGTTCCTGAAGTTCTGCGCCCTTACATGGGTGGCCTTGAGGTGATTGAGCCAAACAAATGATCGACCTGTCCCAAGCCCGTATTCTGATTTCCAATGATGATGGTATTCATGCGCCGGGCTTGAAGGTACTGGAAGAAATTGCACGCACGATTTGTGAGGATGTGTGGGTTGTCGCACCGGAAACGGAACAAAGCGCGACAGGCCATTCCCTCACCCTGCGTCGTCCCCTTCGTATCCATAAACATGGCGAAAAACGTTATAGCGTGGACGGCACACCGACCGATTGCGTGCTGCTGGCCATGAATGAGATCATGAAAGAGGCCAAGCCCAACCTAGTGCTGTCAGGTGTCAATCGTGGCGGCAATCTGGGTGAAGATGTGACTTATTCAGGGACTATCGCAGCGGCTATGGAAGCAACTTTGCTGGGTGTGCCCGCAATTGCGCTATCTCAATATTACGAAGACGGTGACGCGGTTAAATGGTCAACGGCTGAAGACCATGGCGCGGATGTGATTAAACAACTGGTCCGTAATGGTTGGCCGGAAAATACATTGATGAATGTAAACTTCCCCGATGTTGCCACAGCTGACGTTAAAGGCATTGAATATACTCGTCAGGGCCGCCGCAAAATCGGTGATGATTTGGCGAAAATTCATGATCCGCGCGGTGAAGAGTATTTCTGGATCGGTGCCCTTCGTTCAGAAGAGACTTTTAAGGATGGAACGGATTTATATGCCGTGGTGCATGGATCAATCTCGGTCTCGCCCATCTCTTTGGATTTTACCGATATGGCGACGCTTAAGAAACTGCAGGAGATGGTACCTTGAGTATCGAATCCTCCAAAATCCGCCTGCTGATGGAACTGCGCCGAAAAGGGATCACCGATACGGCTGTTTTAGCCGCGCTTGAAACTATCGCGCGGGAAAAGTTTGTCACCGATACGTTCTATGACCAGGCCTATGAAGATATCGCCCTGCCCATTGGCTACAACCAAACCTTAAGCCAACCTTATATCGTTGCGTTGATGACGGAAGCCCTGAAAGTCGGCGACCGCATGAAGGTGTTGGAAATCGGCACGGGGTCCGGCTATCAGGCTCTGGTTCTCGCAAAGCTGTGTCGTCGCCTTTATACGATTGAACGTCACAAGCCATTGCTGGATCAGGCACAGGATCGATTCCATAAATTCGGTCAAACCAACATTGTGGCGCGTGCAGGTGATGGCACCATGGGCTGGCAGGAACAAGCGCCTTTTGATCGGATCATGATCACCGCGGCTGCCGAAGATGTGCCCCCTGCCCTTGCTGATCAATTGGCTGTCGGCGGGATTATGGTTGCCCCCATTGGGGAAGATAAAACGTCGCAATGGCTGATCCGTGTGACGCGCACTGAAAGCGGGTTTGATGTAGAAGAATTGGAACAGGTTAGGTTTGTCCCGTTAATCCCCGGTTTGCCAGAATAAAATTGAAAGCTGATCGCCCCTTAGGCATAATCCGCAACATGATGTTACGTTGGAAATATATCGCCCTGTCTATGGCTGTTTGTCTGACCCTGTCGTCTTGTGGATGGGTGGAAGTGCCGTCTAATGGCGGGAGTTATAGCCGCAGCCCGTCGGCCAAAGCATCAAAACCGACATCAACGGGCGCACGTGTAATTCCGGGGACCATCATCGTTCAAAAAGGCGATACGGTTTATGGTGTTGCGCGCAGAACCGGAGCGTCGGTGCGCGATATTATCGATACCAACAATCTGAAAGCGCCGTTTCACTTGAAAGCGGGGCAACGCTTACGCCTGCCGCAATCGCCTTTTCATATCGTTCGTGAAGGCGATACCCTTTATTCCGTTTCACGCGGTTATAATACGGATGTCTATAATCTCGCAAAAATCAACAATCTCAAATCACCCTTTACGTTGATACCCGGACAAAAGCTGAAATTGCCGCGCATGACTAACTTGGCTTCGCGTACCACGGACCTTAAGCCTGCGGCCCGCGTAGCAGCGACCCCTCAGTCAAAACCAATTAAGGTCACCAAGGCAGCGCCACGGATCAGCAAAAAAGCCATCCCCAAACCACCACCGCGTTCCAGCAGTCGTTTTTCCTGGCCAACGCAAGGTAAGCTGATATCAGGTTTTGGGGCGAAGAAGGACGGCTTGCGCAATGACGGGATCAATATAGCGGCCAAGCGCGGTACACCTGTAAAAGCGGCTGAAAACGGTGTTGTGGCCTATAGCGGCAATGAATTGCGCGGCTTTGGCAATATGATCCTGCTGAAACATTCAGGGGGCTGGATAACGGCCTACGCCCATACCGATAAAATTCTGGTCAAGCGCGGTCAGAAGATCAAAAAAGGCCAGTTGATTGCGCGCGTTGGCAGTTCAGGCGGTGTGACGACCCCACAGCTGCATTTTGAAATCCGCAAAGGTATGAACCCGGTGAACCCCAAGAAGTATCTGGGTGGGTGATACACTCTGTCATTCCTGCGAAGGCAGGAATCTACGACCAAGAGATCCCTGCCTTCGCAGGGATGACGCATAAAAAAGGCCCCGGCCTTTGCCGGGGCACAGGTTTCTTCCAATTAAGCTTAGAACTTAACCTTCAAGCTTCGATACGTCACGTACCGCTCCTTTATCCGCACTTGTCGCCATGGCGGCATAGGCTTTAAGGGCCTGACTGACGTAACGTTCGCGTGGCTTGACCGGTTTCCAGGCGTCTTTGCCTTTGGCTTCCATTGCAGCACGGCGTTTGGCGAGTTCTTCATCAGAAATTTCCAGATTGATGGAACGGTTCTGGATATCGATGACGATGGTATCACCTTCTTCTGCCAGACCAATTGCCCCGCCATTGGCAGCTTCAGGCGAAGCATGGCCGATAGACAGACCGGATGTGCCACCAGAGAAACGACCATCGGTCAGAAGTGCGCATTCTTTACCCAAGCCCATGGATTTCAGATAGCTGGTTGGATAGAGCATTTCCTGCATGCCCGGTCCACCTTTTGGACCTTCGTAGCGGATGACAACAATGTCACCTGCTTTGATCTCACCGCCCAGGATACGTGCGATACCTTCATCCTGGCTTTCACAGATTTTAACGTTGCCTGTGAACTTCCAGATGCTTTCATCCACACCTGCTGTTTTTACAACACAACCATCTTCAGCAATGTTGCCGTAAAGAACAGCCAGGCCACCATCTTTGGTGAAGGCATCTTCAACACTGCGGATGATGCCGCCCTTGCGGTCGTCACACAGTTCGCGATAACGCGCCCCTTGGGAGAAAGCGACCTGGGTAGGAATGCCACCCGGTGCGGCCTTGTAGAATTTGTGAACATCCTCATCAGATGTGCGCGAGATATCCCACTTATCAAGTGCTTCACCCAGCGTCTTTTCATGTACGGTTGATACATCACGATGTAACAGGCCGCCCGCCTCCAGCTGACCAAGGATGGAAACGATGCCACCTGCACGGTGGACATCTTCGATATGAACATCTGCAATGTTTGGCGCAACCTTACACAGGCAGGGAACTTTGCGGGACAAACGATCCATGTCTTTCATGGTGAAATCCACGCCTGCTTCCTGTGCAATCGCTAGAATATGAAGAACCGTGTTGGTGGACCCGCCCATGGCGATATCCAGTGTCATGGCGTTTTCAAATGCTTCGAAGGTCGCAATTCCGCGTGGCAGAACGCTTGCATCATCTTCTTCATAATATTGCTTACACAGATCGACAACCAGACGCCCCGCACGCAAGAACAGGTCCTTGCGGTCTTCGTGGGTTGCAACGACTGTACCATTGCCTGGCAGAGAAAGCCCAAGGGCTTCGGTCAGACAGTTCATGGAGTTTGCCGTAAACATACCAGAGCAAGAGCCACATGTTGGGCAGGCTGAACGTTCGATTTCATTGACTTCTTCGTCAGAAACGTTTGGATCTGCCGCTTTTACCATGGCATCAACCAGATCAAGGGAATGTTCCACATCATCTATGGTGACTTTACCCGCTTCCATTGGACCACCGGAAACAAAGACACAAGGGATATTCAGGCGCATGGCAGCCATCAACATACCTGGTGTGATCTTGTCACAGTTGGAAATACAAACCATCGCATCAGCACAGTGGGCGTTGACCATATATTCAACGCTGTCCGCGATCAGGTCACGCGATGGCAGGCTGTAAAGCATGCCGTCATGGCCCATGGCGATACCGTCGTCAACGGCGATGGTGTTAAATTCTTTGGCAATGCCGCCTGCTTTTTCAATTTCAGCAGCGACCAACTGACCCAGGTCTTTCAGATGCACATGGCCCGGCACAAATTGTGTGAACGAGTTGACGACGGCGATGATCGGTTTGTCAAAATCACCATCTTTCATACCAGTTGCACGCCAAAGGGCACGTGCACCAGCCATATTACGTCCATGTGTCGTCGTGCGGGAACGGTATTCAGGCATCTTCTTTTTCCTTACGGTCTTTCACAAAATAAAGCCCTGCTCGTTTCAAGCAGGGCGATTAACATAACGGTCTAAGTAAGCTTTGGAAAGTCTTATACGCTGGAAGCTACATAATGTGATCCAATACCCAGCTTACTTGAAAGATCATCACGCTGATTGGTGATCAGCATGGTGGTTAAATCGTGTGCGCGTCCCAACGCAACCTCGTTTATCACGTCCGAACAGACCATCAAAATCCGATGATTCGGCGCAAAGGGGAATTTTTTGTTCAGGTTTGCAAAGTCTTCGCGCATCAAAATGCGTTCTGGCGCAAAGGACATACCCAAGAAATTGACCTTGGATGTCAGTTCTTCTCTTGAGACGAGTTCATCCAGAGAAAAGACGGCAAGTTTCTTTTCAAGCCTGCGCAGACTTGGCACCATCACGGCGCCTGCCGGATGGGTTTTTCCGTCGATAGTGAGTGTATCTTCTGCACTGAATAAAACCACATCAAAGTCACGCACGATGTCCATCACGCCGCCAACTCTGATCGATTCCAGTGGATGTGCTTTACAAAGCCCCGGTACCTTGCCATTGGTCATCGCGGGTGGATTGATCAGCGTGTTAAGCCCCATGTTTTTCTCCCTAGTTTTGTGCCTTCGTTTTTATAAATTTGTATATAAGTAGGGAGGCAAAATGATATTTCAAATAGTCTTTTTAAATTTATTTTGGCGGGATGGCTTTGCCCACGGCGTTGATGGTTTTTTCCAGCTCTTTCGCCTTGTTTTTCAAGTCTTTTTCCATTTGCTTAATCTGGCGATCAAGGGAGACAGCGTTGTTATAAGATCGCTGTCTTTTGGCCGCAGCTGCCTTTTTCCACATTTTACGTGTCGCCCATTCGCCCGCATGGGCCAAAACCACGATCCCTGCGATCAGGCAGATCATACCTGCCAGCATGTAATCCAGCTTGCCAAAAGCAGCAGCTACGCCCCAAAAGCCAATGGTTGCGATGGATGAACCGATAATAAACAACATACGGCGACTGACCTGGTCGTCCGTCTTATGCATTTTTTCGATATCCTTCATGGAATTGGCAATTTCCACGCGGGCAAGGGTCTGCCACTTGGAAAAATTCATTCCCTTAAAAGGTTCGCGGTTTTCGCGGATAAACAGTTCAAGACGCTTAACAATATATTCTGCGCGTTCTTCTGGTGTGGGTTCGTTGGCCATCGTTTCAAGTCTCATATAGAAAAAGCCCTACCCCGATAGAGGTAAGGCTTTTTACTGTAAAAGAAAGATACAAAGAATGTGTTAAAGCGCGCTCACCAGGCGTTCCAATGCTTCTTTGAACTTGTTGTTCTTTTCTGTCAGTTCCGCAACCTTTGTGCGTTCGGTCGCAACGACTTCAGCAGGTGCATTGTTGACGAATTTTTCGTTCGACAGCTTTTTCTCTTTCCCGCCGATGATCTTGTCCAGATTGGCAATTTCTTTTTCCAGACGGGCTTTTTCTGCCGCAACGTCCATATGGTCAACCACGTTAATGAAGACAGTGGATTCATTGACAACTTCCTGAACACAGCCTGTTGCCATGGCTTCATCGACCAGTTCAATTTTTTCCAGACGCGCCATACGCAGGATCAGATCCATGTTGCGTTCCAGACGTTGACCTGTGACTTCAGACGCACCGTGCAGATACACATCCAGCTTCACACTGCCAGGCACATTCAGTTCCGAACGGGTTGTACGGATGGTTGAAATCAGATTGACCAGCCAGTCCATTTCGTCGTTGGCGTCAGCGTCATCCAGCACTTTTGTTGGCCATGCACCACTGATCAGCTGGTTTGCACGTTCATCAGCCATAGATTCCCAAAGTTCTTCGGTGATGTATGGCATGGATGGGTGCAGGATGTGCAGGATCTGATCCAGAACCCAAGCGGTTGTTGCTTTGGTTTCTTCAATCGCAGCTTCATCGGACCCATTCAGGATTGGTTTGGTGAATTCCAGATACCAGTCACAGAAGGTCCCCCAGGCAAAGCCATAGATCGCATTTGCTGACTCGTTGAAACGATAATCATCAATCTGTTGGCCAACTTCGGCAGCCACATCGCCAACTTTACCCACGATCCAGCGGTTAACTGGGTGCTTAACGCTTGCTGCATCGAAACCAGCAACGGGTTTACAGCCGTTCATTTGGCAGAAGCGTGCGGCATTCCAAAGCTTGGTTGCGAAATTACGGTAACCTTCAACACGACTTTTCGCCAATTTGATGTCACGGCCCTGTGCCGCCATAGCTGTCAGGGTGAAACGCATGGCATCCGCGCCGAATTCGTCAATCATTTCGAGCGGATCAATGACGTTGCCTTTCGATTTGGACATCTTGGCGCCCTGTTCATCACGAACAAGCGCATGGATGTAAACGTCTTTAAACGGTACTTCACCCATAAAGTGAATGCCCATCATCATCATCCGGGCAACCCAGAAGAAGATAATGTCAAAGCCTGTGACCAGCACATCGGTGGTGTAATAATTCTCAAGCTCCGGCGTTTTTTCCGGCCAGCCCAATGTAGAGAACGGCCAAAGTGCTGATGAAAACCAGGTATCAAGTACGTCGGTCTCACGGGTCAGCTTAACGCCCTCGCCCGCTGCTTTTTGGGCATCTTCTTCGGTCAATTCAACATAGACATTGCCGTCTTCGTCAAACCATGCCGGGATTTGATGACCCCACCAGATTTGGCGGGAAATACACCACGGCTGAATGTTGCGCATCCATTCGTAATAGGTATTTTCCCATTGCTTGGGCACAAAGCGCGTCTTGCCTGTTTCAACGGCTTCTAATGCCGGTTTTGCCAGAACATCCGCTTTTACAAACCACTGATCTGTCAGCCACGGTTCGATCACAACGCCAGAACGATCGCCATAAGGAACGGTCATTGGGTTTTCTTCGATCTTGACCAGCAGGCCGAGTTCTTCCATTTCAGCGACGATCTGTTTACGCGCTTCAAAACGTTCCATGCCCTGGTATTTTTCAGGCACGTTTTCGTTCAGATTGGCGTTCAGGTCCAGAACGTTGATGATTTCCAGATTGCAGCGCTTACCCACGTCATAATCATTAAAGTCATGACCAGGGGTAATTTTCACTGCACCGGAACCTTTTTCAGGATCAGCATATTCATCAGCAACGATTGGAATCGCACGGTTTACGATTGGCAGAATTACGTTCTTGCCAACCAGGTCTTTATAACGTTCATCATCGGGGTGAACAGCAACACCTGTATCGCCCAGCATGGTTTCTGGACGGGTTGTACCAACCATAATGTATTTGCCGTTTTCGCCTTCAATCGGATAATTGAAGTACCACATTTTACCATTGGTTTCGCGCTGTTCAACTTCCAGATCAGAAATAGCTGTGTGCAGTTTCGGATCCCAGTTAACCAGTTTCT
The DNA here is from genome assembly GCF_033100395.1 of Terasakiella sediminum. Classification (NCBI taxonomy): domain Bacteria; kingdom Pseudomonadati; phylum Pseudomonadota; class Alphaproteobacteria; order Rhodospirillales; family Terasakiellaceae; genus Terasakiella; species Terasakiella sediminum. The sequence goes on along the minus strand of NZ_JAWLVJ010000004.1, from coordinate 81,120 downwards.
TGTCGCGATAGATCAGGTCGTCTTTATAAAGTTCGACGAAGACTTTACGAACGGCTTCAGACAGGCCTTCATCCATGGTAAAGCGTTCTTTCGCCCAGTCAGCAGACGCACCCAGGCGACGCAGCTGCTGAACGATGGTACCACCGGATTCTTCTTTCCATTCCCAGATTTTGTCGATGAACTTGTCACGACCCAGATCATGGCGGGTTACGCCTTCACCTTCGAGGCGGCGTTCAACAACCATCTGGGTTGCGATACCAGCGTGGTCGGTACCGGGTTGCCACAGGCTGTCTTTGCCTTTCATCCGGTTATAGCGGATCAGGATATCTTGCAGGGTAAATGTTAGTGCATGACCCATGTGAAGGCTGCCTGTCACGTTGGGTGGCGGCATCATGATGGTGTAAGGGTCTTTGCCGGATTCATGGTTTGCGGCAAATGCGTTATTTTCTTCCCAAAGCTTGTAGTGCTTTTCCTCAACGGCTGCGGGATTGAATTTCTTGTCCAACATGACTGAGAAGGCCTTCTATATAATTTGACAAATTTAATGCATTTAATAAACGCGAAAACGCCCGAGGACAACCCCGGGCGCTTCGGTTTTCGCAGATTAATCGCTTATTTAGTCTTCAAGACGTTCTGCGCGGTTAATCATGATGTCGATTTCTTTCTTCACCAGACGTTCAATGAGGTATGGCAGGTTGCGATCCAGCCATTCTTTGAGCATTGGGCGCAGGATTTCGCGTGTTAGACCTTCCAGCGTGATGTCACGTGTACCAACTGCGATGTCGCGTTGATCCAGAATCGCTTTTGCCAGTTCAGAAAGAACATCTGTAGAGGCATCCACAGTTGGTGGCGATACGATTCGGTCTGCAACGTCTGAGGCAGAAATTGGTTCCGGCACGAATGCTGGCTCCGGTTCTTCCTCTTCAATCATCATATCTGATGTCAGATCAAGGATATCGTCATCAATGTCTAATTCATCAATGATTGGTTCCGGCTCAGGTTCTGGCTCAGGCTCAGGCTCTTCCATTTCAATAATGGGTTCTGGCTCAGGCTCTGGTTCAGGTTCCGGCTCGGGCTCTGGTTCCGGCTCGGGCTCTGGTTCCGGCTCGGGCTCTGGTTCAGGTTCCGGTTCGGGTTCAGGCTCCGGTTCCGGCTCTGGCTCCGGTTCGGGTTCAGGCTCCGGTTCTGGCTCGGGTGCAGCCTCCGCTTCCGGTTCGCCACCTTCACCACCTTCTTCCTCATCTTCAGAAAGAATACGGCGGATAGAGGCTAGGATGTCCTCCATCGACGGTTCAGCACCGTCTTCCGTGGCTTCTGTGTTTTCTTCACTCATCTTCTATCACCCGAATTATTTAAGCGTATGGATAAAAAGCGGATTTAACCGATTTCTAAAATTATACGCACCCTTGTCTTAATTAATTATTATCAGCTTATTTCATTTCGTCAATGTCGCCGACCGATGATGTGCCGACCCAGGCATCACGTACTTCATCATAGTGGACGTCCGGATCATAAATCCCTGTATCCAAACCAAGTTTATCTGCCGTCAGATCACCGATGGCCTGTTTCAGTTCAAAAACGGCAACCAGTTCGTCACGTTGCGCACGCACCAAGCTTACTTTGGCATCCAGCAGTTCCTGTTCAGCATCCAGCACATCAAGTACGGTACGCGAACCAACGGCTGCTTCACGCTGTACGCCGTCCAACGCAACTTCTGCGGCGCGGATTTGAGCAAGGAACGATTGGATACGTGCCTGAGAGGTTACAAAACCTTCCCAACCAGCATGAGCAGCTTCAATCGCATCCCGGCGCGACTGTTCCATATCCATGCGGCGTTGTGCGGCTGTTTGTTTGGCTTCACGAACCTGGGAATATACACTGCCCTGCTGGTAGAAGGGGATGGTCAGCGACAGGCTGACTTTTGTTTCATCAACACGCGACCCACGTGAAGACGATTCCAGGTTCGTCGTCTGTGTTGTAATCAGGTCCAGTTCCGGCAGCAATTGGCCTGCAACTTCATCGACATTTTCTATTGCAGCTTCTTCATCAAACAAGCTTGCGAGGAATGTCGGGTTATTCTTTGTCGCGCGATCAATGGCTTCATCAGCACTTGTTGGCAAATCGGTTGGCAGTGTCGGGACCTGCAGATCCGTAGGCAGATCACCAATCAGGTTTTGGTAATTAGCACGAGACGATTCCAAATCCCCTTGGGATTGAATACGATCCGCAGTTGATTTTGCATAACGGGCTTCGGCTTGAGAAACGTCGGTACGTGTCAATTCACCCACTTCAAAGCGATCTTTGGTCGCCTCCAGCTGGCGTTTCAGAACGGCTTCGTTGTTTTGGTTTAGTTCCAGAACGGCAACGTCGCGAATGACGTTTGAATAAGCAGTGATCGTGTCCAGAAATACCGTTTGCTCTGTTTCGATCAAGCGCCAGCGGTCTGCTTTAACGTTCGCTTCTGCTTCTGCGGTAGCTGCTACAGTCTGAAAGCCACGAAAAACTGGTTGTGTGATAGTGAAAGCACTGGAAACAGGTGTGATAATCTGTTCACGCTGTGACCCGGTACGGCCGTTGTTGTCGTTAATCGCACGACCAGCAGAACCGGTCCAGGAGACGTCCGGTCGCCAGTTTGCCAAAGCCTGGGAAACCCCTTCATCTGTCGCCCGTACTGCCGCGCGTTCAGATTTCAGTGTCGGGTTGTTCATATAGGCTTTGATGAGTGCTTCATTCAATGTTTCAGCATTCGCCTGTGAAGCAAATAACAGGGCGCTCGCAGCCGCACCGAAAAAGAAGGATTTTCGAAAATTCATTTTATTTCTCATGACACTCACACAAATTTTGCACAGTCTAACCATCTGCAACACGAAAGGCAAAGGATTCAGACACTTGTTACCTAATGTTTTTTACACATAAAAACCTAAATTAAGTGTTTACAGGTAAATCATAATATTGCTTCGTGACATATTTCACACTTCGGTTAATAAAAAGCGCCTCACTTACAATTGCTAAGTTGAGGCGCTTTTATATTGTTTTTCAAAAACTTAAAAGCTAAAGCCTTTGTTGCTTTCAAAGCCAGGCAGCAAGTCCACACCTGCTTCAAGAATGTCGATTTTGGAGAAGGTTTCGTTGTTGCGTGTATAGACAGAAACCGTCGCCATTGTGGAACGTCCGGTGGTGATGCAGACCAAACGACCGCCATCAGCCAGTTGATTCTTAATAGAATCAGGGACTTCATTCACTGCGCCATTCATGGTGATGACGTTGTAAGGGGCCTGTTTAACGACCCCCTCTTTTAATTCCCCCTGCACGACAACTGCATTGTCAATGCCAAGGCCTTCCAGGGTCTTGGTCGCCGTATTTGCCAGTTCTTCATCGGATTCCAGGGCAACGACGGTGCTTGCGATTTTAGCAAGAACGGCGGTGCTATAACCGCTGCCGCAGGCAATATCCAGAACAATATCATCTTCATTCAATTGAGCAGCTTCAAGCATGCGCGCCAGAACCATGGGCTCCATCAGTGTGCGCCCGTTTGCGATTTCGATCGCGTCATCGATATAGGCAATGCCTTTTTTGGCAGTTGGAACAAAAGCTTCGCGTGGGATGTCAGTCATGGCATCTAACACATATGGGTCGGTGACCCGGTTGGTTTTGATTTGACCCTCAATCATGTTGAAGCGAGAAAGTGCATAATCCATAACGAACACCGTATATAAAGATTTAAATCAATAGACTCACTGCAAAACCATAAAATCCGTTTTTTGCATGTGGAATTTATAATCCTCAATTCGGGTTGTGACAATGGTAGAGACGTCTGAAAATGCAAGTTTTTTGGGCTTTGGCAAAAAAAACGTAAAAAAAATGAAAAAAGCCATTGACCCGGACAAGTCATACGACTAGTTTCCGGTCCGCCGATGGATGCACCTAAGTCGTCTTGGACTGGCCAAACTTTTTGGACAGAAATAAGGCGCGGTGGTAGAGTGGTTATGCAGCGGATTGCAAATCCGTGAACAGCGGTTCGAATCCGCTTCGCGCCTCCACTAATCCGACTTAGCTCAGTTGGTAGAGCAGGTGACTGTTAATCACCCTGTCGCAGGTTCGAGCCCTGCAGTCGGAGCCAATTTTTAGGCTTTGAGTGCATCCATCGGTTTTTGATCTTTTGATCCGACTTAGCTCAGTTGGTAGAGCAGGTGACTGTTAATCACCCTGTCGCAGGTTCGAGCCCTGNCAATTTTTAGGCTTTGAGTGCATCCATCGGTTTTTGATCTTTTGATCCGACTTAGCTCAGTTGGTAGAGCAGGTGACTGTTAATCACCCTGTCGCAGGTTCGAGCCCTGCAGTCGGAGCCAATTTAAAAAGAACGTCCCCAGTAACCTGGGGGCGTTTTTTTTTGACCAAAAACATAAAAAAATATAGCAACACACAAATTTTTGTGTTTTTTTCAAGACAAGCGAACAAGAAACCCTTATAGTTCTACTTATGGATTGAAAAAAAGCCGTAAAGGTAGTGTTAGGTCTCAACCAAAGAAATTCTAGCCGAGAAAAACAGAAGGTATATGAAATGGCAAAAACAGCCGAAAAAGAAATCCTCCCTGGTACGAGAGGTAGCGACACCCCCCACCCTGTTGATGTACATGTGGGGCAACGCGTCAAACTTCGCAGAACCCTTATGGGTATGACACAAGGCAAGCTGGGCGAAAGCATCGGTTTGACTTTCCAGCAAATTCAGAAATACGAACGTGGTGCAAACCGTGTGAGTGCAAGCAAGCTTTGGCAGCTTGGTAATGTTCTGGACGTTCCGGTGTCTTTCTTCTTTGAAGATATGCCGGAAAGCGTACGCGAATCCTTCCCTGGTTACGAAGGTGAAACCGCCGAAAGTGATATTCCGGAAGAGCACCTCACGTTGCACCGACGTCAAACACTGGAACTGGTTCGTACGTTCTCACGTCTGCAGGACCCGGTGATTCGCAAGCGTGTCATTGATGTGGTTCGTGCAATTGCGGAAAGTGAAACTGTAAACGCATAAATCACATTATGGTTTGAAAAAGGGATCTCCTGGTTAGGGAGGTCCTTTTTTTATGGGAGAATCCCTTTCCCCACCTTTCGTTTTAAATTGCCGTTTTTTTGTTTCATTTGAGAAAAAACTCTGTAAGATATTAAAACGATTATAAAGAACAAATAAAAACAACTTTATAAGTATCTGTTTCAAAGTAATAATTGGAAGCTGAAGCCAAGATGGGTATCGAAGGGAAACCAGTCAGTTTTAATAAGTGTGGGACCTGTGGTGGGGGCGATGCTGATTCGTCTCTCTGCGCACTTGCACGCTCTGGTCTTCAATCTCAGGAATTGCAACGTGCCAGCAGCTCTTATGTGGTTGGTCAAAATGTCTATCTTGAAGGTGACAGCAGCGAAGGCGTTTACTGTCTTAAGAAAGGCCTGATTGCCATTCGCAAAACAGATGTAAACGGCAATTCAGCGGTTGTTCGTCTGGTGCAACCGGGAGAAGCCTTTGGCCATCGTTCTTTCCTGGCAAATGAAAAACACGCTGGTACGGCTGAAGTGCTGATGGATGCCAAGCTTTGTTTTATTCCAAAATCCAGCCTCGATCACCTACTGTCCCAGTCCCCTGATGTTGCTGTTCGTTTTACCCGCAGAGTTGCAAAAGACCTGCGCGAAATTGAAGAACTTTATCTTTTAACTACAACGCAACCGGTGAGAAAACGTCTTGCGCACTTGTTGTTAGGACTGCGCACGCGCTATGCGCAGGAAGATAAAGCAGAAGATGAGATCCATCTTGAGTTGCCCCTGTCGCGTCAGGAACTGGCCGCTGCAATCGGAACGCGACCCGAAACAATTGCGCGTACCATCAAGAAACTTGAAGAAGACAATCTCGCAATCTTTAAAGGTCGCTTGGTGACCATTCCATGCCTTGAAAACCTGTTGGAAGACATCGAATCAGACGTCTGATTTAAATGAGCCTTCTTTCCTGATTCTTCCCCAACGCTATAGTCTTGATTTTCTGAATGAAAAGGATCATTCTCCCTTTTAGATGCGGTGCAGCATTTGCAGAATAGGCTAAGGGGCGAGATTATGACTATTAGACATTTACAGAAAATGTTTTCACCCGCTTCAATAGCGATTATCGGGGCGTCTCCCAAACCACTGAATATAGGTTATCGGGTCATCCGGAATTTGATGACAGCTGGATTTGACGGTCCCGTTATGCCTGTCAATCCTACTGACAAAGCTATTGCGGGTATCTTGGCTTACCCAGATATTAAGTCCCTGCCGGTTCTGCCTGATTTATGCGTCTTGTGTTCAGATGCACCTGTCGCCCTTGATTTAATCGAAAGCTTGGGGAATCTCGGTGTTAAGGCGGTCATGATTTTGTCTGCAGTGCATAAGCATGATGATAAGATTGCTTATGACGTTCAGGATGTCGCAAGACGATATAAAATGCGCATTCTTGGGCCAAACAGCATGGGCGCGATTATACCTGGTAATAAGCTCAATGCCAGTACGTTGCACCTACCTGTTTCAAAAGGGAAAATTGCGTTTATTTCTCAAAGTGGTGAAATGGCCTCCAGTGTGTTGGATTGGGCCAATGCGCATGGGATCGGCTTTTCACATTTTATCACTTTGGGTGATTGTCATGATATAGATATCGGGGATGTAATTGATTATCTGGGCAGTGATCCATTTACTCGCGCCATCCTGATTTATATGGAAACGATCCATGAAAAGCGCAATTTCATGTCTGCTGCACGGGCTTCTGCGCGTAATAAACCCATACTGGTGATGAAAACCGGGAAATATGAAGAAATGCCCACCATTACCCAATCCCATACTGGGGCGATGGCGCAGAAGGATCTGGTCTATGATGCGGCTTTTGCCCGGGCGGGTATGCTTCGGGTTAATAGTATAGCGGAACTTTTCGCAGGTGCCGAAACCTTGTCAATGAACAAGCCGTTTAATGGGGATCGTCTTGTCATTATAGGAAATGGTGCCGGGTTGAATGTTCTGGCACAGGATCATTTACTGGATGCGGGCGGTACACTCTCCGCTTTTTCGGATGAGATATGTACGAAATTGAAATCAACTCTTCCTGCTGATTCTGTTATTCAAAATCCCCTTGTTCTGGGGGGCGCGACCAGTCCGGAACAATATGCGAAAGCCTATGAAATTATTGCGCAAAGCGGGCAAGCCGATTGCGTTCTTTTCCTGCATGCGCCATCTATCCTGGAAGATACAACCAAGGCAGCACAAGCCCTGGTCGAGGCGCACAAAAAGGTTCGCAAAAGCCTGATCACATGCTGGCTTGGGGAAGAAACAGTGGCTGATGCACGTCATCTTTTTGAAGAAAATGACATTCCAAGCTTTACGTCCCCACGAATGGCCGTCAGCGCTTTTATGCATATCGTGCAGTATCGTAAAAACCAGGTCGCTTTGATGGAAACCCCGGAACGTGTTCCGGCAGAAATTAAACCGGCACGGTCGGTGGTGAAAAATCTTATTCGGCAGGCAGTGGATCAGGGAGAGCGTTGGTTAAAAGAAGCAGATACCAAAGCTATCCTGAAAGCTTACGGCATTGAAATTGTTGCTCCATATATCGTGCAAAATGCGGATGAGGCAATAGAAGTTGCCCATAAAATTGGCTTTCCCGTCGTCGTAAAAATCATGTCGCCTGATATTGTACATAAATCGGATGTGGGGGGCGTTGTTTTATCTTTACAAAATGAAGACCGTGTTGAGCAAGCGATCAAAGATATTACGGATCGGGTGCAGAACTTTGACCCAGACGCCAGAATCGATGGTTTTATCATTCAGAAAATGCATGACCGTCAGAACACTCATGAATTAATTGCCGGGATGACACATGATCCGGTGTTTGGTCCGGTGATTTTATTTGGTCAGGGCGGTACTGCCACTGAAATCATAGCTGATCATGCAATTGCGTTGCCACCGCTAAACATGCGGCTTGCTAAAGACCTGATTTCCAGAACCAAGATCAGTAAATTGTTAAAGGGGTATCGCGACATCCCGGCTGTGGATATGGATGCCTTGTGTCAACTTTTGATCGAGATTTCAGAAATCTGTATCGACTTTCCAGAAATTCAGGAAATGGATATCAATCCGATTTTCAGCTCCGATAAGGGCGCACTGGCTGTTGACGCGCGCATAAGGGTGCAGGAAGTAAGCACACAATTCCCCAACCGTCGCCTGGCTATTCGCCCCTACCCCGCTGATTTGGAAGAAGAATTTACATTGCGTGATGGTCGAAAGGTCTTGATCCGCCCCATTCGCCCGGAAGATGAGCCTGCGCATAACGAATTCCTGAGTAAAGTTACACCAGAAGACATTCGTTTTCGCTTCTTTGGCTCTGTTCGGGAGTTGCCTCATTCAGAAATGGCGCGCCTGACTCAACTGGATTACGATCGTGAAATGGCGTTTGTTGCCCAGGCACCAAATGAAGAGGATGGTCATTTGGAAACTCTGGGCGTAGTGCGAACTGGGACGGATCCCAACAATGAAGATGCGGAATATGCCATTCTGGTGCGTTCTGACCTCAAGGGACAGAAATTGGGGTGGAAGTTATTGAACAAGATGATTGAATATTGCCGCTCTCGCGGGACGACATATTTTACCGGACAAATCCTGCGTGAAAACAGAACGATGATTGATATGGTCAAGGCCATGGGGTTTGAAGTCCGTACAATCATGGAAGAAGATATCGTCGAAGTTAAGCTCAAGCTTTAAAAAATTACTATATTTCCAGTTAACCTTCGGATAATCCTTTGTTGTTATGATTATAAATGGAAGCTTTGGATTTGACCTTTCTACGTAATGTCACTAAAATCCGAAGCAAGTGCACTGAATTTTTGGAGGTCGAACCCGTGCGGGCTCGTTATTTAATAACTACATGTCTTGGCGCTTTGATGGTTGCATCCGTCAGCAGTCAGTCAAAAGGCGCGAGTTTGGAAACAGAACTCAGCCAGATGCTATTGGAACACCCCCAATTGCAGGCCGCCCAGAAAACCACACTGGGTGCAGACAGGGAAATCGACGTTCAAAGTGCAGCAAATCTGCCAACTGTGTCGCTAAACGCGGATTATGGTTACGAACATATTTCGACACCTACGACCCGTTCTGATGCCGGTAAATCTTCCACAGGCAAGATGCGTCAGGTGGCAGGTGTGACAGTTACTCAAAACCTTTTTGACGGATATGCCAAAACATCCGCAGTTCGTACAGCGCGCCTGAATAAGGCAGCGACAGAATCAACGGAACTTGTAACTGAACAAAACCTTATTCTGGAAGGTATTACAGCTTATCTCAATGTGCTGAAACAGTCACGGCGAATTAAACATGCCCGTGAAAACGAGGCAAATATCAAGAAACAAATGGAACTGGAAAACGAACGTGTGCGTCGAGGTTCCGGTATTGGTATTGATGTTTTGAATGCAAAATCGCGCTTGCAGACAGCAATTGAAAAACGTGTCGAATATGAAGGTGAGCTGTCTAAAGCCACGGACCAGTATATTCAGGTCTTTGGTCATGCACCAGATTTGGCTGCGATGATTGCCCCTGCCCCACCTCTGGATATTCTGCCATTGAGCTTGGATGATGCAATTGAACAATCCATTCGCAATAATCCAAACATTCACAAAGCAGAATTTGATGCTGAAAGCGCGGCTGAAAATAAACGCACCGTGCGAGCAGAATATTATCCAACAGTCGATTTGACCGGCACCATGAACTATGAGGACCATAAAAATGGCGTGGATGGTAAACGTCGCGATTACTCCGTTCTTGTAGAGGCGGAATGGGATTTGTTCAGCGGTTTTTCGACGGAGTATTCCATGAAGAAAGCCGTCTACAACTATGCAGCCAGTAAAGATACACATAGCTATGTGTCGCGCAAGATGGTGGAAGCCACGCGTATTGCATGGCATGACCTGGAGACTATTGAGGAGCGGCTTTCCCTGGTTGAGAATGATGTTATCCTGAAAGACGAGATCTTCCTCTCGACGCAAAAGCAACGTGAAAATGGTGCTGAAGGCGTTGATGTGTTGAATGTTCTGGATCGGGAAAAAGAAGTTTACGAAGCCAAGATTAAATATGCTGAGCTTTTCTTTGATCATAAACGTGCGATTTATTCCGTGATGTTGGCAACGGGACAACTGTCTGCTGATACCCTTGCCCTTCAGTAAAAGTTCAAAATCAATTATTTAAAAAGGCCGCTGGAATTTTCCAGCGGCCTTTTTGTTGTTATTTGGTTGTTGCGATAAACACACCGTCCCAATCTGGTCCTGGCGGGTTTTTCTCATAATCCTGCATGCGTTCTTCATAAAGGTCATAAAGGCCATGGTGTTCCATTTTCAGTCCATCAATCATTTGATTGCCGACCTTGATCATCTCACGAACCTTAGCCCATTGCTGGTCACGATAGGCAAGCAGAAGCTCTGCATGATGTTTGGCATATTCGATGAAGTCAGGTTTCTGTGCGACTTTATCATCTCCGAGAACGGAGAAGATACGAACGGCTTCTGTTTTCCCTTTCACCTGAATGAGATCCAGTTCGATACAAGCCAAGTCTTGAACATTCTGATAGGTCGATTCACCAATAACGATGGTTACACCGTATGTTTTAGACTGTCCTTCAAGACGTGATGCCAGGTTTACCGGGTCACCGAGAACGGAATAGTCGAAACGTTGGTCCGATCCCATGTTCCCCACACAACAAACACCGGTATTCAGGCCAATACCAATGCGAAGCGGGATGTGTTTACGCCCTTCTTCCTTGGCTTCTTTTTCCAGTCTGTCGTTTACTTCTACCAGAGAGTCGATCATTTCAAGGGCAGAAATGCACCCTTCTCTTTCATGATTTTCGACATCAAGCGGTGCATTCCAGAATGCCATGATACAGTCACCCATATATTTATCGATGGTTCCCTGGCGGTTCAGGATTACGTTGGTCAATGGTGTCAGGAATTTGTTGATCAGCTTGGTCAGGCCTTCTGCGTCAAATAATTCGGAGATTGAAGTAAAGCCCCGTACGTCACAGAACAACAAAGTCATCGGTCGGTTTTCACCGCCAAGTTTAAGCCCGGATGGGTCTTCGGCCAGACGTTCCACAAGAGCCGGTGACATGTAGTGAGAAAAGGCAGAACGCACTTGTTTCTTCTGCGCCTCTTCTGCGGCATATCCCATATAGGTCAGCTGAACATAAATCCCCAATGTCGCAACCATGGCAAAGCCTGCGTCGAACAATAATCGTTCCTCGGTAAAGAGATACCAGGATGTGGCCCCTGATCCACCTGCGATGACCACGAACAGGATTAATGTCCATTTTGCGCCGATCATCGGCACTAGGATGATCATGATCAGCCCGGCAAACAGGGTCAGCAGGAATTCTGCACCGTTCATATTGTTCGGGCGGCTTAGGAAAGCTTTGTCGACAACCGATTCAATCACATTTGCGTGGACTTCTACCCCGGGCAATGTACCTTCGACCGGGGTTGCCCGGATATCAAGAAGGCCAACAGCTGATGTGCCGACAATGATCAATTTCCCTTTGATCATCGCTGGGTCAACAACACCTGACAGCACATCACGTGCTGAGACATATTTGGCTTTGTCGTGTTTTGAGAAATGCGGCCAGACGCGGCCCTTCTGATCCGTCGGAAGTGTCAGCCCTTTGGTGATTTTAACACTTTCCACGCCACCCTGGTTACTTTTAGCCAGAATGGTTTTACGGCCTGTCACAACACGCAGCATTTCGATGGAAAGACCTGTGTATATATTTTCATCAAATTGAAAAAGCGTTGGAACCCGTCGTACAATCCCGTCTGTCTCCGGGAAGAGAGAAAAGAAACCATGACCAGCAGCCACTGCTTCGATCTCCGGGACGTTGCGCACCAATGAAGGTAGCACGGGGACAAAAGCATGGGGTTTCTGCCCTAGGAATGCGATGGATTTCTTTACTGGGGGGCGATATTCCTGATCTTCAATTTCTCTGTCAAAACCAGCCTGACCCAAGACAACACGAGTTTGCTTGATGATATTTGCAAAATATTGGTCATTGCTTGGCAACTGTCGCAGTTCTTCTTCCAGTGCAGGATCAAGGCCTGTGACATTATCCGCAATCATGCTGGGGGACAGCCGATCCGGTTCAGGAAACGCCATATCGAATGCCACCACAGCAGCACCCATTCTAAAAAGGTTGGCAACCATATCGCCAACCGTGGATCTTGGCCATGGCCATTGGCCGACCTCGGACAGACTTTCTTCATCCAAATCAACGATGGTTACAGGTCGCGTTTTTACTTCACGCGGCTGCATGCGTTGATAGGTATCAAATGTCTTGTTTCGCAAGAATTCAACAGGATATGGATCCTGTGTTTGAATGGCCAGCATCACAATCAGAAACAATAGCCCGGTAAGGCGGGTCATAGAAAAGAATTTACGAATTCTTCCCGGTTTCTTTTTGTCCTTATTTGCACTATCAGCCACGGCCTTTGCCCCTTTATCCATGGAGAAACTTTCACCTATGACAACAGTTCATCTATGCAAGGTCAAGAAAACATATAAAAAAATGGAAAAAATGAGGGGAAAAACAAACTTATAGTGTCGTTTTTTGAATCATTTTGCGCTACATTTCAATAAGATAGAAAGAAACTGCATTGGAATCGTAATGCTGCCACCGAGTTTTGATTGGTTAAAGCCAATTGTGAAGCCCTTGATTAAGACGTTCCGGGAAATTATGGGGATGTCTTTCTTTGTCAATATGTTGGCCCTGGTTGTCCCGGTCTTCGTATTGCAGGTGTATGACCGCGTCGTTTTCCATGCCGGGATAGAAACTCTGCAGGGCCTTGTGATCGGCGTCTTGCTGGTTTTGGTGTTTGACTATTCTTTGCGACAAGCCCGTTCCAAAATTATGCAACGCGTCGCCCTGCGTATTGATGTCGAAGTCGGGCGCAAGCTCTTTCGTCAATTTACATCTGTACCTTTGCAGACATTGGAAAGTAAGCCAGCGGCCTACTGGCAAACGCTGTTTCGTGATGTGGATACGGTTCGCAACACATTAAGTGGCGGGACTGCCATTTTGCTGGTCGATCTGCCGTTTGTATTTTTGTTTCTTGGTCTCATTCTGATGCTAGCGCTGCCCATCGCGTGGGTCTTTCTCATCATCTTGCCCTGTTTCCTGTTTGTCGCCTGGCGATCCGGGAATGTGATGAATTCCGCCAATCAGGAAGAAAAGAAAACCACGCTTAGTCGCGATGATTTGATCGCTGGCGTTATTGCCGGGCGGACAACCGTCAAGGCGCTTGCCATGGACCGTACCCTTGAAGGTACATGGGAAGAACGTCACGCAGATAATATTGAAAATTCAATCATTCGGGGCGGCAAGGCAGATGCTTACACCAATCTTGGTATGACCTTAACACTGATGACCACAATTTCCCTGACAACGGTCGGTGCGATTGCGATCATTAATCAGGAACTGACCATGGGGTCCTTGATTGCGACCAACATGCTTTCTGGTCGTTTGCTCGGCCCTATGAACCAATTGGTCGGGTCCTGGCGATCTTTTTCCGGCTTCAAGCAATCGGTTGAACGCCTGGGTGTTCTCTTTGCAATGCCGATTGAACGTCAGGAAAGCGAAGTGAAAATGAGCCGACCAGAAGGCCATATTTCCCTGGATAAAGTGACCTTTAAATATAGCGAGGAACTGGAACCTGTCGTTGATGGCGTCAGTTTTAATCTGAAACCGGGAGCCTTGACGGCACTTGTTGGGCGAAATGGCAGTGGCAAAACAACTTTGATTAAACTGCTGCAGGGCCTCTATGTCCCGGAAAGTGGCCGAGTGCTGCTGGATAAAGCAGATATCAAGCAATTTACGCGTTATGAACTCGCTAGCTGGATTGGCTATGTGCCGCAGGAATGCGCATTGTTACATGGCACGGTTCGTGAAAACCTGGTCTTTTCACGCCCTGAAGCAACAGATGAAGAAATTATCGCGGCCTGTCAGGCAACAGGTGTGCATGATACGATCATTGATCTGCCCGAAGGTTATGGCAGTGATATCGGTGAAGCAGGCCGTCGTTTATCCGGCGGGCAGAAACAGCGATTGACCATTTCACGTGCGCTGTTGGGGAATCCCCCTGTCCTTCTGCTGGATGAACCGTCTGGTAGTCTGGATCGTCAGGCGGAAGAAGAACTCCGTGATTTACTGGCGAAACTTGCTGAAGATCACACTATTATTCTTGTCACGCATAGCCCGGTTTTGTTGGGGGCATGCGCGAACATGATCGTGATGGACCATGGTCGGATCGCTTTGGCCGGACAAACCAAGGACGTCTTGCCAAAACTGGCGGCTAGTGCGCAGCAGAAAAAGCAGGAAGAGCCGAAAACAGTGCCTTCGCCGACACAAACGCCAATGCCTAAAGTTGCGTCCAAACCGATTAAGGGGGCACCTGCGTCGAAGGCAAAGACTACTGCACCCAAGCCCGTTGCAGAACAACCCAAGCAGGCCGTTAAACCAACAACAACTGCAAAACCTTCACCCAAACCAACACAGGCCCCTGTGCAGCAAAAGACCATAAAGACCGGCGTCCAGCCTTACAATGTGAAGGGAGAAAAATAATGTCTCGCCTTGATACACTTGTTCAGGAAAATTCCGTAAACCGAAGAAGCCCGTTGGTGCTGGCGATTATCGGCGGCCTGGTTGGCTTTGCAGTCTGGAGCTTTTTTGCATATCTGGAAGAAGTCTCCGTCGCCATGGGGGAAGTTGTCCCGCAGGGCAAAATCAAAGTCATTCAACATTTGGAAGGCGGTATCATTACGGATATCCATGTTCAACAAGGCGATGTGGTGCGCAAAGGTGCCGAACTTGTGCAGCTGGATCTGGGGACAGGCGGGGTGAACAAGGAAGAATTGGAAGTTCGTCTGGACGGCCTTTTGTTAAACCGTGCACGCCTGGAAGCCGAAGCCACAGACGGTGACTTAAACTTGCCAGAGGAGATCGTAGAAGCACGCCCTGGTATGGCTGTTGCGACGGAACGTTCTTATCAGGCGCGCTTGCGTGACCTGAATTCCCGCCTGAAGGTGTTGAAAGACAAGATGCGTCAGCGCGAACTGGCCGTTGAAGAACTCGAAAAGAAAATGGATAACACGCGACGAAATCTGAATCTCAGCAAACGTCGCTTTAATATGTCCAGCGACCTGTTGAATGATAAGCTGACGTCTAAAATGGATCACCTGAAGCTGGAATCAGAAGTTCAAAAGCTGGAAGGTGAATTACGCACACTCAAGACTTCAATTCCAAAGGCCAAGGCAAGTGTGGCGGAAGAAATGTCGAAGATTGATGAAGAGAAAACTGCCTTCCAGCGTGAAGCCCTGGAAGAACTGGGTACCGTAGAGCAATCTATTGCACAGACGTTGGAGCTTCTTTCAAAAGCCACGGATCAAGGTATTCGTGCCCTGATCAAAAGCCCAATTGATGGGGTGGTGAAGAATATGACCTACAACACCATCGGAAATGTGGTCAGCGCGGGAGAACCGATTATGGAAATCGTCCCTATTGGCGAAAACCTTGTGATCGAAGCCCGTCTCAACCCGATTGACCGTGGTTATGTGGAAGAAAATCAGGATGCGGTTGTGAAGATCAATACCTATGACTTTGTGCGTTACGGTAGTCTGGAAGGCAAGGTTATTCATGTGGCACCCGATTCTACAACATCACAGGAAGGTGAGACCTATTTTCGCGTGATCGTGCAGACGGAAAAAACCTATCTTGGTGATAAGGAAGGAACTTATGAGATCACGCCGGGGATGGAAGCGACCGTGGATATTCACACAGGCGAGAAATCAGTTATCGAATATTTGATTAAACCAGTTCTTAAAATGAAACACGAAGCATTTCGGGAACGATAATGATGAATACGTTATCATTCTGTTAGCTTTTTAAATGCATAATGGTAACTAATAGCTTATTGTAAAAGCGTTTAGTACGCGTTTAGATGTTTGGGATAAAGGCAAAGACATGTCGTTTGCAACAATTATTGGGATTCTCGGCGGTATCGCACTTTTTGTGGGTGCTATTCTTTTAAGTACTGACAATTTCCTGATGTTCCTGGATTTGCCAAGTTTTATTATGGTGATCGGCGGAACTTTCTCTGCCACTTTTGTCTCTTATGAACCCCGTTATGTTTTTATGGCGATTAAACTGATTGGTCGATTGGTTTTTGCCCCCAAAGTTGCCCGTAACATCCTGACTGCTGAAGTCGGCCGTATCATCAAGTGGGGGTACACTGTTCAAAAGAATGGTATCCCTGCCCTGGAAGCAGAATCCAAAAAAGCAGCGCGTGCTGATCGTTTCTTAGGGTTTGGTATTGAAATGGTGATCAGTGGCTATACAGGTACTGAAGTTCGTGAAATCTTGACAAACACAATTGAAACCACTTTTGTCCGTAATACCATTCAAGCCAATATTCTGCGTGCAATTGCCGCAACCTGCCCTGCTTTCGGTATGATCGGGACTCTGATCGGTCTGATCATTATGTTGGATGGCATGGGTGGTGATCCAAGTCAACTTGGTGCTGGTCTGGCCGTTGCCCTTTTGACAACACTTTATGGGGTGTTGTTTGCCCGTATGATCTTTCTGCCGGCTGCTAATAAAATCCAGCAACGCGAAGAAATCGTTCGTTTTAGAAATTATCTGGTCGCTGAAGGTCTGTGCCTTTTGGCTGACCGCAAAAGCCCCCGTTACATTCAGGACCGTATGAACAGCTTCCTTGATCCGGCTATTCACTACAATCTTGATAAGATGATGAAACGTAAATAAGTCCAGTTATTTGATCTGAGGTTACGATGCCCCCTCCCGCTCCCAAAGAAGAACCAGAAGACGAGTCATGGTTGGCCACCTATGCCGATGCCATTACCCTTTTGATGGCATTCTTTGTGCTGCTTGTTGCGGTATCTAAAGTCGATCTGGCCCTTTATGAAGAAGTAGCTGAAGGCATCAACGAGAAAGTAAACAAAAAAGAACGCAAAGCCCCGGTTCAGGAACTGAAAGAAGAGACCACTGAAATCGTTCAGGAATTGACGGATGGTAAGGTTCTGAAAGTCGGTGTTGACGACAGCGGGATCGTTCTTGAATTTGATAGTGAGACTTTCTTTAGACCAGGAACCGCGCAGCTTATCGAAGAAGCCTACCCTGTCATTTCTTCATTGGCGGAATTGGTAAATAGCCCACAGTATCTCGTATTTAACATGGATGTTGAAGGTCATACGGATGACGACCCCATCAGCACCATTCAATTCCCGTCAAACTGGGTGTTGGGTGCAGCGCGTGCTGCCTCCGTTTTGCAGGTTCTTAACGAATACGGTGTAGAGATCAAACGCATGCGCGTTTTGTCTTACGCTTCTACCCGTCCCAAAGTACCAAATCGTTTAGATGACGGTACGCCTTTGCCGGAAAACAAAGCTCAGAACCGCCGTGTCGTGCTACGTATTCATCAAAAACCGTTTGAATATTCACCGCCGAAATATGTGCCAACCACATCGATTGCGCGTGATTATGATCCCGAAGCAGATGCAGGGCGTTCAAATGAAGCCCAACAGGTTCAACCTGCGCAGACCCCTGCCCCAACAGATCAGCAAGGTCAGCCGCAGCAAGCCCCTGCCCCGGTTCAAAATCAGTAAGAATATTTGAAAATTAAACGTCGACTTCCATAAAGTCTTTTGCGGCAAAGCAGTTTGGCCACTCGGCCACTGCTTTTGCTTCAATCTCTTTCATGATGTCATCGGTATGTTCCGGATCATGATGGAAGAGCGCCAGGCGTTTTACATTGGCCGCTTTACATAAACGAATGCCTTCCTGCCATGTGGAATGGCCCCAGCCGATTTTCGGCTCAAAGGTTTCGTCACTGTAAGTCGTATCATAAATGACCAGATCAGCCCCATCAATCAGGCCCAATACATTCTGGTCCGGCTTGCCAATAACATGTTCGGTATCGGTCACATAACACACAGCCTTGCCTTCATGTTCAATGCGATAACCCGTCGCACCATTGGGGTGATGCAGGGGGGCCGTTTTAACTTTAACGCCTTCCACAGAGAAATTGTCTCCTGCCCGGAAATCTTCAAAGGTCAGATCTGCCTGCATGACTTCCATAGGAACCGGAAAGGTTGGGTTTGCCATCTGACTGGCCAGAACCTGGCGAATACCACCAATATCCATCAAATGCCCCGCCATCACGTGAAAACTGTTCCCCGGCACATAGGCAGGTGTAAAAAATGGAAAACCGTTGATGTGATCCCAATGGGTATGGGTCAGTAAAAGGTGAGAGTGTTTATGGCCGTTTTTAAGGAGTTCCTGACCGAGATTGCGAATGCCCGTACCTGCATCAAGAATAAAGCGTTGCGTACCCGCAATCACTTCAATGCAGCTTGTATTGCCGCCATATTCTACATGCTCTGGGGATGGGCAGGCAATCGATCCGCGAACGCCCCAAAATTTAACAGCAAAAGTCATTCTAAATCCAAGTTTTAAAAACCAGCCTTTATTATTCTTATGTATATATTCTATTAGTACAGATTTAACACATCCTAACAAGCCCGTTTTTTAATTATGTGCATCTATACCTTGGTTTATCAGGACTTTATCGCCAAGTTTGACCTTATTAAGATCAGCGCAATTTCCTTGATTGATCGCAAACTCAACAAATCCTGACGAGTTATAGTACCAAAAGGTTTCCCCCACTGCTGTGTCAGCGAACACACGCCCATAAGAAACCATCAATCCATTTAACGAAAATGTTTGATCCGTCGTGACATCATTTTTACGCAACGTGGTCCAACAATTTCCATAAACATCAATATAACTGATATGGGGTTTCTGTTTGGTTAAAGGGAGCAGAATTAATTCTGTGCGCGCGATGGGCTGAATGTCCTGAGTGTGTCCTTGTGCAATGCGGGCGGCGACAGGGCCAAATAAATCACGGCCATGGAAGGAGCGTGAAAGCTTTTCGGGTCGCCATGTGATTTCGTAAACTACCGCAGCGGTGTCCACTTGCATTAGGGTTGAAAACAGGCCGTTGTCCGGCCCCACAAACCAACGCCCTTGGGTGTGGATGCAAATCGGCTTTCGATTGCTACCCACACCGGGGTCTACGACGCAGACATAAACGCCGCCAGCAGGCATGTTTTCGACCAAACCGGCCAATAATCCCGCAGCAGTGGTAATGTTGAACGCCGGGACATCGACCATTAGATCAACAATGGTCTCGTCTGGTGCGTTGGCCTGAATATGAGCGCGCATTTGGCCCATGTAAGGACCAGTAACACCAAAATCAGTAAAGAGATAAATCATTTATCTGCCCGCTTAAATGGCTGTAGCAACATCTGGTCAAGGCGCAGTTGGGAATTGTCACGGAAATAGTCCAGCCCGATGGTCATATCGTCATGACCTTTTTCCGGTTGGGCGACATAGGTACGGCAAATTCGATCCCACAGGCTGATGTTAAAACCATAATTGCTGTCGGTTTCACGCTGAATGCTGGAATGGTGAACCCGGTGCATATCCGGTGTCACAAAGACCAGACGCAAAATACGATCCAGGCCAAGTGGCAATCTGAAATTTGCATGATTGAACATGGCCATGCCGTTCAGAATGACCTCAAACAATACCACTGAAATAGGATCAACACCCAACACCAGGATCAACCCCATTTTATAAAGCAGGGACAGAATAATCTCGATCGGGTGAAAGCGAATGCCCGTTGTGACGTCATAATCCAGATCAGCATGATGCAAGCGATGCAGCCGCCACAAGATTGGCACCTTATGCATCAACACATGCTGCACATAGATCATGAAGTCCAGCAATAGAACACCTATCAGAATGAAAGGCAAGTCCGGGACATTGATAGCTTGCAATAGACCTATGCCGTTGGCCTGAGCATAAATAGCAACACTTACCGGAACCCAGGGCAAAAGAATACGGGCAAAGATCGCGCCCAGGACCAGAATGCCAAGGTTTGAGAACCAGCGTTCTACGCGTTTATGATTGCGTTTACGCCGTGGCTTGAAAGTTTCCAGCAAGGCCATAACGACAAAGAGTATGCCGAAAACAGATAATCTGATGGTACTTTCGTGATCCAGTATGGCGTCCAACGGTTTATCCTGCCTTTGTTTGTTTCTTTTTCAAAGTCTCTCTAAAGAGAATAATGCCAACACCGGAAATTGTCATCAGGGCCCCTAGAATTTTATAGATGGTAAAGGGTTCACCCAGCAACAATACCCCTGCCCCTACGCCAATCATGGGGGCAAGCAAGGTAAAGGGAACAATCTGGTTTACATCCAGGCGATCAATCAGGCTGTACCAAAGATGATAAGCAAAGACCGATGAGCCAAGGATGGTATAACCTAGCAATACCCATGCACGCAGCGAAGCATTTTCGATAGCCTGAATCTGGTCTGTCTCCCACGCATAAGACATGGCTGCGATGAAAGGGATCGCCAGCAACCCCATCCATCCCATAATAGCCAATGGTGGAATATCTTTTAGCCTTTTAATCAAGATGTTCGCCCAGGCCCAGCAGAAGGCACAGACGATTACACTGATGATCGCGATGATGGTGCCACCCTGGGGTTCGCCTGCCAAAAAGCCTGCACCACCAAAGGCCAAGGCCATCCCGACGGAGCGTTTAAAACCGAGCTTATCTGCAAAGAAAATGGCGGCAAGGATAGAGCTGAAGGGCACCCCCAACTGCAACAGCAAGGCGACGGTTGCGGCATCTGCACCACGCAGTCCGACAAAGAACAATCCAAAGTGACCCACGCCTAAAACAAGGGCGACCGGAATGACCTGTTTAATCTGACTTAGGGATAACCGGAAAAACGGCAGCAGGATTAAGGCTGTTACCCCAAAGCGGATAACCGTCAGAGTAAGCGGTGGAATTTCTGTGACCGTCAATTTGATGGCCGCAAAATTAAACCCCCAGATCACCACGACACAGAGCGCCTGCAGGAAATCACGGGGGTTCATATTTTTTTGCCTGTGCTGATCATGCGCAGACTATGCATGGATTAGACAGTGGAGTCCAATGAATATCCAGCGGCACGGACCGTACGGATGAAATCCGGTTTGTCGTCAACGCCAAGGGCTTTGCGCAAGCGACGGATGTGAACATCAACGGTGCGGACCTCAACATGAATGTCGCGGCCCCAGACCTTATCCAGCAGCTGTTCGCGAGAGAATACCCGACCGGGACGTTCCATCAGAACACGCAGCAAGCGATATTCTGTTGGGCCCAAATGGATCGGTGTTTCATCACGCAGGACTTTATGTTCAGACAAATCCATGGAAATATCTTCATAGGTAAGCTTGTCTTCACTTAAAGCCGGGCTGGAACGACGCAGAACCGCTTTTGCACGTGCCACCAGTTCATTGGGGGAGAACGGCTTGACGATATAATCATCAGCGCCACTGTCCAGACCACGGATGCGATCACTTTCTTCACCGCGTGCTGTCAGCATGATGATCGGCAGGGACTTGGTTGTTTTGCGATCACGCAGGCGACGGCAAACTTCGATACCGCTTAAGCCCGGCAGCATCCAGTCCAGAATAACCAGATCAGGTTCTTCTTCTTCCACCAACAGCATGGCTTCTTCGCCATCCCCAACGCACATGGCGCGGAAATTTTCTTTTTCGAGATTATAGCGAACAAGTTCAGCCAAGGGTGGTTCGTCTTCAACGACCAGTACGAGAGGGTTCATAGCTCTTAACCCTCCAGGCCTTCAAAACTGGCATCATCGTCTTTTGGACGTTCTTCTTCCGGATGCTCACCTGTCACAAGAAAGTGCACGTTTTCAGCAATGTTTGTTGCGTGATCACCTGCACGTTCAACGTTTTTGGCGATGAACAGAAGGTGTGTACAAGGGGTGATGTTACGCGGGTCTTCCATCATGTATGTCAGAAGTTCACGGAACAGACTGGTGTGCAGCTGATCAACAACTTCATCCTGCTGACGGATATCCATGGCCTTGCGTTCGTCACGTTCAATGTAAGCATCCAGCACATTGTGGATCATGGATTGAACGAGGGACGCCATACGCGCAATCGTATGTACCGCACCGATTGGCGTGGCGTTTGACAACGTGATGGTGCGTTTGGCGATATTTTTGGACAAGTCACCAATACGTTCCAGATCAGATGATGTCTTAAGTGCAGCGATTACAGCACGAAGGTCATCTGCCACTGGTTGGCGCAGGGCCAGGATACGAGTGACTTCTGAATTAATTTCCATTTCCAGCTCATCGACCTTAATGTCATCGTGGATGACATCAGCCGCCAATGCTGTATCGCGTTTTACCAGTGCTTCTGAAGAACGACCAAGTAGAGATTCAGACAAACCGCCCATACGGGCAATTGCATTATCCAGGTGTGTCAGTTCAGAATCGTAAGATTTAACTGTATGTTCTACGGTATTCATTTATCAACCTTATCCGAAACGACCAGTGATGTAGCCTTTGGTGCGCTCATCCTGTGGTGAAGTAAAGATTTGTTCTGTTTCGCCATATTCCACGAGGTTACCCAGGTGGAAGAAAGCAGTTTGTTGAGAAACACGGGCAGCTTGCTGCATGGAGTGCGTCACGATGACGATGGTGTAAGACCCACGCAGTTCGTCGATCAGTTCCTCAATCTTTGCTGTCGCAATCGGATCAAGGGCAGAACAGGGTTCATCCATCAGCAGAACTTCCGGGTCAACGGCAATAGCGCGTGCGATACACAGACGCTGTTGCTGACCACCGGAAAGGCCTGTACCAGGCTCCAGCAAGCGGTCTTTGACCTCTTTAAGAAGACCAACTTTTTCCAGGCTGGTTTCAACAATTTCATCCATTTCGGATTTAGAATTGCCGATCCCATGCAAACGCGGTCCGTAAGCTACGTTGTCATAAATGGATTTCGGGAACGGGTTTGGCTTTTGGAAAACCATACCGATCTGAGCGCGCAGCAAAACTGTGTCAACTTGTTTGGACAGGATATCAACACCGTCCATGTGAATTTGACCAGAAACAGAACAGCCATCGATTGTGTCATTCATACGGTTCAGGCAACGCAGGAAGGTTGACTTACCACAACCAGACGGGCCGATGAAGGAGGTTACTTTACTTTTCGGAATATCAAGGTTGATCCCGAACAAAGCTTCTTTTTCACCATATTTAACGCGGACGTCTTCTGCTTTGATTTTGACTTCGTCTGCTGGAATTTCCAGGGAAGTTACTTCAGGCTTAGTCATCTCGTTATTGATATTAACAGTGTTGTCGATATCAATTGCATTCTCTTTAGTCATTGGTTTCATAGCTTTCGTTTCCATTATTACCAACGTCGTTCTAACTTTTTACGCAGAAGGACCGCCAAGGCGTTCATAGTGATGAGGAAGCCCAGCAACACCATAATAGCAGCAGAAGTCTTTTCTACAAAGGCACGTTCTGGGCTATCTGCCCAAAGATAAACCTGAACCGGTAACACTGTTGCAGGGTCAAACGGCGTGCCTGGTACGTCGGCGATAAAAGCCACCATACCAATCATAAGAAGGGGTGCTGTTTCACCAAGGGCCTGCGCCATACCAATGATGGTACCTGTAAGGATGCCTGGCAGTGCCAGTGGCAGCTGGTGGTGGAATACAGCCTGCATCTTTGATGCCCCTACCCCGATCGCTGCTTCCATGATGGAAGGCGGGATGGATTTAAGGGCAGCGCGTGATGCAATAATAATTGTCGGCAAAGTCATCAGGGCGAGTACAAAGCCCCCGGCAACAGGTGCTGATCGCGGCATCCCGAACAAGTTCAGGAAGATCGCCAGCCCCAACAGACCAAATACAATCGATGGAACAGCGGCCAAGTTGTTGATGTTGACTTCAACGATATGGGTAAATTTGTTTTTTGGTGCAAACTCTTCCAGATAGATGGCCGCAGCCACCCCAACCGGGAAGGACAGAACCAGCGTCACCAGCATGGTTAAGGCAGAACCAACCAGAGCACCACGAATACCCGCTTGTTCTGGTTCCCGTGAGTCCCCTGCTGTGAAGAAGTTTGTATTAAAGCGTGTTTCAACACGGTTTTCGTTTTCAAACTTTTCAACCCAGGCAATTTCCATATTGGAAATCGGACGTGTGCTTTCATCTTCGTCACGTTTAAATACGTCTTTGACCAGCATATCCACTTCATCAGAAGTCATCACCCAAACGGTCTGTTTGGTACCGATCAGGCTCGGATTTGAAACAACCAGGTCACGCAGGTCATAGCCAGCACTGGAACTCACCAGACCATAAAGTGTACGTTTGTCACGGCGTTTCTTTACATCCGGGAACATTTCACGAAGGGACGCTTTTACGATGGCAGAATAGTTTGCATGACGCAAAGCGGTCTCTTCACGCTTGCCTTCCGGGTCGATGACAGACTCATCCAGATAGAAATCCATCTGAACGTAGGTTTGACGAAAACCCGTATACCCGTTGGAAATAATGCTTGAGAAAAGCATCACCACACACATGAAGGCGAAGCAAAGCGCACCGATCCCAAGGGCTTTGAAGCGGGCTTCTGCAGCATGGCGTTTTTTCAAACGGGCATGCGCCTTTTTCATTGATTCTTTTAACTCAGTCATATTTTTCTCGGTATTTTGCAACGACGCGCAGGGCGACAACGTTTAAACACAAAGTTACGCAGAACAGCACCAGACCAAGGGCGAAGGCCGCCAGTGTTTTGGGGCTGTCAAATTCCTGGTCACCAACCAACAAGGTTACCATTTGTACAGTCGCAGTGGTTACAGCCTGCAATGGGTTTGCGGTCAGGTTTGCGGTCAAACCTGCAGCCATCACCACAATCATGGTTTCACCGATGGCACGCGAAATCGCCAGCATCACACCACCGACAATACCGGGCAGTGCGGCAGGCAGGATAACCTGTGTCACGGTTTCAGATTTCGTCCCACCCAAGGCATATGATCCATCACGCAGGGCCTGTGGCACCGCACGGATAACGTCATCAGAAAGGGAAGACACGAATGGGATGATCATGATTCCCATAACCAGACCGGCTGCCAGTGCACTTTCAGAAGAAACTTCCAGACCCCAGCTATCCCCCAAATTTCGAATCGTTGGTGCCACAACCAATGCAGCGAAGAAGCCATATACCACGGTTGGGATACCCGCCAGAATTTCCAGCATTGGCTTACCAAACGCGCGAACCTTCGGGCTTGCGTATTCCGACATGTAAATGGCTGACAGCAAACCGATTGGCACCGCCACACACATGGCAATGAAAGAGATCAGCATGGTACCCGCAAAAATTGGCACCGCACCGAAGGACCCTTGGCTTGCTACCTGGTCTTTACGCAGCGCGATTTGTGGGCTCCATTCCAGACCGAACAGGAAGTCGGTGAAAGGAACTTTGCCGAAGAACCGAATGGCTTCGAATAGCAAGGAAGCTACAATGCCGATCGTTGTCAAAATAGCAACGATTGAGCACGCCAGTAACACGTAGCGGATCATGCTTTCCACTTGGTTACGCGCTTTTAAGTCTTGGCCAACGCGACGGTTACCAATAACAAGCCCCAGAATGGAGAATGCGATGATCGCAACAGCCAAAGACGCCGTTCCGACATTTTTTAGATGATTATAATGTTCAGCAGCAGCAACCATCGCCGGATCACTCGCAGCAGCGCCTGTGCCATTGATGGCGAGGAACTTAATATCGCTTAAGATACGGGCGATCTTTGCACTTGATGCGTCAGCCGGAATATTCGGCACGCCGCTTAGGACAAGTGAGTTTACAATTTGTGGCTCAAACGCCAGCCAAAGGATACAAAGAACCAAGGCTGGAACGCCACACCAGATGGCAACAAAATATCCATAGTGGCGTGGAAGAGAGTGTAATTTACGAATATCTCCGCCCACTGTACTTACAGCGCGCGAACGTCCCATATAATAGCCGATCAGGGCTAAAAGCAGGACGGTAAATGTAAAAATCGTGGTTTGCATGTATGCTGTCACAACTTCTTAAAAAAAAGGATTTAAACGCGAAAAAGCGGCGGCTTTTGAAGACCGCCGCTTCCTCAACAATTGGCTTAGCTGCCAGCACCCAGTGCTTTTACAGACGCTTTGTATTTAGCGCGTTCTTCTTGTGGCATTGGGATCAGACCTTTGTCTGTCAGGTAACCTTCGTCGCCCCAAGCTTTGTCAGCTGTGAACTCAGCCAGGTATTCCAGGATGCCTGGTACTTGACCGATGTGAGCGTTCTTCACGTAGAAGAACAGAGGACGAGATACAGGGTAAGAACCATCAGCGATCAGTTCGAACTCAGGCAGTTTGCCGTCGATTACAGAACCTTGAACTGAGTCAGAGTTTTGGTCTAGGAAGGAGAAACCGAACACGCCGAAAGCGTTAGGGTTAGCGTTCAGTTTCTGGATGATCAGGTTGTCGTTCTCACCAGCGTCGATGTATGCGCCGTCTTCACGAACAGAGTGACAGATCGCTTTGTAGCGTTTCTTGTCTTTTTTGATGCCCATTTTCTCATCGCCCTTTTTCAGAGCTTTGATTGCTGGGAATTTCTTACAACCACCTTCGAGAGCCAGTTCAGCGAATGCATCACGTGTACCAGAGGTTGGTGGTGGGCCGAGAACTTCGATTTTAGTTGCTGGCAGAGAAGGATCAATGTCAGACCATTTCTGGTTAGGGTTTGGAACCAGTTTGCCTTCAGCGTTTGGCACGTCTTTAGCCAGAGCCAGGAAAATCTGCTTACGAGTGATAGTCAGTTGCTTGCCTTTTTTAGAGTTTGCAAGAACGATACCGTCGTAACCAACTTTTACTTCAGTGATTTTGTCTACGCCGTTTTTAGCACAACGTTCGATTTCAGATTTTTTCACAGCGCGAGAGGCATTTGTGATATCTGGGTGTTCTTCACCAACACCAGCACAGAACAGCTTAAAACCGCCGCCAGAACCAGTAGATTCGATAACAGGCGTTTTGAAGCTGGTGCTTTTACCGAAAGTTTCAGCAACAGAAGTTGCGAAAGGATATACAGTAGAAGAACCAACGATACGAATTTGATCGCGTGCTTCAGCAGCGCCAGCGGCTACAACAGAAGCGAAAGCTGCTACAGCAAGCGTCTTCTTAATGCTCATAAGGAGTATCTCCAAAATAAATAAAAACGTGAAACGGTGTTTCGTTAGGAAATGACGTTTTGCCTCTTTCCTGTGCGAACAACCTAGTTTTTGTCCAAAACAGTTTTATGACGGAAGTGTTACAGTTTGATGACAGCGACTGATTTTAACCTAATTTTTTGCAGGCAGGATCACAGTAAAGATAGACCCCAGCCCCACTTTACTTTCTACATGCAGGCGGCCACGGTGACGTGCAATAATATGTTTCACAATTGCTAAACCAAGTCCGGTCCCGCCCAATGTGCGCGAACGGGCTTTATCAATACGGTAAAAGCGTTCAGTCAGACGCGGGATGTGTTCTTCCTCGATCCCTTCGCCGTAATCGCGTACATCAACTGCGATGGCAGGCACGTTGCGGTCCGGCATACGATCCAGCGTTTTGACATCAATTTCAACAACCGTGTCTTTTTTGCCGTATTTAATCGCGTTGTCTATCAGGTTTTGAAAGACCTGTGTGATTTGGTCTGTATCACCCTGCACCCAATATTCCTGATTATTTGTCACATTCAGATGCAGCTTCATCTGACGATTTTCAGCCTTTAAGGACAAAATGTCTACGATGTTTTGCAATACGACGGTCAGGTTCACATCATCATCTGGGGCGACATGTTCCTGTATCTGAACGCGTGACAGGGAAAGCAGGTCATCAATAAGACGCGCCATCCGGTTGGCTTCCTGGATCATAATCCCAAGGAAACGTTCCCGTGCTTCACGGTCATCCTGTGCCGGACCCTGCAGTGTTTCAATGAAGCCCATCAGGGCGGATAAGGGAGAGCGAAGTTCATGGCTGACGTTCGCCACAAAGTCAGAATGCATTTCTTCTGTACGTTTTACGATCGTTGTATCACGCACTGTTAAAACCACCCCTTCCCCGTCGCCGATCAACGCGACATGTAGGCTGAGATGACGTTGAACGGGTGCCGGGAATTTGACTTCGCCAACCCAGTCCATTTTGCTCGCAAAAACTTTTTCCACTGCATCAATCACATGGGGTTGTCGCAGACATTGAACGATATTTCTTCCAATCAGAACGCGCCCAAACAGATTTAAGGCAGCCTGATTTGCATGCTTTACAACTCTTTCGTTATTCAGGATCAGGGTTGGATCTGCCAAAGCGGCGATGACGGCCCCACTGTCATCAATGGCAGAAGACTCCTTTTTTTCCTGAACCCTTTGAAGAGGAACGGTTTTTTTCTTGCGAAACAACACTGTGAATACTCTTAAGCTTTAATTTTGCGATGGTGCGGCACTATATGTCACTTTCGTTACAGTTTTGTGACGCTGATGCGCAAGAATTATGAAAAGTTGTCTTCCACGTGTGTCCACATCAAAGGCACTTTTCCGCCATGACATGGTTTTGCATATAGGAAGCCCTGCACAATGGTACAATCAATGGATTTGAGGAATTCCACCTGCTCCATATTCTCCACCCCTTCTGCCACAATATCGATACCAAGTTCATGCGCCATGGACACGATAGCAGAAACAATCGCGGCATCGTCATTACCCGGCTTAAGATCACGCACAAAGGAGCGGTCAATCTTCAATGTATCAACAGGGAAGCGTTTCAAATAGTTCAACGACGAATAGCCTGTCCCGAAATCATCAATAGAGATCTTCAAGCCCATTTCTTTTAGGTCATTCAAGATTTGAATGGCACCTTCCACATCTTCCATCATCATATTTTCGGTGACTTCCACTTCCAGTAAGTCAGGTGAGACGCGATTATCACTCATGGCTTCACGAATATCGTTGATCAGGTTGCGATCACGGAATTGCTGTGCCGACAGGTTGATGGCAACGGAGCCAAAGTCAAACTGCATATCCTGCCACATCCGCGCCTGCACGCAGGTTTGACGGATGATGGAGGTCCCAAGACGAACAATCAGTCCATTTTCTTCTGCACAGGCAATAAATTCGACAGGTGAAATCTGTTTACCAAAATCATCAGTCCAACGGGCAAGCGCTTCCAACCCAACAGGTTTTCCGGTCGAACAATCGACTTTCAACTGATAATGGGGCGTAATCATATTTTTGTTCAATGCCATACGCAGTTGATTCGCCAGCGACAGTTGGTTTTGAACCTGATCGTTCATCGCTACGTCGAAGAACTGATAATTATTGCGGCCTTTTTCCTTGGCGTGATACATGGCTACATCGGCATTTCGCAGTAAATCGGCACTGCTGTCGCCATCTGTTGGATAAACCGCAATCCCTACACTGGCAGAAATAAACAGTTCATGCCCTTCAAAGAAATAAGGTGCACCAACAGATTTCACGATCCGTGATGCGACGATCTCAATATCCTCGCCTGATGTAATGTCAGTTAGAATAACAGTGAATTCATCCCCGGAAAGACGAGCAACCGTATCAATTTCACGCACGCTGGTTTGCAGGCGTTTGGAAACTTCTTTTAACAACAAGTCCCCTACCCTATGCCCAAGGGAGTCATTCACCTGCTTAAAGCGATCCAGATCAACAAACAGGACGGCCATATGTTCCTTGTCGCGTTTTGATCTGGCGAGTGATGTATAAAGACGATCCTGAAACAGAACGCGGTTCGGCAAGCCAGTCAACGGGTCAAAATGAGCCAACTGTTCCAGCTTATGTTCATTCTCTTTGGTGCTGGTGATGTCAGAGAAAACAGCAACATAGTTGGTTACGCGGCCACTCTCATTTCTGGATGCACTAATGGAAAGCATCTTGGGAAATTCATCACCGTTTTTACGACGATCCCAAATTTCGCCCCGCCACAGGCCGTTTTCATTCAGATCACGCCACATGTTCTGATAAAACTCAGTCGAATGGCGACCGGACTTCATCATGCGTGGATTTTGCCCGATCACTTCTTCGCGAGCATACCCGGTGATGTCACTAAAGGCGGTGTTCACATCAATGATGTCGCCTTTATCGTCCGTGATCATGATGGCTTCAACCGTGCTGTCGAACACTTTTGTAGAAAGACGCAGGCGACGTTCAGCCAGGCGACGGTCTGTAACGTCTTGCCCTTGTGCGATACCGCCAATGAGTCTACCACTGCGATCATGCAAAGCTGACATGTTCCAAATGATATGTTTGGAACGCCCGGAAATAGTCAGGATAGTTTCAAGCGAACTGACATTCTTACCGGACTTTGTTTGTTCAATGGCCTGAATGACCTGAAGGTTATTCTGCTTTCTAAAAAAGGCATGAATTTGTAACAGAGTCGCATTGTCGCCAAATATCTCTGCTGCCCGCTTATTATAAAGCGTAATTTCGTCGCGTTCATTCCAGGCGAAGGTTGGCGTATTTGTTGATTCCACCAGATCAGTGATATATTTGGCCTGCTCAGACAAATGATCGATCATGTCTGTCATGACATTGCCAACATCATTAAATTCTTCTATTGCGCCTGCTTTGTAATCTACCTGCCTTTCCCCCGAACGGACGGATTTGGCAAAGCTCAAAAGGTTATTCAGGGAACGTTGTGTGATTTGACGAAATATCAGGGTGCCAACCAAACCGATAAACAAAACAAACTGGGTACCAAACAAGATCGAATCTTCAAAAGATTCTCCAAAGCTCTCAACCCCTTGGGAATTGATCACAGAAATCAGCATCAGCTCTTTTGGGCCATTTTTAATTCGAAGTGGGCGTGCGTCCCCACTGTAAGGATGCTCATCGCTCGAAAAGACCGGGCTTAATGACTTTAGCGTCTGTTCATTAACTTTTTTGACGCCTGGTTCCAGGGAAGTAGAAGCACCAATTGACTTTTTGTTAAGAACCAACTGATGTGAATTCGCCCGGCTGGCTGTGCGCATCTCGCTTAAAAGTGGGCTGTTGTTTTTTAGATAGATACCAGCCTTGAATATCTGCACACCTTTGACCGACCCATTTTCTTCGTAGGTGGTCTGGAACTGATAGCTCAGGCTTGGACCACGCTTGGTTTCTTCCAATACCCAGCGTTTATTGAGCGGAAGGAGGACTTCAATCTGATCCGTGATGAAGCCATAAGTGTTTGTTACTGTGGGGTCTTCATTGATCGGCTTTTTAAGGGTAACGACGAAATCCCAAGCCATATCTTGCAAAGTATCATTGGAGAAAAGCTGATCTTCCCCATTCTTTGAGGAAGCCAAAATCTCCAGCATGCGTTGGCTTTCACGCAGCCGATAATTAAAGTGTTGTTCTGCTAATTCGTGGGTTTGTTCGAGAAGAAGGAGTTGCTCAAACTGAAGGGCATTGTCTGCATTTCGATAAGACGTCCAAAGCAAAAAACTGCCAACGCTTATCAACGCGCCTAAGAAGAAGAATAAAACAACCGGAGTAAACCGGAAAATCATATAAGTGCCCTTTCGTGACCTTTTTCTATAAGCTACACTGTGAATTCAAGACCGCCAAGTAAGAGATACGTATTTCTGCAAAATAATTGTGTTTATTTTTAATTGTCCCAAAAAATCATTCATATGAATAAGAAGCCAAACAATCACACTACCTCTGATTTACGAGATGACTATGCGCTTTCCCTTCTTCAACGACGTCATGCGCATCTTGAAGAGTACGCACAGATTGGCAGCTTTGAATGGGATGTTGAGAATGGCGAATTTTGGTGGTCAGATCAGATTTTAAAAATATTTGAAATCAAGGAATTTGGTAAGCCAATTACTTTTCAGAAACTGATCAGCTTTATTCATCCAGTTGATCAAGGCCGCATTAATTCGTTAATTGACGACCTCACCCGGGACGGTCCGTCTATCCGAACGCGATGTAAAATCCTTTCAGCGCGCGGTCGTGAAATCCCCATCCTGTTGATGGCCAATGCGATGGATAATACCGGGAAAATCAAAGGATATATCCAGGATATTTCAATTGATTCCGCAGAACGGGAATCTCTGCTGGATACACTGGCGAAATACCGGGGCGTTATGGCCAGTGCGGGGGACGCCATCATTCTGATTTCTCAGGAAGGACAAATCCTGGAAGGCAACGCAAAAGCAGCAGAGATTTTGGAAACGACAGAGGATGAAATTTCCCAACTGAGCGTTGATAACATTCACGAACCCGGCATGCTGGAAGCCATGATGGGGCATTATCAGGCTATGTTGTGGGGTCAGACTGAATTGGTTGAAAGCACCGTCGTCGGTAAAAACAATAAATGTACAATCGTGGAAGTCACAGGCCGTCCGGTCGATATTGCCTCAGAACAAATGCTTGTGGTTATTCTGCATGATGTCAGTATCCAGCATAAGGCGCAAAATGCCCTTAAACGCAGTGAACAACGTTATCGCAGTCTGGTGGACGAAGCCCGCGAAGGTATTTTGTTGGTGGATGAACAGAATGTCATTCTGGCCGCAAATCCAAAAATCTGTGAAACCCTGCAGATGAAAAGATCAGAAATTTTAAATGCGACATTTCTAGATGTGGCGGATTTTGACCTGGATGTCAGCCCGATTGATCTTCTAAACAAGACGCCCAAGCGTTCTTCCATGCATATGGAGGGATATCTGACGGCCAAGGATGGTCAGCTTCATCCCACCGGGTTTAACGTGGCACGATATGAAGAACAAAATAATCTACGCTATATCGTCACGGCTTATGATTTAACGGATGTGCGTGAAGGTGAAGAAGATCGTCTTCAACTGCAAAAGCAGCTCTATCAGGCTCAGAAGCGGGAATTGATGGGCCAGTTGGCGGGCAGTCTTGCCCATGATTTTAACAATCTGCTCTCCCCTATTCTTCTCGTCAGTGAAGTTTTGATGGAAGATGCAGAAGATGACCCGTTTCTAAAAAAGAACCTGAACAACATCAATCAGGCAGCTCAACGCGCACGTCGTCTGGTCGGGCGTATTCTGGACTATACAAAACCGGAAGAAAGCAGCTTTCTTCTGTTGGATTTGCGTCATGAGATCAATGAAACACTGGAGCTTTTGCGTTCATCCGTCCCTCATACGATTGTGATTGATGAAATCTATAGTGATGACACCTTTCGATGTATGGCTGACCCTGATCAAATTCACCAGATTGTTATGAACGTGGGAACCAATGCCGCACAGGCCATTGGTGAGCAAAATGGTAAGATTGTCTTTAAAACCGAAGCATTTGATATTGATGAAAAGTCATCATTGATCCGGCGTCATGAAATCCCGGAAGGTCGCTATGTAAGAATAAGTGTAACAGACGACGGCCCCGGCATTGATATGAGGTATATCGATGAAATTTTTGACCCGTTCTTTACAACCAAAACTCAAACCGATGGCTCTGGCCTTGGCTTATCAGTTGTGGAACGGATCGCCACTCAACATGGTGGTTTTGTCGAAGCGAAAAATATCAAAGACAGTGGCGCGTGCATCTCAATTTATCTTCCGCTGGAGGTAGAGATTAAATCATGACGAACACAAAAGTATTGATTATTGATGATGAAGACCTGGTGCGTGACGCTTTGGTAATGGTGTTGGAGAGAAGCGGGTTTAACGTTATGGAATCTCCGTCAGCGATCAAAGCATTGGCAATTTGTCAAAATGAAACATTCGACATTATCCTGACTGATCTGGTCATGCCGGAAATGGATGGTGTTCTCTTTATTCGCAACATCCGAAATGCAGGTATTGAAACACCTATCATTTCTCTAACCGGTGGGGCGCGCGTTGGTCAGCAGAATATGTCAGAAGAAGCCCTGGAAGCGGGTGCCCTTCTCGCACTGAGAAAGCCTGTAAATAAAAATCAGATTCTGGAAGCAATTAATCAGGCACTTAGCCTTTAAAGCCGCGTCTTAGAGACAAACCAACAGCTTGCGTTCGGCTGGAAACACCCAGTTTGCGAAAAACGCCTTTTAAGTGCGCACGCACGGTCACTTCCTGTAGTTCCAGAATATTCGCGATCACCTTGTTGGAATGACCTTCAACAAGATATTTCAACACTTCGCGTTCGCGCGCTGTCAGATCATTGAACAGGGACATATCGGTTTCATCAGCCTGTTCTTCTTCTGCGTCAGTAGAACAGATCACAGACGGGATGAACTTTTCACCGTTCAAAACCAGATTAATCGCGTTAATCATGGCCTGTCCCCCAAGGGTTTTCGGGATAAAGCCGGAAGCACCTTTTTCAATGCAGGACAAAACATCGGCACGACGATATGCGCCAGACATAACCACGACAGGCTGATTTTTAGCTAGCTTGACGACTTTTTCGACGCTATCCAGACCATGCACACCCGGCATTTTCAGGTCCAGCAGAATGATGTCGAAGGCTACGTCGCTGTTTAGCAGCTTTTCGGTATCAGGCAGGTTTTCTGTTTCCACAACTTCAATATCGGGTTGAAGTTTATTGAAAATGAGCTTGATCCCTTCGCGGAAAAGACCATGGTCATCTGCCAACAGAAATTTCATTTACCCTTATCCCTTACGTAGCTTTATTCGGTATCGACAATTTAACACTAAATCTGACTATAAATCAAAAATAGCATGTTCTAACTTTTTAAAGTCCCCGTCTTCTATATACGGGATTTCCCCTACAATACGCACCTGACCGAATTGTTCAATGGCCTTTTTGTTTTTCTCATTCAAAGGACCATTCAAGACAACACCTTTGATGGCAATATTGCGATCACGCAAAGCCTTAAGGGTCAGCAAGGTGTGATTGATCGTACCAAGACCACTGCGGGCTACTACAATGGCTTCGCAATCCATCTTTTCAATCAAGTCAATGATCATAGTATCGTCATTTAAGGGAACAAGAACACCCCCTGCCCCTTCGATCACCAAGTCACCATCTACGGATGGTTTTTCGATCTTGTTTAGATCGATTTCCACACCATCGATACGGGCAGCCTCGTGCGGAGATAATGGCTCTGTCAGTTCATACCCACAAGGCAGAATGCGATCATCTGAAATTCCGCCCAAGCGCTGAACTTCATTTTTATCTTCAATATCGTTTGTGCCACTTTGCACCGGTTTCCAGTAATAGGCATTCAACTGACGTACAAGAAGTGTGGAAACGACGGTCTTTCCAACGTCCGTATCTGTCCCGGTTACGAAATAGGTGGTCATATATTCATTCCTTTATGGACGTCACCGATCAGAATTTCATATGTCATCGAACAGTCCGTCTTATCTTCCAGCTTTGCCAGCACCTTCTTTAGGGCCGCAGGTCCCATAGGGCTGTAGCCTTTGCGTGGTGCCTGTGCACCGATCAGTTTCAAGGCACGCAAAAAAGCCAGACCATTTTCATAATTCTGTTTTTTCGCATGCGACTGCATCACCGCAGCACAGTCATTGAACTGATAAGATAAAATTGTGTTCAAATCTGGGTAGTCATGTAAACCCACAGGCTGCCCCTCTTTTACAAGCAGATCACGCCATTCACAGAAACTGTCTTTGCCCAGGGTGGTAAAGACCAGATGCCCGCCCGGTTTTAGAAGCCCTGCAAGTCGGCCAAGGCCAGCCTCCAAATCACTAAACCACTGTACAGCCAGGCTGGTGACGATCAGGTCAAACTTGCCTTCAATGTTTGGGAATTCGCCATCCATTTGCTGATAAGTCACCCCATCACCAATGCGATCACGGCAGGTTGCAATCATTTGATCGGAAAGATCAGTTATCATCCATTTGGCTTTGGGGAACAGATCGACCATTTCCTGTGTCAGAAACCCCGTGCCACAACCGATTTCAAGGCAGTCGATATCAACGCCTAAATTCAAGTCGCGCACGTAATCGGCCAAAAAACCCGCTGTCCATTTTTGGACAGGTGCCTGCTGGTCATAGGTCTGCGCCGCATTCCCAAAGGAATGTTTTATGTAGGATTTGTTCACTTACAAGCTATCCAGAAATCTTTGAATATGACGGATCGTTTCCCCGGCCTGATTTAGCACAAGCACGTGATTTGCCTCTTTATACCAGATGATGTCTTCAGGGAAAGCCGCAAGTGATAATTTTTCCGGCACAATCTGATCATTTCTTGATGACAGGATCATTTTGGGGCACTGCAATGAGGTATAGAGATCACGAACATCCCAGTTCAAAAGGCATGCCAGGCCTTCCTTCATGCCCTGGATATCAGCTGTGTCCGACCAGACCGGATCATTAACACCACTGTTTGTCATAAATTGCGCCCAGACCGCATCCGGTGCTTTGTCAAATTGTCGGATCATACGGGTCAGCATGCGCTCTGGTACACCAGCGGGCCAATCATCAGCCTGACAAAATTTGGTGAATCCGTTGATTGCAATCAGCCCATTGATCTGATTGGCATTTTGCAATACCCAGGCAAGCCCCATAGAATGAGTGATATAGACCGCTTCATCGGGTAAATCTGTTTTTTCATTGCCATAAAAACCAAGATCAATGCATTGGACATCATGATCGCAAAAAGCAGGGATTATTTCGTCCCAGAAGGAGGGATCGAACCCCCAGCCATGCACAAAAACAAGCTTAGCCATTGCCGAACGTCCGAATTACATCGCACAGGTGATCAATATCTTCATCATGGTGCGCAGCTGTTAGCGCAAAGCGAATGCGGCTCGTCCCTTTGGGAACGGTCGGCGGGCGAATGGCGATGCCGAGGATGTTTTCCGCCTCAAGCGCCTTTGCCATTTGCAATGTCTTTTCCTCTTCCCCAACCATCAACGGGATAATCTGTGTGGATGAATCACCCACATCAAACCCACTTTGGATAAAGCTTGCCCTCGCCCTTTCGGCATTCGCAAGCAACCTTTCGCGCACCTCATCCAGACTAGGCACCAATTCAAGCGCTGCATCCATTGCGCCTAGAACAGCAGGTGGCAAGGATGTAGAATAAATCATCCCTGCACATCGGTTGATCAGATAATCCTTGGCTGCTTTTGAACAGACCAGATAAGCACCGAACCCACCAAGCGCCTTGGAAAAGGTCCCCATCTTAAACGAAACATTTTTGCCTGCGCATAGCCCATAGCCATGTTCGCCCAACACACCTGTGGCATGGGCTTCGTCGATATAAAGTTTAGCGTTGTAACGTTGAGCTATCTCAATCAACGCATCGACATCACTACGGTCACCATCCATGCTGAAGACACTTTCTGTCAGGATGAACCGCTGCCCGGGTTTATCCTTGTTTTTTTCCAGCAAGTCACAAAGGTGATCAAGATCATTATGGCGATAGCGGATCTGGCGGATGCCGCCTGCTTTCAGCCCATGATGCATGCTGGCATGATTTAGGCGGTCACAGAAAACGAGTGCTTCTTCACCCAAGACCTCTTTATCAAACAGGCTGGCGAGAATGGCGGAATTCGCTTGAAAGCCAGAATTAAAGATCAGGGCTGCTTCTCCACCCTTTGCTTCAATCAAGCGCTGTTCCACCCGTTCATGCAGTTCCATCGTCCCACAAACAAGACGTGACGCCATGGAGCCTGTGCCCCAATCTTGCGTCCATTGTTTGGCGCGTTCCATCAAAAACGGATGTTGCGCCAGCCCCATATAATTGTTGGACGAAAAATTGATAATCTCGCGTCCCTCAAGGACAGTGCGTCCATCTTTGGACGGACCAACGGTACGCAAAGATCGCTTCAAGCCCTTCCCTTCAAGGCCGGATACATACTGTCTATAGAGGGTGTTCAGATCATCACTCATGGCAGAAAGTCTTTTAATGCATTCATGAAATCATGGGGCTTTTCGGCATGAACCCAGTGGCCTGCATCAGCGATTTCATGAAAGTCCACATTCGGGAAGAGATGCTTGATTAATTGATGGTGGCTGCGTTGAATATAATCAGAATTTGCGCCATTGATGAACAAGGTTTCGCCTTCGTATTTTGCATCAACACGCAAAGCTGGGACGCCTGCGATCTTATCCATCTCGTTCCCCAGCGTTTCAAGGTTTACCTGCCATCGCAAACCTTCTGATGTTGTTTCAAGGTTCCCTAACAAAAACGCACGCACGCCCGGATTATCAATCACATCCGAAATCAACGGATCGACCTCGGCGCGACGCGACACAGATGAAAGGTCTACCGACAAAAGTTTATCAACATAAGATTTAAAGACCATGTTGGGGTATTTAACAGGCGCAATATCTGCAACCACCAGGCTTTTAACCCGTTCTGGTGCTTTTAACGCCAGGGTCATGGCTGCTTTGCCGCCCATGGAATGGCCGACGATATGGGCTTTGTCCAATCCGCGTTGATCCAGAAATGCAACAAGATCCTCTGCCATTTCCACGTAGGTCATGGAATCTGTCCACGGGCTTGATCCGTGATTGCGCAAATCAACTGTCAATATGCGATAGCTGCGCGCCATTTGCTTGGCAATTGAATTCCAGTTTTTTGCTGCACCAAACAGTCCGTGAAGGATGACAACGGGTTCACCATCGCCCATATCCTGAAAAGCAAGTTCCATGGTCTTTTACCTTGTTTCAAAAACATTCTTGTCCTATTAGAACAGTTCCCCCGATAAGTCACTTTTTTAATGGATTTTACCATGTGTTCCAAGACAGATACCCCACAAGATATCGTTGAAGCGCTGCAATACAATAGCGATGGCCTCATTCCGGCGATTGCACAGCAGCATGACACGGGTGAAATCCTTATGATGGCCTGGATGAACAAGGAAGCCGTGGCAGAAACCCTGACAACAGGTCGTGTCTGCTATTATTCCCGTTCCCGCGCGCAATTGTGGCGCAAGGGCGAAAGCTCCGGCCAGCAGCAGGAACTGATTGATTTCCGTACCGACTGTGACCTGGATACCGTGGTTGTCAAAGTCAATCAGACGGGCGTTGCCTGTCACACTGGCCGTCGCAGCTGTTTTTCATGGGCCGCACGTGATGGCAAGGTTGAAGTCGTGGAAGATGTAATCGTTTCCCCGGACGAGCTTTACAAAAAGAAATAATCAGCGGCGCATGCGTCGGCTGGCAGGTTCAATCGTCAGGTAAAAGGCTTTATCTGACGATGTTTCTGCACGCCATTCAACAGGCGTCGGATAGGCCTGCCCCCTAAATAACGCCACACCATAGGGGCTAAAATCGCGTTCGTCCTTATCTTTGGGTTGGCGAAATGTGATTTTTTGTGCGCGATAAGTCACCAGCATTTTTAACTGGTTAGGGTCAGCATGGAAATCCGATGGCAGGTGTGAATTCAGCTTAAAGAGAAAATCGCGTGAGCGTGATTGACGGATCAGGACACGCACCCAGCTTGTAATGTCATTGACCAAAAATTTGCGGCGCATCTCATCTTCTTCATTCGCCAGCACCAATCGTTTGTTCAGCTCAGAGCGTAGACGGCTTTGGACACAGACGAATTCATGTTCTGCAAAAACTTCACCCGTTGCCCCGTCCAGAAAGCTTTCAATCGCACGGATGGGACGTCGGCGTAGAACCACACCGTTGACTTCCAGTGCGTGAATGGCGTTCCACTGCGTATCGTTTTTGCAATCAATCACCATCATCTTTGCAGGCATGTTGCGGTCCTTTAAAGGGCGACGGCTTTTGATGGTGGCGGGTGAGACAACGGTTGGTTTCAGCGTCATAGCTTTCCCTTGATAATTTTGCGCATCAGAAAACGAGCCGGATGCAAAGATTCACGAACCGCATTTTCGACCGGACACGGTGTTCCTGAAATATAGGATGAAAGGATATCGGCCAGCAAGGGCGCTGTCTGCACCCCACGTGCCCCAAGCCCACAGATGGTGTAAAGTCCGTCGATATATTCAGCAGGTGCAAACTGTTTATATTTGGGCCCGTGGCTCATCCCTTGATATTCCTGGATGTACCAATCCTGCGAGAAAACAGGCCCGACCATCGGATAATGGTCTGCCGTCATGGCCCGAACGTTCGCCCTGCCCCCAACGATTTCCACCTCATCGATATTGCGGATGATGGAAAGAGTCTGCAGGTTAAAGTCATGGCTTTCTTCTTTCACATCCTTGTAGGAGTGATCAAAGAAATCGGTCCAATAATCAAAGCTCGCACCGACCACGTGCACACCGTCTTTAGCAGGCAGCATGTAGCCACCGTAAGACAGCGCATGTTCCAGTTTTTCTGTTTCTTCTGTGGCCTTTACATAACTGACCTGACCGCGACGCGGTTGCATGGGAAGCTCGCTATATGTGTTCAGCGCTTGGTTTTCCCCGGCCGTAGTGATGATAACGCAATCGCCTTCAAAAACGATTTCTTCATCAGAATAAAGTGTCCAGCCATCATCCGATTGTTCCATCTTGGTGATGGCGCAATCATATCGGACGTTCAATGTATCCGCCACGATCTGGCAGAGTTTGGAAGGTTCGATACAGCCACTGTTTTCAAACCAGATTCCGCCGCGTTCGACTTTCATCTTCAGCCGTTCTGAGGCCTCATCAGCTTCCAGATAAGAAATCTCGTTGCTCGGGAGGACTTCAAGCTCAACCAGCTTTCTGAATTTTTCATCCTGCCCATCATCCTTGGCCATCTGAAACAGGCCGCGTTTACCATGCCAGGGAGTTTGGACAAACTGTTCATAGAACCGAACCGCATGCAGATAGGCAACCGTATTAAACCGATCCGCCCCTTCCTGCGACAGAAACAGCTTGGGATTTAACAGGCCGATTTTATTGCCTGATCCTTCTGATCCTGCATGGCTGTTTCTCTCAAACACGATGACCTCATGGCCGTCCGCCACAAGTCGTTGTGCCGCAATACAGCCCGCAGCCCCTGCCCCGATGACAGCGATTTTCTTTTTACCACTTGGTTTATAAGAACGCTCGTACCAAGCTAATTTAGATCTGGTATAGTCGCCTTGAAAACTTCCTTGCAGGCTTTCACGCTTGCGACCATAGCCGGGGCGTTTCCACATCTCAAAACCGACTTCAATCAACCCGCGTTTCACAAAGCCAGCTGCGGTAAAGGTTGAAAGAACGGTGCCTTTATCAGACAGGCGCCCCATCTGTTCAAAGACTTCAGCGCGCCACATTTCCGGGTTTTTGGCAGGGGCGAAACCGTCCAGATACCAGGCATCGACCTTGCCATTCATCTGTGAAAACATCTCAGCAGCTTCGCCAAACATCAGGGTCAGTTTAACTTTGCCGCCTTCAAGCAGAACGTGGTGAAAGCCGGGGGTGATTTGCGGGTAGACCGAGATCAACTGTTCTGCTTCATCTTCAAGGCCTTTGAAATTCTGATAGGCCTGTTTCAATTGACCTTTGGTTAGCGGATAAGCTTCAACTGAGTAAAAATGCAGTTGGCAGTCAGTTCCACTCTCGCGCCAGGCCTTTAACGTTGAAAGAAAGTTCAACCCAGTGCCAAAGCCCGTTTCGGCCACAACGAAGTGATCCTTGCCTTCAAACCCTTCTGGCAAGCCACAGCCTTTGACGAAGACATAATCTGTTTCCGCCATCCCATCATCAACGGAGAAATAAACGTCATCAAAACGCCCGGAAACAGGTGTTTTTCCGTCTTTCCAATTCAATTCGGGTGAGGCAAGCTTACTCACGGCTATCTCTTTCAAAAATATGTTGTTTTTCTACCAACAGCCCCCACATCAGATTTATGGGGAACCATTGCAAGGTGAGCGAGATGAACCATTTCAGCCCGCCCAAAATAAACAGAAAAACATACGCTTGGTCTGTTCGGGCCTTTTCGACAGTCAAACGGATGTTGGGCGTTAATATCAAACTCCATGCCGATGACAATCAGGTTGAACGCGGCCATATCTTCCTGTTCAATCATTTTGCACGTTTTGAAACGTTTATTCCCCAATACCTGATTTATCAAGAACAAAAGGCCTATTGCCGATCTGTGGCTGCCAGTGAATTCTTTGGTGGTAACGATCGTTTTACCGACTATCTCTATGCTGTGGGCGCTGTGCCCAACGATATGCCGGGGCTTTTAAGCTTCCTTGCGCGTGATATCCTAAAGGGTCGCAAGATCATCATTTTCCCAGAAGGTGGAATGGTGAAAGACAAGAAGATCATGTCGTCATCCGGGGATTATTCGGTCTACTCCCCCAGTGCAGAAGAACGCAGAAAACATCACACAGGGGCAGCCCGTCTTGCTTTAATGCTGGATATCTATAAACAGGCCGTCCTGAACACCACGGATCATAAACTTTTGGAAAACTTCACAAGAGAATTGGGGTTAAACAGCATTGATACCCTGATCCAGCGATGTTCAGAACCCACCCAACTGGTGCCCAGCAATATTACTTTTTATCCGATCCGGATCACCGATAATTTCCTGAAAGACAGTGTGGAACGCTTAAATGGCAACCTTTCCCCCAAATATGCTGAAGAGCTATTAATCGAAGGAAATATCGTTTTAAAACACACTGATATGGATATCCGGATGGGGCACCCTATTCAATCAGGTACTTATCTTTCCTGGCTGGAAAAACTGATACTCACCAGATGCACCAACGGGATGTGCAGTCTGGCTGAACTTTTCAACATCGGGACAGTAACAGAAAGCCTGCGCGACAAATTCATCGCGCGGGCATTACGACAAAAAACCGAAGCTTTGCGCGATCAATCCATGCATCAAATGTATGGGCTGGTGACCATCAATCTATCTCATTTAGCGTCTATTCTGATCCTCCATCTGATTGATCAGGGGATTGAGCGGATGGTGCAGTCAGAATTTCTGCGCATCCTCTATTTAATGGCGCGTTATGTCAGTCATGAAAACCGGATCTACCTGCATCGCTCCCTCTTAAAGGCAGACACCTATCGCGGCATACATGATGGAAGCTGTCCTGAATTCAAGCAATTCCTGAAATCTTCACAAAAAGCTGGCTTGTTAAATGTGGAAAATAAACAGATCATTTTCCTGGCCAAGCTACGTGAAGAACATGACTTTCATTCTGTCCGTATGGAAAATCCAATCTGCGTTTATGCCAATGAATGTGCCTCCATTCAAGGCGTGCATACGGCCCTTGAACGTGCACTCAGTAACCAGTTAACGCTGAAGCCGCAACAATGGGCACGTTATTTCCATGAAGATGAACTCCATGCCCATCAACAGGCGAAAGAACAGTTTTCAAAAGCTGAATTTGATGAGATAAACCAGCAAGAAACGGCAACGCAGGATGGGAGACCCTTTTTCCTGCAACCTGATCCAGCACGGGCCAAACGCACAGCCGTCTTGTTGCTTCATGGTTTTCTGGCTTCTCCCGCAGAAATGCGC
Organism: Terasakiella sediminum; assembly: GCF_033100395.1. Lineage (NCBI taxonomy): Bacteria > Pseudomonadati > Pseudomonadota > Alphaproteobacteria > Rhodospirillales > Terasakiellaceae > Terasakiella > Terasakiella sediminum. The sequence goes on along the minus strand of NZ_JAWLVJ010000004.1, from coordinate 37,801 downwards.
GGTCTGGGTGATGATTTTCTGGACCGGGGCCATACGGTCTATGGTGCACGACTGGAAGGTCATGGCACCTCGCCCTGTGATTTACGCGATCGAAGCTGGCAGGACTGGATGCGTTCGGTTAAACGGGGCTATGAAATTCTATCCAGTTGTTCCGACCATATCGCCATCGTTGGATTTTCAACAGGTGGTGCCCTGACCCTTCGCTTTGCCGCAGACCGTCCCGAAAAGTTGGCGGGTATCTGCGCCGTCAGCACGCCGCTTAAATTCAGTAATCCAAATCTGGTGTTTGTGCCCTTGATCCATCACGCCAACCGCCTGGCAAAGTGGCTTGCGGCCCAAGAAGGTATATTGCCCTATATCATCAATGAGTCAGAACATCCCAACATCAATTACAAACATATCCCGGTACGTGCGCTTCATGAACTGCGCCTGCTTGTGGCAGAAATGGAAGACAACCTACAACGGATCAATTGCCCAAGCTGGCTGATCCAGGGCGATGAAGAAAAAGTGGTCAATCCTGAAAGTGCTAATCTGATCCGTGAACAGATGGTGGGGACAACGCCGAAGGTTCATATGGTACCTTCCACCCGCCATGGGATCATTACTGAAAATATCGGACAAACCCGCCAGCACATCTTTGATTTCATCGATTTGATAGAGGAGCGCCTGAACAATGACTAAACCATGGTTATCATCTTACGCCGATAATGTGCCTCATGAAATCAATGTCGATCCCCGCCCCTTGCACGCCTTTTTCGAAGACGCAGTGATCAATTTTGGAGACCATGGCTGTCTGGATTTTCTGGATAAGAAATATACCTACGCCGAAATTGGCGACCTTGTGGGGCGTGCGGCTAAAGGTTTTCAGTTATTGGGGGTAAAGGCGGGGGTAAAGGTCGGCCTGTGCCTGCCCAATTGTCCTTATTATGTCATCTGCTATTACGCCATCCTCACAGCTGGTGGGACAGTGGTGAATTACAATCCGCTTTATGTGCGCAAAGAACTGGAGTTTCAAGCACAGGATAGCGAGACCGAAATCATGGTCACACTGGATTTGAAACAGCTTTATCCGAAGGTGACCCATCTGATGGAAGCGGCGGACGTTAAGAAGGTTGTTGTCTGTTCCATGACCGATATTCTACCCCCCGTCAAAAGCGTGTTGTTCAATATCTTTAAGCGTAGTGAACTGACCAAATTTGATCATGACCTGCAACATTATTCCTTCGATCAGCTTATTCAGAATGACGGCTTGCCGGACCCGGTAGAGATTGATCCGGACCATGACATCGCGGTCATTCAATATACAGGCGGGACAACCGGCGTCCCAAAAGGGGCCGTCTTAACCCATGCCAATCTTGTTGCCAACTTGCGTCAGGTGCGCGGTTGGTTGTGTGATCTGACACCAGGCCAGGAACGTATGCTGTGTGTTCTGCCTTTCTTCCATGTGTTTGCCATGACAGTTGTGCTTAACTTGGGGATAGCATCAGGGATGGAACTGATCATGGTGCCCAGATTTGAACTGGATGAAGTGCTGGACCTGATTAATGAGAAAAAACCAACACTGTTTCCTGCTGTCCCAACGATCTATAACGCCATTTCCCAACATCCAAAGATCAGGGACTATGATCTGACCTCCATCCGCTACTGTATTTCAGGCGGTGCTCCCCTACCCCTTAAAACACGCACAGAGTTTGAAGAACTGACAGGATGTAGCCTTGTGGAAGGATATGGCCTAAGCGAATGTTCCCCTGTTGCCACCTGCAATCCTATTGGCGGGGTTTCAAAGGAAGGATCCATCGGTATCCCTCTGCCCTCCACCCAAATTATTGTGCGCGACATGATGCCGCCTTATGAAGCGGTTGAACCGGGCAAAAAAGGTGAGATTTGCATCATTGGGCCACAAGTAATGAAGGGGTATTATCACCGTATAGGTGCAACCGAAGCAACCTTTCATCACAAAAGCCTGAAGACCGGGGATATCGGTTATATGGATGGCGATGGTTATATTTTTTTAGTCGATCGCGCCAAGGATTTAATTTTATGTGGGGGCTATAACGTCTATCCCCGTCATGTAGAAGAAGCCATCATGCAGCACCGCGACGTGGCAGAAGTCACCGTGATTGGCATTGAAGATGAATACCGAGGTCAGGCGCCAAAAGCTTTTGTGAAGCTGAAAGAGGGATGCAAATTACGCGAAGCTGAATTAAAGGCTTTCCTGCATGAATATCTCTCTCCCATCGAACGCCCTTCTGAAATCGAATTCAGGGATGAGTTGCCAAAAACTATGATTGGGAAATTATCCAAGAAGGAATTGCTAGCTGAGGAAGTTGCGAAGAAAAAGAACTTCATGCCGAAGAAAGAAGAAAGTCATTTTGACTGAATTGATTGCGTCATCCCTGCGAAGGCAGGGATCTCGTTTCACTAAAAGATTCCTGCCTTCGCAGGAATGACACTATACAAAAAGCCCCTGTATCCTTTTGAACACAGAGGCTTTTCTTTGTTTAAATGCAGATATTTATGGTCCGAAGAAATAGACCCGGACATAAACACCGACATAAGCCGTCAGGGCAATCGCAGCCAGAATGAGGCCGATTTTACCTTTAGAGGGAAGTTTTGGTTTTTCACTCATTGCTTCATTCATAATCATTCAGCCGGCTTTGCATTTGTGGGAAACCCGGGATCAGTTGTTGCTGCCATATTGGCATCACGGTCTTCATAGCCATATGGGGACCATTCGTCCGTAACCGATGGTGGGTTCGGGAAATTACCAGCCTGCGGGCAGTTTGGTGCGTGGGTCCATTCCATAGAACAGGATTTCCATGGATTTTCCGGTGCAACCTTTCCTTTAAGCGCGCTGCCAACCCAGTTCAGGATCGTAACAGCCATACCAGCAGCTACCATAAACGCACCCACTGTTGCAACCTGATGATAAGGTTCAAACTGCGGGAACATCTGATAATCCCAATAACGGCGTGGCATACCTTCAACCCCGATGATAAACAGCGGAATAAAGGTCACATGTACCCCGACGATATTCAGGATAAAGCCTGTTGTCGCCCACGGGCCATCAGCATAACGGCCAAACATTTTCGGGAACCAATAATAAATCCCGGCAAACATCGCAAAGGCAGAGAACATCGCCATAATGAAGTGGAAATGCGCATGCACAAAGGATGTTTCAGACAGGTGAACGGTAATCGCTGTCAAGGCAAGCGGAATACCTGTCAAACCACCGGACAGAACCAGAAAGAGACAGGAAGCCGCATAAAGCATGCCCGTATTGTAGGTAATTGCACCACGATAGAGAGTCCCCCACATGGACATCACCATAAGCCCCACAGGCACCGAGATCAGCAGCGTCGTCACCATTTGACCGATCCGCAGCCAGTCTGGCATACCGGATACATAAAGGTGGTGAACCCACACAAAGCCGGAAATGCCAACAATGCCCCAGATACCGCCATAGACACATGCCTTATAGTTAAAGACACGGTTCTTACACATGGTTGCGAAAATCTCAAACAGGATACCGCAAGCAGGCAGGAAGATAACGTATACGGCCGGGTGCGAGTAGAACCAGAACAAGTTCTGATACAACAGCACATCCCCACCCGCTTCCGGATTAAAGAAGCTGGTGCCGAGATATTTGTCAAACAGCAACATAGTCACAGCCGAAGCCAGTACAGGAATGAAGACCAGTTGTAGAACAAAAGCTGCAACAGTTGTCCATGTAAAGACGTTCAGTTGGTTCCAGCCCATGCCAGGTGCGCGCATATAGATCACAGTCACCAGGAAGTTCACTGCGCCAAGGACTGAGCTAAAGCCCAGCAAGTGCACGGTAAAGACATAGAAGGCCGTGTTCCCCGTCGTCGCAACGGAATAAGGCGGATAGCCCGTCCACATGACGTCTGGCGGATCAGGGATCACAAAGCTTAACAGCGCCAGAATAATCGCACCGTAAAACAGCCAGATTGAAAAGGCGTTAATCCGTGGGAAAGCCACGTCTTGTGCACCGATCATCAAAGGCAGGAAGTAGTTGGCAAAAAATCCGGTCAATCCTGGGATCAGGAAGGCCAGTACCATGGCCGCACCATGGAAATAGAGCCATTCGTTATAGTCATTAGGGTTATCCGTAATGGTCGGGCCAAGATTGGACTGTTCCAGACGGATCAACAGGGCCATAAGCCCGGCAACCACAAAGGCTGCCATGGAACCGACCAGATACATGATCCCGATCCGCTTATGGTCTGTTGTGAAAAACCACTCTTTGAAAGTCTGCATTGTCATTATCTTTCGCGTCCTTTCCTAACCTTGAGTGTTTGATTGAACGGAAGCAGCCTTGGCTTCTTCCTTGGTTTGTGCAAACCAGGCGTCATATTCTTCCTGATCAACGATACGGATGTTTGCTGCCATTTCCGCATGTGCTGTCCCGCAATATTCGGTACAGGTGTAGATATGTTCACCCTTATTCACCGGGTTGAACCATACATAGGTCACGCGGCCTGGCATCACGTCTTCCTTAACGCGATATTCAGGAATATAGAATGAATGCAGCACATCTTCAGAGGTCATACGCAAGACAACAGGTTTACCTTGTGGAAGAACCAGCTCTTCACTCACGATGTCATCGCCGTAATCGAATTCCCAGTACCACTGATACGCTGTTACGCGGATTTCCTGTGCTTCATCCGGGATACGACGGTAATCATTCCACAGTACCCAGCCTTTTGCTGACAGATAGAAATCTTCTGCCATAAACAGGGCTGCGGGGATTAATACCCAGCCCAAAGCTGCTGCTTTGGAAAGTTTTGGCGCATGGCCAACTTCATCTTCGCTTTTTGCGCGATATTTGAACAACATCCAAATCGCGGCAATACTGAATACAACGCCAATAAAGGTAATACTGCTGATAATGTCAGCCCACAGTATGTCCCAATCGACGGCGGGGTTCCGAACGGACCCCTCTTCATCTGCGAACGCAGGCATAGCCACACCAACGCCAATGGCGCTCAGCAGGGCTTTCCTTAAATACGTTCTCATGTGATCTCCTCCCTTTTCTTTTGTCGCCGTTTATAGACCAGAACTGTTGTTCCAAAGGCACTTACCCCAAGGATAAGTGAGCCTATTCCGACGAACATGGGGATGTTAAAAACATATTTGCCTTCCTTGTAGCTATAGCTGTAGCATAAGGAGACGGCATAATTGATGATCTCGCTGGGTTTGAAATTGCCTTCGCGTGATTCCAAGACGGCCAGCTCAATATCGCTAACGTCAATGTCATGTGCGTATAATATCCGGGCCAGTCGCATTTCCGGCGACAGGACCAAATAAACCGTGGGATGGAAGAATGTACGGTCCTGTGCGGACCAGAAAAAACGGTAATCAAATCGATCCGTAAAATCCTTGATGTTCTGGCCTGGGCTTGCCACAGCAAAGGTCCATCCATCAGCTACATTTTGTTCCAATCCCACATATTTGCGAAATTTTTTCAGGGTTTCAGGGGTATCGTTTTTATCAAACGAGGCTGTTACCACATCAAAGTCACGACCCGGTTTTAGACGCCCTGTTTTTTCCAGCTCTGACAAACGTTCGCCCAGGTCAATATTGACATTGGAACAAACACCATCACAGGTGAAATAGGACATTACCAAAACCAATGGCTTACCTGCACGATCTTGAAACGTGAAAGTATCGCCATTCTGATCAATAAATGAAAAGTCACGTTTGGGTTTTAACCCCAAGACTTTTGCTTCATTGATCCGTAAAGATTCAGGGTCGATTTCTGACTCAGGTACCTTAAAAGTCTGTGTTGCCTGCGCCGGGGCAAATGTCCCCAACAGCAAAGCAGATACCATCATCGCAAAGATCGAAATACGCATATGATTGCTTTCTCTTTCGCTTACCAGAAATAAATCTGTGACACGACGAAGAACCACACCACATCGACAAAGTGCCAATAAACCGAAGCACAGGTAATAAACGTCTTGTTTGTCATCCCTTTAAAGGCAGGGATTAAAACACAGATGAAAATACCTAAGCCACCGATAACGTGGGAAGCATGGAAGCCCGTCAAGCTAAAGAAGATTGTCCCGAAAGCGTTGGTGTCCGGATAGAAACCAACTGAGAACAGGTGGTTATATTCGTAGAAAGTCATCCCTACAAACACCAGTCCCAGTGCAATCGTGATCATCAACCATTTACGAAAACCTGCCTGGTCGTCATGTGCGTATTTTTCTTCAGCAACATGAATGGTCACGGAAGAACCGACAAGAACAACCGTCATAATCAACGGCAAAACCACCGGAAATTCCGGTGTATCTGCTGGCGGCCAGGACTCAGCGCCAAGGCGCATCATCCAATAGGTTGCAAAGAAAGACAGAAAGATAAAAATTTCCGAAACAATAAAGATCGGAAGTCCGACCCCGGCAACATCTGCAATCAACGGCTTGACCGTCAGACCTTCGTTAACCCACATGGAAATACCAGCAAGCAACATAGGCGTCCCAATTCCGGCAAAGATCGCTGCCAGCAGCGGATCTTCATATTGGAAATAGGCGGCAAATGTTAAAGGAACCAGAAAGAAGACGCCAGTTACAACCCAGAACGGAGCTTGACTCCATTCCCAATGGTGCTCGTGAGCGTGTGAACTTTCACCCGACATTCAGTTTTCCCCTCCCTCATGTCGTTAAAGATAAATATATAAAAGCCTTTTTCGCCTTTATGCTGTCATTCGAACCATCTGCCTAAATGGGCAGATGCACGTCCATAATGACGACGAGGAAAAGACCTCCTAAATATTTCATCGATGCAAAAAAGTTGGTCATTGCGGTCATCTCATCTGACGACTTGATCAAATCCCAATTGCATTTCAGAAAATAGGCACCGAGGCACAGTGCCCCAATCCCGTAGATATTGCCGAGTTCACCAAGGAACCAAGGCAATAAACTTGAAGCGACCAACAAGATGGTGTTGATCAGAATATATCGTGCGGTAACCACATTACCGACAACCACGGGCAACATGGGTACCCCGGCTGCGGCATATTGATCTTTCAGGCGAATTGCCAACGCCCAAAAATGTGATGGTGTCCAGAAAAACAAAACCAACGCCAACAGCGTCGGCAATAACCATTGATCTGGATTGACCGCTGCCGCACCTGCCATAACAGCAAAGCTTCCGGCCAAACCACCGATAACGATGTTCAGCCAGTTGCGGCGTTTTAGCCAGATCGTATAGACAACCCCATAAAAAAACGCCCCCAGGAACAGGTGCGTTGCCACTACAGGATTAAACACGTAAGTCGCAATGCCACAGCCGACAATCAAAAGACTTGCGGCCACCCACAAGACAAGATTCGGACGGCTGACACGACGCTGTGCAAACGGACGCGAACTGGTCCGTGTCATCAGCCGATCAATGTCACGATCATAGAAATGGTTAAAAATACTTGATGACGCTGAACCCATCATCATGGCAACAACCAGCAACCCCAAATGACCCCAGTCGATTTGGCCTTGTTGTACTGTCGCCAGATATCCGGTTACAGCGGTTAGAGCAATCATCACACCAATACGTGGTTTGGCGAGCTGAATGTATCCTCCCATGGAATAAACCCCTTGTTATTACGGTTTATTATAATTTTATTAAGGGGATGATAGCCTTAAATTAGAATAAGTCCAAAGGGAAATTTGATCTTTTTGCTCGGTTATTCGTTTACGATCAATTTACTACGCATTTTATTGTGTTCAATCCCACAATATTCCGTGCAGCCAATGGCATATGCGCCGGGCTTCATTTTTGGCAGTTTTAAAAGATATTCCCGACCCGGCTGGATCAATATGTCGATGGAACTTCCGGTCGCTTCTTTGGGTAGGTGGAAGGCATGCTGAATATCCCCCGTCGCCAGGTGTAAAACATATTCCTGACCGAATTGTACGGTGATTTCTGAACTCCATTCCCACTGACGGGCCAGAAGATAGATATCTTTTTGATCCGGCTTATTTTTTTCAGCCCGGTCTTCAAAAGATTCCAGAGATGTCAGCGCACGGACTTCCAACCCCATTTGGTCAGCGGACAAACTGCCTACGAGTTTCCATCCCATGATGGCGGCTGCGACCACAATAATAGTGAGGAAAAGAGCGTCATATCGTTTCATGCTTATGCCCTCCTTTCAACATCGCGCGAATGGTCAACACGACGAATAAAACGCCACCGATCACGGCCACAATTCCGCCCACACCCATCAGTCCCATGCTGAGGATTTTTTCTATACTATCAAGGGATTGCGCATCGCCTGCGGTTTTACGTGGCACACCCTGGCTGCCCGCCAGAAACATCCCGCTTGCATGCATGATTTGACCAAGACCGTAGAACCAATATTGGGATTTAAAGATTTTGCCTTCTTTCGTCTGGATATCGATAAAAGGTAAAATGATACGGTGATAGAAAATCATAAAGGACAGATTGATCCCGCCAATCACCGCATGATAGTGCGCAGGAACGCGCGTATCCGTGCCATCCAGCATCAGCCCATAAAGCCCACCCAGATTGTAGGTCACAAGGGATAACCAAAGTGCCTGCTGCGTTAATCGATCCAGTTTTCCCGCTTCTTTAGACAAAAGAACCTGAAAAAGGCAGAAAGAAACGATCAGAGATGGCAGGATTAAGCCATAGCGCAACATCTCTGTATAGAAATCACGATGGATTTGCCCGAGGATATCAAAGAATGGATAAATCACGGGGGCTGGCAGCGCAAAAATCAGCAGGAGAATGAGAGAGGTGTTTAGATAGCGTGCAGGCAATTCAACATTTTTTACCACCACCTTCCACGTCAGGAACAACAGTGCTGTATTGACAAATTGCAGCACATGTCCCCCACCCCAGAACAGACGTTCATTGTAGGTCGGATCGGTTAAACCTTCTGGTAGGTAGAAATACGCCAGACCAAAGCAGGCAAGTGCAATCAGATAAAGAACGGCGCAGACTTTGTAGCCGTCAAGACCTGTCGTGGTGACAATCTGACGAAGGGCAATAAGAGCCAAAGCAATGAACAACAGGACTAACCCTGTGTAATAGAGCCAATGGTTCATCACAGGGACATAATTATTCAGTTCTGCCGTGCCTAAATCAAGCAAGGCGGGCAGGATTAATCCGATACAACCAAGGTGGGCAAGACCAATAGCAATTTTTCCAAGGCCTGAACTTTTTTGATCGCTTAAACGGTAACTCCAAAGTGCGCCCATGGTTGCAAGAAACCAGACAACGAATGAAAAGATCACATGGGTGACCAGCCCTTTATGGAAAAAGCTTTTCCACGGCCAGGGCAAAATATCCTGAACACCGGGTGTTCTTGAAAACACAAGCAGCAAGGCAAAGACACCGGCGATTGCTAGCGCACCGGTGGCCAAAACCGTCCAGGCTTTACATTCCTGCTTTAAAGTCATGCGGCCCCATAGATGTGAAAGGCCATCACATAGACCACAATGCCAGACGCGCAAACAAAGGCCCAGACAGGAAAAGTATATCTGGCGATAGCTTTATGACGGATAAAATCCCCTTTGATTGCGCGAAGCACGGTCATGATGATCATCACAAGCGCGAGTGCAGCAAAGGCAATATGGGTAAACAAAATGGTGAAATAGACAGAGCGAATGCCCCCTTCCCCATTAAACGGCACGTGACCGATATGGGCGTGGTAATAGAGGTAGGAGATGAGAAAGATCGTCGAAACCGCCAAGGCTGAAATCATCAATTTTTTATGACGTTCTTTATCCCCTGATTTCACAGCCAGAAAAGCCAGTGTGATTAGGATCAGGGAGATCGCATTTAGAGACGCTTGAAAGTGGGGAAGAATGTCAAGAATTTCCATTATGTCGCATTTCAAAGTTAAGCCAGGTTACGGCAGTAAAGAACAAAAGACCAAAGGTCTGATGAAGGGAAGCAAGCGAAAGCGGAACCACCAACAACAGTGTTGATATCCCGAGAATGACTTGCACAGTGATCAATGCAAAACTGATTTGCACGATCCTTTCCTGTTTATGGCGCAGGAAATAAGCCGTCATTAAAATAAAGGTCAGGATTGCCAGTACACGATGCTGAAACTGGACCGTGGTAATATTTTCAAAGTGATTCAGGTAAGCAGGAACCTGTTCATACAAACCGGTTGGGATCAATTCGCCGTCCATCAGCGGGAAGGTGTTATAGGTCAAGCCTGCGTCCAGTCCAGCCACCAAAGCGCCTGCCAATACAGTGATGTAGCTAACGCCCCACAACCCGACGGCTTTCAGGTTAAAATTGTGTTTATATTGTTTTCTATAAAAACACAGAGCTGTCCAGATCAGCGCTGCATAAAGAACGAACGCAAACCCCAGATGCGCCATCAATCGGTACTGGCTGACCTCTGGGTGGTCCACAAGCCCGCTTTTGACCATGTACCAGCCGAGCAGGCCTTGCGCGCCGCCTAAGAAAAACAGCCCAATCAAAGGGAGACGCATGGATTTCGTGATCCAGCCGCGCATCAGAAAATACACAAGCGGCAAACCAAAAGCCAAGCCAATGATACGACCCCATAAACGGTGGAAAAACTCCAGCCAGAAAATATTCTGAAATTCCGCCAGGCTCATGCCGTAATTGATCTTTTGGTACTGCGGGGACTGCTTGTAAAGATCAAACACCGCCTGCCAGCTTTCAGTCGTAAAGGGCGGCAACCACCCGGTAATGGGACGCCAATCCACCATGGACAGACCAGACCCTGTCAATCGGGTCAATCCACCCAAAACGACCATCACCAAGACCATCCCGGCAACAGCAAACAACCAAAGTGCAACGACTTTGTTACTTTCTTTAGAAAAAGGCACTGCGGTTAAAACCTGTTATTCTGCTGGAACAAGATCGCGGTATGCATGCCAGCTGGCATATCCCAGGACAGGCATGGCAACGATCAAACCAATAAAAAACGTCGCAATCGCAAACCAGGCGATAATCCCGATGGTGAAAGCCCAGCTCCACATTACATGGCTGTTCTTCATCACGGTTTGAAAGCTGAATTGCATGGCTTCAAAAGCGCCCGTCTGGCGATCCAAAATCATAGGTACAGACACGGCTGTCAGCAGGAACACGATAGCCGCAAAGATCAGACCAACCATGGAACCAACTGCCAGGAAAACAAGTCCGTCTGTGCGCGTAAAGATATCGGCGCTAATGGTTTCCAGAGAAAGCGATGCATCTCCCATCATCAGGGCGTAAAGTACGACCGCGACCTGCGTCCAGATCAGCATAAACATCAACAGCACAAAAGCCATGATACCCAAACGACGCGGACTTTGACGCCAGGCGTTGCACGTGCTCATAAAAGTTGGATTTTCACCTTTTTCCCTCTGGCGCGATACTTCATAGAGACCAAGGGCCAACCAGGGTGCAAACAGTATAAAACTGCCGGAAAAAGGCAAAATAAGATAGGTAAGTTTAAGCGCTTGCAGCCCCCAAAACAGTGCATAACCGGACAGGACAAAAATCAGACCATAAGTCAGCCCGACCCCGGGCGCTTCCTTAAAGTCATGCCAGCCTTGTTTTAGCCAGTTCGAAGGTGCTTCGATATGGACTTTATTTGCTTCAAAGATGGCACCCGGTTCTAGAGAAGTTGCATCAGACATGTTTGCCCCCTAACCTTTGTTATGCGCTCGCATAGAGCTTTCTTTAGAAAGATGCTAGCATAGAAAATTGAGAAATGCGCAATTGTTTTTTCCAAAATCAGGCTTTAAGGGAAATATTATTAATTTTTAATACCTTATAGCGTCATTTCCATTTACCGAAAGCGAATTGACAGCTAAAATATCCAACCTTTCGGGAAAATGAAAATAACAAACATCCCCAGAAGCAAAGGGACATCGACATATGGATGAAAAGACGCGTCAACTGCTAAAGAAAATGGAAAAAGACTTCCAGATACGCCTTCAGCAAACAGCCGCAGACATTTCAGGCTGGGAGAGCGCGGATAGATTTGAGCAATTAATGGCCGTTTGTCACAAGCTTGCAGGCAGTTCCGGTACATTTGGCTTTGACGAAACCAGTCGCGTTCTAAAGGCGTTTGAACAAAAGCTCAAAATGATGGAACCACCAAAAACGGACGAGGAAGCACGTGTCCTTTATCAAGAAGCGGCTCGTTTAATCGCAACCGAAGTTTAGGCTTTTTCCCAAAGCGCACTGACTTCCTGTGACAATTCCATTGGATTAAACGGTTTTGCAATCACACCAACCGCCCCCATCGCATGAAAGCTGTCGATATCACTTTGCATCAGCTTGGCCGTTAAAAAGGCGACGGGTGTATTTTTGAAACGATCCAGCTTTCTAATCTCGGCATAAGTGGCTGGCCCATCCATACCGGGCATCATGGCATCCAGAAGCACCATATCAGGGGCAAAACTTTCGATCGTATCCAGGGCTTGCTGACCGCCTTCTACGACGCAGACCTCAAATCCGCCGACATTTTCCAAAACCAGTTTCGCAATATCACGAATGTCGGGTTCATCCTCGACATACATTATTTTACGCAGTTGTTTGTCCATAAACGTCATCCAGATGGGTCTAAGTTTCAATAGCTTACCCTGTCCCCAAGGTACCTGTATACAAAAAATCGACCTGATTTATGAAATTCTTAGGGCCGTTCCCACTTCGATATCTTCTAGCCAATTCAGGAAGCGGTTTATGTCTTCTCCCTGATATATTGCCCCATGTTGTGGGCACAAAAGATCGATATCCAATTTGCGCACACGGCTGATCCAGGCCTGCTTGGCTTTCTCAGATGGCATCCAGCGTTGATGGAAGGTTTTGATCTGGCGAATATGGGCGTCAAAGTCTTCAACAAACAGCGGGTCATCCGGGCCATTCAGCCCGCCGCCAATGTCACCACTAAAGAGAATTTTTGCTTTTTCATCATAGACACTGAAATTCCCGGAGGCATGCATGTAATGAGCCGGAATAAACTGGATTTCCAACCCGTCAAATTTCAAGGTCCCACCTTCATCGGCAATGGGATCATAAGTGATGTTGTTGCAGCCATAATGACGCAAGAAGCCTTCCCACACCCAAGGTGCATGCAATGTGGCTGTGGGTAGCGTTTTGTCCCACAGCCCCAGGGAAGAAATAATGTCAGGGTCCTGATGAGAGGCAAACAAATGGGTGATTTGTTCCACCGGGATATAATGAACCACAGCGGCCAGCATAGACGAAAACAGTTCAATCCCACCGGGGTCAAGCAGAATGGCTTCACGCGGGGTTTTAATCAAATATTGGTTGGTATCTACGATTTTGTCGATTTTTTCAGGATCACGGCCAAATACAATCCATTCATGGGATGCGCCTTCATAAAGCTTAATCGTTTGCATTTATAATACCTTAGCTAAAAATTCTTATCGTTCATTCAGCACTTTGCGACAGTCGCGGACGGTCGTGCGGATATTCTTGGCGGCATTTTCAAACTTTTCGACAATCGCTTCAAAGTTTGATCGATAAAGGGTGGAAACCGTCGCTGCTTCCAGCCGTGATGTTGAGGTTACAACATTAGCGGCGAGCATGCGGGTTTCGATTTCTTCCAGCAATTCATTTAATCGGCGTATATTGCGCAATAAATTCTGTTTAAAAACAATTAGATCCCGCTCAGATTCCTGCAAGGGGCCTTCAAAACTATCGCGGTAAAGGGCATTTTTGGCGCGCACTTTGGCAACAGAAAAATGATTAACTGCTTCATATCCGCGCAAGGCGATAAGGGAAGCTTTGGAGATCATCAGAGCTTCTCTATTGATATCTTCCACCAAACGGATGGTGTCACTGGCCAGTTCCACCATAAAGTCGGTAATGGGCTTGAAAGTGCGGACATTCTCCCCAGCCCTTGCAACAAGGGCTTTGGCGTTCATTGCTTCGAGGGAGATATTCTTGGCTTCTTTTAAGACGGAAGCAAGACGTGCAGAGACAGCAACGGCCGTGATATAAAAAGTCGTCTTAATTTCAGTATCCTGTCTCATTTTGCCCATTGTTGAGATGTCAAAGCCGATTTGAGAATCAATAATTTGATATAAGCACGAACCGGACGTCAGAACAACACGTGATCACACAAAAAATCATTGCGAATTGGCCTTTGATCAGGCAGGCTAAAAAAGGTAACGATAAGAAAAAATTAGGGAACTTAGGTTTATGGGTGAACTGGTTACAGTTCTGGTGGCGGATAGGGACGCTGTCAAAGAAGATGTTCTGGATTATCTCGATCCGGAAAATTACGCCATCCGGCATGTATGCAGTTTAGATGATGCACAGGTATTGCTGGAAGATGACACATTTAGTGTCAATACTGTCATCTTTTCCATATCACCGGACAATCCCGATTTTGATCGCGACCTCCGAAAACTTAAAAGAAAAGAAAAGGCAAAATACGTCCCTTTTATCGGTATCCTTGAAGACGTTTCCATGGCTGATCAGTTTTCGCGGCAACCTTTCTTTCACGTTCTGGAAATGCCATTGGACCAGAGGACCCTTTGCCATACGGTTGATGCCGCCCTTGCCGATTTCAAACGTTATAAGGCATTGTTATCTGACGTTAAATCACGCACATCTGCAATTGGATTGATTAAATCCGGTAAATTTCGTCTACAAACCCTGCAACAGGCTGAAGCCTTAACAACCATGTTGTCGCTGGCCTGTCCTGAACCCGGCATAATTGCCCTTGGTCTTTCTGAAATTCTTGTCAATGCAATTGAACATGGCAATCTGGGAATTTCTTATCAGTTGAAATCCACCTTATTGGAAAAAGGCACCTGGAACGAAGAAATCGATAAGCGACTTGCTTCGGATGACTATAAAGACAGATTTGTTGAAATCCGCTTTGATCGCACAGAAACACGTATCGACATTATCGTCACAGACCAGGGTGACGGATTTGACTGGCGCAAATATGTTGAAAAAGATCCGTCAAACCATAGTGAAAAACATGGTCGCGGCATCGCTATTGCCATCAATATGGGTTTTGATTCAGTGATCTATAATGAAAAAGGCAATCAAGTTACGGCCAGCGTAAATCTTTAAGATTCCCTACTTTCTGACAAAGCTGACAGTGGTTAAATCGTCCGGGATTGGTCGCACGGCTGTTTCCAGAAATTCCGCGAGTGTGGCTGGCTGGATATTTTCAAATCCGTCCTTGGCATATTTCTTTGCGCGTTCCATCAAACCTACTTCTTCCCACATGGCGCCATCAGCATCCGGGGATTCAATCAGTGCATCAGAATAAACGTAAATAAAGCTGTTTTCCGGAAAATCGACCACATGGTTTTCATAGTCATAAGTGGTAATAATCCCCACGGGCAGCCCAGCCGTATCAAGAAAACGAATGCCGTCTACATCATTGTTGATGCCGATCAACACAGGTGGTGCAGCAGCAGAGGAATAAGTCAGCGTATTTTCGGACTGATCAATCACCGCCCAGAAAAGCGTTGCAAACTGTTCAGGTGATAAGACTTTTGCCAGGTGAGCATTCACCGCATGTAAACATTCTTTGGGATTGCCCCAATCCAGATTGCTTTCGTTGATCAACGTGTGAAGGCGGAATGTATTCAGCGCGGAAACAACACCATGACCGGAGAAATCAATAATAAAGAACCCTACCCGATTGTCATCAATCTGCTGCAGGCCCCAAAGGTCCCCCCCAAGTTCAGAAGATGCTTTCCAATGATTTTGGATCATCAGGCCCGATTGTTCTTCAACCTGGGCAATCAGGTCGGCATTAGGCAACAAACTTTCCTGGATCACACGCGCTGAATTTAACTCTGCTTCCATGCGCGTCTGATAGGCTTTTTCCTTGCGTTGCAGAATCAGGTTTTGTAACTGCAGTTTTACCCGGGCGACAAGCTCATAGACATTGATAGGCTTGGAAATCAGATCGTTTGCGCCAACCTCAAAAACTTCTGCACGTTCTTGTGTAGCTTCCATTCCGGTCTGGATCAAAATCGGCATATGGGCATAAGTTGGATTATTGCGAATTTGGCGACAGACTTCAAAGCCGTCAGTCCCCGGCATCACGATATCCAGAATAATCAGATCTGGATTCAGCTCTTCCAGCATAGCAAGCGCATCATCACCACTTTCTGCGGTATGAAGGTTCATATATCCAGCTTTTTGCAAGCATGTTTTGATCAAAGTGCGGAGAACGGCAACGTCGTCAACAATAAGGATTTTACAATCCGCAATTTCATCAAATTTGACGACTTCTTCCATGTTTTCTCCCTCTCATGTGACTGTGATTATTATCTATTGAGAGGCGTTAGGCAATAGACGAAACCATTCTTTTTCAAACTATTTTTTAGAACAACTCTATGTCATCGGACGCTTCTGAATGGTCCACTTCAGAAGAATTTTCTTCGGTGTCGGTAAAAAGGTCGTCACATTTATCGAACAATGCATGCTTGATAAAACGTTCACGAACTTCGCCTAATTGTATTTTTGCAACTAATTCTTTAATCCAGATATCTTCTTCATCTTTTTGTGGGGAGATTTCCACATTTTCCAGTGTTTCGTCTTCCATTTCCTTCATCATGGCGCTGACCGATTTTATCGCATCGCCGATGGTGGAAAGACGCTGACTGGTGCGATCTTGAAACTGGATTTTCGTGACGATATCTTCAATCGCCTTTGTTAGTTCTGTACATTCATTTTCAGATTGCGCCAATGCCGTTTCAACTTTATGACTTTTTGCGATCATTTCCTGCATTTTTGTGCGAACCCGATCAATATCCCCTTTTGCTACAGCGCTGTCGAAATCATCCAGCAAACTGGTCATAAAAACGGACAAAGGTACGGTCGTTGCCGCTATCCCACTATCAGCATGTTCTTCAGAAAAAGCTTGGATGCGATTGGACTGGTTTTGTGCGATCTGTGCTAGTTCGAGAAAACGGCTACTTAAACCTTCCATACTGTTTTCGACCAGTGACGAAGCCGTTTCCATCTCCCGTGCAAGAGCCAAAAGTGCACGTTGCTGAACTTCTGACAGTCGGCACCAATGCGCAAGAAAATCCACGGCGCTGTTGTTTGATTTATCTCTCATTATGCACCACGGCTTAGTTTGACAAGCATTTCTGCAATATCGTTCAAGTCAGCAACATAATCCACGGCACCTCGTTCAAAAGCTGCTTTCGGCATACCATAAACCACACAACTTCTTTCATTTTGCCCGATATTGGTTGCCCCAGCCATCTTAAGGCGTAACATGGCATCTGCGCCATCACGGCCCATGCCGCTGAGCATCACACCAATGGTTTTGGATGGTATCACGTTGAGTGCGGAATCAAACAGCACACCAACTGATGGCTGATGCCCGCCAACGGGTTCACTTTTATCCAGGCAGCACATCAATTTCCCATGAACACTTGTCACCTGTAGATGGCTATCCCCAGGTGCAATATAGACATTGCCGCGTTCAGCAATTATCCCGTCAGCGGCTTCATGAACCGTTAGCTGGCATTGATTATTCAGCCGATTGGAAAAAGTCCCTGTAAATTGCTTCGGCATATGCTGCACCACGAAGATGGGCGGCATATCTTCGGGCAATGGCTGCAGGATAGTGCGCAAAGCCTCTACCCCACCCGTAGACGCCCCAATGACGATCAACTCTTTCTCAGTAGTGGATTTAGGACCACTTACAGACAGGCTTGGCGGTGTCACTACATCATGCAGACTTGAGATAACGTTGGCGATAGCAGCCGTTTTTACTTTGCTGATAATCTCACCGGAGATTTCAACCATGCCCTGTTGCAAGTCATTCTGCGGCTTGCTGACAAAATCAACTGCACCGATTTCAAGCGCTTCAAAGGTAACGTCGGCACCTTGTTGCGTCAGGGTTGAGATCATAATGACAGGCATTGGACGCAATTTCATGATCTTCTTCAGAAAATCAATGCCATTCATTTTCGGCATTTCGACGTCTAGCGTAATTACATCTGGATTGGTTTTCTTGATGAGTTCACGTGCCTTATGGGCGTCAGGCGCAGTACCGACAACCTCAATGTCGGGGTCATTTTCCAAAATGGTACTCAACAGCTGGCGCATAAGCGCGCTGTCATCAACCACCAACACTTTAATGTGTTTGGACATGCTTTTTGTTTCTCCCGTCAGAAGAGTTCAATCGAACCTTCAATCTCCGTCTTCTCAATCTCAGACTTGAATGTCTGTTCTTCGGCAATGACTGCGGCATTATCCTGTTGATCCAGCAGTTTCATCTTCACTTTCCCTGTTTGCGGGAAGAAGATGATCCTGCGTCCCTGTTCGCCCCCAAGATGCTGTGCAGACACCGCCATATGTTCAATTCGCAAATAGGTTTCGACAAATTCAATATTCTTGGTCCCCACCAGCATGGACGACTCAAACATATTGGCCCCGCCAAAAACCTTGATTTCCAGTCTATTGCGCGCCCCGCCCATGCGCAGGATATCGTTGATCAACACTTCCATGGCATAGTTGCCATAACGCATGGAAGCGCTTACACCGCTCCAATTCCCCGTATCGCTTGAAGGCAGCATGAAATGGTTCATGCCTCCGATGCCCAAGGCCGTATCACGTACACATGCAGAAATACAGGACCCCAGAGTTGTCACCAACATTTCATCTTCTTTTTTGGTGACATAATGATCACCCGGCCCAACCTTCACGGCAAAATGCTTAAACGTCGGGTCCCAGTATTTTCTTGATACTTCTGTGTTTTCGTTCATCAAAAAAGACCCTAAGACTTCTTGCGATAGATGGTTCGTCCATAAAGTTCCAGTGAATGCTCCGCCGTCAAAATGGTTTCGGAATGACCAATAAACAGCCAGCCACCGGGCTTTAGTAAATCGACCAATCGGTTCGTAAGAGCCAATTTATCTTTATTATCGAAATAGATCATTACATTTCTGCAAAAAATCGCATCAAAGGGCCCTTTCATCGGCCATTCACCCAATAAATTCAATTGCTTATATGATATATAACGACGCAATTCTGTCGCCACATGTAACCTATCGTCTTGGGTAGGTATCTCTTCCAGGTAATTGTGATATTCCTCCGGCAGGCTTTCGAAATGGCGTTTCTGATAATCACCTTTCCTTCCGCGCTCCAACATATTGGTGTCAAGGTCTGTTGCCAGGATTTTTGCATCAATCCCATCCAGCCCCCGTTCTTTAATCGCCCGATCCAACTGCATGGCGATACTGTAGGGTTCCTCCCCGGATGAACATCCGGCAGACCAGATACGCAAGCGGTCCTGGCGACCTGATCTGATGGCATTTAAGGCTTCAGGCAGGACCATACCGGAAAGATGGTCAAAATGATGCGGTTCTCTGAAAAAACGGGTCAGATTAGTCGTGATCGCATTGATCAAACCACTAATCTCGCTTTCCCCTTTCGCCCCGCCCAAATAGTGCAGATAGTCGGAAAATGACTGAATGCCAAGTTTGCGCAATCGACGCGCAAGGCGTCCATAGACCATGTCCTTTTTATGATTTTTAAGAACGATCCCGGTTTTCTGGTGCACCAGATCAGACAACGTCAAAAAATCATCATCGGTAAAGGGAAACTCGCGCTTTTTTTCACGCGGCTTCATGATAAACCGGACTTTGCGTTCCGGTTTATCTTTCTTCGCCTTTTTGGTCTTATCGACAAGCTTAACTTTGTTTTCCGACATGGCAAAAATCCTAGAATTCTTCCCAATCTGCATCGTCCGGTGTATCGGAGTTATTCTTCGGTGCCTGGATGGTTTCAATACGTTTTTCGATGGTCTTGGTAATTTCTTGTCTGGATGCAGACGTATCTACAACCACTTTATTTTTCACCACTTCTTCACCGATATCGAAGAAAGACATCAGACGCATCATTTTTTCAGATTGTTCCTCCAGTGAGCGGGCACTGGCCGAACTTTCTTCCACAAGGGCAGCGTTCTGCTGGGTCATTTCATCCATCTGTGTGACAGCCGCATTGATCTCACCCACACCAGAGGCCTGTTCCTGACTGGCCGCAGCGATTTCAGATACAATGTCAGCCACGCGTTTGATGGATTCAACAATATTGGCAAGGGAAGCACCTGTTTCACCCACCAGTTCCACACCATCACGAACTTGCGAATTACTATCCAAGATCAATCCTTTGATATCCTTGGCCGCTTCACTTGAACGTTGTGCAAGGGTGCGAACTTCAGATGCCACAACCGCAAATCCTTTACCCGCATCCCCAGCCCGTGCAGCTTCCACAGCTGCGTTCAGGGCCAACAGGTTGGTCTGGAAGGCAATTTCATCGATTACACCGATAATATCGGATACTTTTTGTGAAGATTTCTCAATAGATGACATGGCGGTCACCGCCTGTTCCACAACACCGCCACCCTCTTCTGCCACTTCACGGGCTTTCATGGCCAGCATATTGGCCTGTTGGGCATTGTCGGCGTTTTGTTTAACAGTCGTTGACATCTCTTCCATGGACGCAGCTGTTTCTTCAAGGCTGGAGGCCTGGTTTTCCGTACGTTGTGAAAGATCAATCGAACCGGACGCAATTTCAGTAGATGCCCCTGCAATTTCATTGGAGGCAATGATGATGTCGCTCACGATCTGTTTTAAGCGGCTGGACGTTTGGTTTGTGTCCTGTTTCAGAGACTCATACGTCCCGGCATAATCGGTTTCAATCTGGTACTGCAGATCCCCTTTGGCAAGGGATGACAGGGATGTGGACATTTCATCAAAGACCCCACTAACGGTATCTTTCAAATTGTTAATGCTCTGTGCCAGCCCCAGCATAAAGCCGTCTTTATCTTCCAGGGAAATATTCTTGGAAAAATCACCATTTACAACAGCACGCACCACCCGGTCCACTTCTTGCTGAACAAGAAGTTCATCGGTGACATCCAGCCATTCGATTACTGACCCCAAACGATTTTGCTGGTCATCCACAATCGGGTTCAGCACACAATCAAATGTTCGCGCGCCCAGTTTCAGCTGGAACGGATGTTCGTCGGTCAGTTTATCCAAAATGTCTGCCTGATGATGAGCATTCTTGTGGAAGCGATCAATAGAAGAAGACAAAATATCTGCAGCTTTAAAGCCTGGAATATCTTTCGCGATTTCGGTCTCTGCTTTCGACATCATGCGCTGCAGCGCTTTGTTGGTAAAGATAACGTCACGATCTGCATCTGCCACCATCACATTCGTATTGGCATTTTCAAGGGCGACACGAATACGGTAGTTTTCCTCAAACCTCTGACGCTCTTCTTCCTGCTTGGCGAGGGTTTCCGTCATATCCGTCCATTCGACAACACTGCCAAGACGCTCCCCATCACTGCCACGTACAGCAGCAGCAGACAGGTCAAACGTACGAGAACCCAACTTCATGCGGGTTGTGTGCACACCTGTCAGGTTTTGAAGAATTTCAGCCTGAACACCCGGATTTTTATGATAAGAATCAATAGACTGGCCAATAATATTATCAACATTAAAGTGTGGAATACTTTTCTGAATTTCAGACTGCGCATTCCTAAACAACATCTCAACGGCGGGGTTCATATAGATCACGCGGCGATCAGAATCTGCTACCATGATGCTGGTGGTCGCATTATCAAGGGCGGCACGAATACGTTTATTTTCAATGCTCATCCCATAAATCTGGTTAAGCGAACGCGCCATATCACCAAGTTCATCACCGCGATCCTGCATTTCGATGGAACGTGCACCACCACGGGCCAGCTCCCCGACAAGGATACTTAGACGGGAGATGGGTTGGGAAATGCTGCGCCCGACCAACCAGCCAATAACAACCACACCGGCGATAATGATACCAAGCCCAAGGATCAGATTGGTGCGGATTTTTTCGACCTGTTCAAAGACTTCGTCATAGTCTTGCATGACAACCAGGGCATATTTTGCACCCAAGAAGTCAAAGGGCGCATAACCGACATAACGGGATTTTCCGTCAAACTCTTCCTTCGTAATACCGGTTCTGCCAAGCAAGGCTTCTGATACAAAACTGCCGCGAACTTTTCGTTGTTCATTATCGCCCTTTTCCTGAAAACGCGATTTATTGCGTGCCAGCCCGTCTGTACCCACCAACATAGCTTCACCGGTTTCACCAAGTCCGAATGATCTACTGACGACTGCACTCAAGCGACTAATTGGCATTTGGAAAACAAGGACCCCTTTTGCTTTCCCATCAATGACAATCGGCTGGGAAATGAAACTGGCAGGAAGCTCGCCACTTGGCTTGTAAGGTTTGATATCAAAAAAAATCTGCTCATTTTTGGCGAGAGAAATCCCTTTTGAATATGCCAACGCCAGATCAGTTTCTTTCCAGGGACCGTTCACCAGATCTGTAGCGAAGTCTTTTTCTTTATGGACGGAATAAACAAGTTTGCCTTCTTCATTCACCAAAAAGATATCGTAATAGCCTTTTTCTTCAAGAAATTGGCGAAACCACGGGTGATAGGTGTTATGCACCTGACCATAAGCGGATTGGTCGCCATCAGGCAAATCGAGCTTATGCTTATCCCCTTTGGGAAACGGGTTTTCATTTATGTAGCGTTTTGGCAGATCATCCATCGGATCGCCATCATACATCGACCAGGCACGAGAAAAGGCCATCAGAGCCTTTTGTGTCATCGGCGCATTGGCCACAATCGTCAGGTCTGTTCGAATACCGTCGAAATAGTTATCCATTTCCGCCAAGCGTTGCTGGGTCAGAACCTCGAAATTATTATGGATATTTTCTTCTTCTATATTTTCAACCTTGATCAGCGCGAATGTAATAATCAACAACGCACTGATAGCTGACGTTGCAACAATCACAAGGGGGATTTTGCGTGACAATTGCCAAAAAGAAGTCTTTGGTAAATTCATATCGTTCATTTGTCCTGATCCCCTACTGCCGCTTCGCCCAAGGCGATCCCTGCTTCAATCGATTGTGGTTTAAAAAGTAATTCTACATCTAATAAGGCGACCATGCGGCTTTCCACCGTTACAAGGCCACTTAAAAATTCGTCATCAATATTGCGATCCATTTTCGGGACCTGCTGAATTTGTGGTTTTGAAATACTGATAATGTCTGAAACCGTATCAACCAGAATACCAACAAGCCGATCTTCGACTTTAACAATAATCACAACATGCATCTTGGTCGCTTCGGTCAGACCTCTGCCAAATCGGCATCTCAGATCAAAAATCGGAACGATCAGGCCACGCAGATTCAAAACGCCGCGCATAAATTCCGGCGTATTTGGCAGGTGTGTCGTTTCTGTCCAAGCCTTAATTTCGCGTACAGCCATGATATCAACACCATATTCTTCCTCACCGATGGTGAAGGTAATATATTGGCTTAGGGGATCAGATGATGTTTCAACAACATCCTTTCCCAGCCCCTGTGTCGGTGTCAGACCGTTATCAGTCGTAACCATGAGGTTGTTCTCCAGTCAATAAAACCTGTTGTTCCAGTTTTTTATAAGATCGGCGTCGCTCCGCGCCATGTTCCATCTCAGCCAGACCATCTACGTCCAAAATCAGGGAAACCTTGCCATTACCCAAAATCGTAGCGGCCGAAATTCCAGCAATCGGGTCATAATTCTCTTCCAGGCTTTTAATCACCACCTGCTGTTGACCCAATAGTTCATCCACCATAATCCCGACATAACCAAATCGTTCGGTTTCCACGATAACGACCAGTGCTTCCGCCGGATTTTTGATGGCATTACGCACATTGAAAAGCCGATAAAGATTAACGATCCGAATATATTCCCCGCGTACAGAGGCAACCACCCCGCCATTCATCAGGGGCTGCAGTTCTTCTTCGGTGGGATGAATACTTTCAATGATTGCTGTCAACGGAATGATGTATTTTTCATCCCCGCATTTAACGATCATCCCGTCGAGTACGGCCAATGTCAGCGGCAGAGACATCAAAAAACGTGTGCCTACGCCCGGTTCAGAATAGACAGAAATACGCCCGCCCAAGCTGACGATATTTCGCCGTACGACATCCATGCCCACACCGCGACCAGAAACGTCACTGACTTCTTCGGCCGTTGAAAAGCCGGGGGCGAAAATCAGATTGTCAATTTCTTCATCCGAAAGGTCATGATCTTCAGGCAGCAAGCCTTTCTCAATTGCTTTTTGAACCACGCGTTCCCGGTTGATCCCCTTGCCATCATCGGCAATTTCAATCTGAATGCGGCCACTGCGGTGTTCGGCACTCAGGGTAATACTGGCGCGTTCTGGCTTATCGGTTAAGGCGCGTTCTTCCTGCGTTTCAATGCCATGATCGACGGAATTTCGAATCATATGGATCAAGGGGTCCATCAATTGCTCAATGACCGTTTTATCTACTTCGGTCATTTCTCCATGGGTGATCAAATCGATCTTCTTATCCAGCTTACCGGAAAGTTCACGCACCAACCGAGGAATACGGGCAAAGACCGATTTTACGGGCTGCATGCGAATAGCCATCACGCTTTCCTGCAGTTCCCGAGTATGTGCACTAAGGTCGTCAAATCGCTGTGCCATCATGGCCCCTGCGCCCTGCTGTAAATCTTCCACCTGTTGCTTAAGCATGGCCTGACTGATCACGAGTTCTCCCACCATGTTGACCAGACGATCGACCCGGTCCAGTTCAACCCGAATAGATGAAATCTTGCCGGCACCGGACAAAGAAACCTTGGGTTCATCTTTTGCCGCTGGTTTAGCTTCAACAGCGTTCTTGGGCTCGGGCTGAACAACAGGGGCTTTGGCGGGTTCTTCGACAGATTTTGCCTCTCCAATGGCAAGAACAGGCGGGGTTTCTTCCACCTTGGGCGCAGCGATTGGTTCTTCTTTTTTCTTTTTCGCCCTTGGTTTACGTTTTGCCTTTTCTTTTGGGGCAGGCTCGACAGATGTTTCAGCCACTTTCTCACCTGTCGTTATTTTTTCGATCACAAGCTCTGCATCATCGACGACAAATTCAAAGACTTCTTCGACGTCTTTTTTGGAACAGTCACTTTCCAACTCAAACGTCCAGCTGAGATAGGCTTCATCGGAATTAATCTGATCCAGATCCGGCAGGCGCGATATATCGGCTTTGGATACACACTTACCAAGCGTTCCAAGCTCTCGCGCCAGCAATAAGGGTTCGTTTGCAAAACGAAGCAGATGGGATTCCGGGATAAATTTGATACGATAGGTTGGGCTGAAATCGTCTTCAGGTGCTGCGACAGTGTCCAATGCCTCGGGTGGATCTTCATCAATAAAAAGGCCCCAGCCCTGTTCTTCTTCTTCCTCTGGCGTCAGATTATAGTCAGTGACTTTAGGGGCAGCAGCAGTGGCTTTTTCAACAACCGTTTCAACAGGTTTGTTTTCTGCCAAGGCTTCCAGATCATTTGCAACTGATTTCCAAATGGACGGATCGACTTCCAGGTCGTCTTCCGCCATCTGAACGAGAATAGCCAAAACATCGTTGGCCGCAATGATGGTTTCACCCAATTGTTCAGTGATTTGGATATCACCTTCGCGCAGCTTATCCAACAAGCTTTCAAAGATATGTGAGAAAGAGACAAGATCAGTAAAGTTAAACGCCCCTGCCCCGCCTTTAATGGAATGTACACAGCGGAAAATTGCATGCAGGACCTCAACGTCCACGTCTGCAAGCTCTGCCTGAAGAACACTCATATGCTCTTCTGCAGATGCCAGCAATTCGTGACATTCTTCAAAATAGGTGACTTTGAATTGATCCAGATTAAAATCTTGAGGCACTGGCGTTACGTACCTTTCTCGGGGATTGGCTTAGGGACAGACTTTTGAAACGACTTGAAGAAGTTTTTCCGGGCTAAAAGGTTTTACGATCCACCCTGTTGCCCCGGCCGCACGTCCTTCGTTCTTTTTGCTGGAATCTGATTCTGTTGTCAGAACCAGGATCGGCGTTGATTTATGGACACCATGATTACGCAGTTCCTTAATCAAGGTGATACCATCCATTTTCGGCATATTGACATCTGTGATAATCAAATCCACACGGTCATCGCCCAGTTTGTCCAAAGCATCCACACCATCGCCTGCTTCCAGAACGTCATGTCCGGCGTTACGCAAAGTGAACCCGACCATATCACGCATGGTCTTGGAATCATCGACTGCCAATACACGCAAACCCATTAATTTTTTCTCCAGTTATTAAGACAGTCCGACACGCCCAATTCAGTCATGCCCCGTTCAAAAACAGAGGTCACATTTTCAATTGAAAATCGCCCACCTGCTTTTTCAACTTTAAAACCAGCAGCAAGCAAAACCTGAATGCAAGGTGTTGAAACACGTTCAACGTCAGAACTATCGAGGGTAAGATTTTTATGTTTGGAAAGACATGACTTTAAGGATTCAAGAAAGTCATCTGCCACAGCCATATCCAAAATAGGCTGTAACTTCAACACCACCTGATCATTTTCCACCTTAATTTCAAAGGCTTCGCTCATGTTTCTCTCCTGCCAGAAAAGGCCTGCGCACCCTGTATTTCATCTGTGCAGGCATTTTCATACTATATTTTCAGATATGCTAGCAGGCTAGTTACAAAAATTGAAATGATTTCTAGGCTGTAACAGCAATTGCGAGAAAATTCATTACGTCCACATCCAGTTTTTTCTGCGAGAGAAGATGAACACCTTTCAGTTCTTCCTGAAGGGCTTGACGTCGATCCGGGCAAATCATCGCAAACTGCACCTTGGACAAGGTCTTCATCGCGCCGAGGGAACGCAAAAGTTCAGCCCCGTCCATTTCCCGAAGAGTCTGGCTGGCAATGATCACAGACGGTTTTTTAGTCAGGGCGACTTCATAGGCATGAAACGGATTTTTCAACCCATGGACCTGAATGCCATTGCTTTCAAAATTTTCTTTGATGACCGCAATTTCATGATCATCATTTGTCACCACTAAAGCAGACAGGCCGATTGCCTCTTCACTATTCCCCAAAGCATCACCGCGTTGTGGCAGCCCCTGCAGCCATTGATCAAGCGCACCTTCATTGTCGCCTTCATCACTTTCAATCAGGTCAGAAAGGCGATCCACATAAAGCTGGGAAGCATTGACCAAGTCTGTCGTATAGCTTGTTTCACCTTCCAAAAAGGCTTCAAAATTATGGCATAGCTTTGTCACGAGAGGCATCTGGAAGGTGCCGCCCATCCCTTTCAGACTATGGATTTCGCGTAAATATTCTTCCTGCAAGGCCCGATCCTGACCTGCCCCTCTTTCAAATTCCTGGAGAATCTCGTTCAGGCGATCAAGCTTTTCCTGCGCCGTTTCCAGAAACTTGTCTTTCATCTGCGCCAGAATTTCTTCCATATCAGGAATATTGGTGACCATCGTCGTCTATCTTTCGATCTTTATTCTCAGTTTTCAACTTCAGTGCGCCAAAGTCTTGACACAATATACTGCGCATTAAATTTCAACGATACCATTTTCGATGGCGTATTTAACCAGACCTGCAGATGTTTTAACGTTCAATTTCCGTTTGATGTTACGACGATGGGTCTCAACGGTTCTGACGCTGATATCCAATTCGCGCGCCACGTGTTTGTTGCTGTTGCCTTCAGCCAACAGGCGCAGGATAGTTTTTTCGCGATCCGTCAAGGGCACTTCCTTTGAGGTACCCTCATTCAGCAAAATATCAGTCACGCCAGAACTGTAATAGGTTTTCCCTTCAAAGACAGCCTTGATGGCTGAAATCATCTCGTTGGACGAAACATCTTTCAGGATGTAGCCCTTGGCTCCAGCCTTCAGGACCTTGGTGATATATTCGCGGTTATCATGCATGGTCAGCATCAATAAACGCACGCCCGGTTGTTCTACGGAAAATCGTTCAGCAGCCTCTATGCCGTTTAAAATAGGCATGCTGATGTCCATCAGGACCACGTCGGGGGACTTTTCCGCCGCCAGGGCCAAAGCTTCTTCTCCGTTTGATCCCTCCCCGATTACCTCGATGGTTTCGTCCAATTCGATACGGGATCGAATACCATCCAAAACCAAAGGATGGTCATCAACAAGAAGAACCCGAATTTTCGTTACATCATCAATCGTCATTATCTATTCTGCCATTAGTACGCTGTTTGGTAGACGGGCTTCAACAACCGTTCCTTTATCGGGCGACGACCACACGGTCAATTCGCCCCCATGGAATTCTAACCGTTCCTGCATGTTTCGCAAGCCAATACCCTGAAAAGCGTTTTTACGCCCTTCAATTCGAAGCACATCAAACCCGACACCGTCATCAGAAATGATCATACGAATGCCGTCCACGCGCTTGACCAGCTCAATGGTAACGCGCGAGGCACCGGAATGACGTTCGATATTGGTCAGGGCTTCCTGCGCAATGCGGAACAATGTTGTTTTGATTTCTTGCCCCAACAATTTGGTGAAGGGGTGTTTTCTGAACGACACATTAATGCCTGTGCGTTCGCCAAATTCGTGGCTCATACTATCTAGGGCCGCTGAAAGACCAATGTCATCCAGAACACTGGGACGCAAGTCACGTGAAATGCGCCTGACTTCGCCGATTGCAGTTGCCAACCCTTTTGCGCCCTTTTCCATGGGCGTGATCGCGTCATCCGATCCTTTATGGATTTTATCAATGGCCAGTTCGATGGAATATTTAACGGATACCAAAATCTGGCTGATCCCGTCATGAAGTTCACGTGAAACACGACCACGTTCTTCTTCCTGAAACTCAACGATCCGCTGGGTCAATTCTTTCAGTTTTCTATCGGCGAGCTTGCGTTCGTTGGAATGAATGACCAGACCGGAAAGGAACACGCTGGTTAGGGCAAAAATCGCAATCCAGAAAATCAGGGTGAAGGCTTTACGGATGCGGTCTTTGATTTCAGATTTTCGCGCTTCAATCTGTTTATAGATATCGTCCAGATAAATGCCAGACCCGATCATCCAGTCCCATTTTTCCAACATAACCGCATAGCTCATTTTTTCAGCAACCACATCGCTGGATCGTTTTTCCCAAAGGTAGCGGTAATATCCGCCGCCTTTACGCGCCCGTTCTGTAAGTTCTTTAATAACCATGCGGCCTTTACTGTCCTGCAGGCCCCACCAGTTCAGACCGACGATCTCTGGCTGACCAGGATGGACAAGCCCGGTTCCATCACCAGCATAAACAAAGAAATAGCCATCCTTTCCATATGTAAGGTCATGGAGAATGGCTTTCACCTGTTCTTTTGCTGCTTCATCATCGCCTTTGGCATTTTTATAGACATGGTCAACGGCTGTCAGCGCCATATCCATATAGGCCTTTAATTCATCGGCCTTGGCGGAAATCACATTGGTTTCGACGCGATGCAGCTGTTCTTCAATCATATCTTCCGATTGAAAGTACAAAATAAATATAATCGTACTGACCGCGAAAAACAGCGGCAAGACAGCAAGCAGTAAGATCTTTAAACGAAACATGAAATCAACCGATTAATCATCCTGTTGATACCATAACACGGTTTGGCGATTTGCCTACTACCCACTATTGCGTATTGGCTGTACGCATTGCTGGCGATTTTCAACCAGCAGGAAGGTTGGTAGAGTGCAGCCAAGTTGTTTAAATATTGACAGCTGCTTTAGAAATTTCCGCTTCCCCATTCTGCACACCCAGGATTTTTCATTATTGCTGTCATTCCCTAGACTTTAAGCAACGTCCCCAAACGAAGGCTTCTTGCTTCAACCGGCAAGAAGCCTTTTTTGCGCTTAAAGGTCAAACTTGATCCCTTGCGCAAGCGGCAGTTCACTTGAATAATTGATCGTATTGGTCTGACGCCGCATATAAGATTTCCAGGCGTCAGATCCGGACTCCCGTCCACCGCCTGTTTCTTTCTCGCCGCCAAAGGCCCCACCGATTTCAGCCCCGCTGGGTCCGATATTGACATTGGCAATGCCACAATCTGACCCGATGGCAGAAATAAAGCTTTCCGTTTCACGAACATCTGTTGAAAAGATGCAGGATGATAACCCTTGCGGCACACCGTTCTGCATTTCGATTGCCTCTGTCAGCGTGTCATAGCCCATAATATAGAGGATCGGTGCGAAGGTTTCAGTTTTCACCACATCCGTTTGGCCCGGCATTTCAACAAGGGCGGGATGCACATATGCACCTGGCTGGTCCAATCGATCGCCTCCATTGATCACGCCACCTTCCGATTTCGCAGTCTCCAGTGTCTTTTGCATTTGATTGAACGCATCTTCATCAATCAACGGCCCAACCAAATGGGATTGATCCAACGGGTCACCAATAAGAATACTGTCATAGGCTTTCTTAAGTCGATCGACCAATTCTGTGCGAATATCATTATGAACGATCAGGCGACGCAAGGTCGTGCATCGCTGACCACAGGTTCCAACTGCCGAAAAGACAATGGCGCGCACGGCCATATCCAGATCAGCCGATGGAGTAACAATCATCGCGTTGTTGCCACCCAGCTCCAGTATAGATCGTCCAAACCTTGCGGCCACCACAGGACCGACTTTACGTCCCATCGCCGTACTACCCGTCGCACTTATGATCGGCACATCTTCGCTAGCAACCAAAGCTTCGCCCACTTCACGGCCACCGACAACGACCTGCAACAGATCATCTGGTGCATCCCCAAATCGTTTAAGGGCGCTTTCAAATATCTTTTGGCAAGCAAGAGCCGTAAGCGGTGTTTTCTCAGAAGGTTTCCAAATCACCGGGTCACCACAGACAAGGGCAAGCGCTGCGTTCCATGCCCAAACAGCGACCGGGAAGTTAAAGGCAGAGATCACACCACAAGGCCCCATGGGGTGCCACATTTCAATCATCTTATGATCAGGACGTTCAGAATGGATGGTCAGGCCATAAAGCTGTCGCGATAAGCCAACAGCAAAGTCACAGATATCAATCATTTCCTGAACTTCACCCAGGCCTTCCTGATAAATCTTGCCACATTCCAGCGTAACCAATTTGCCTAACACCTCTTTATTGGCACGCAGCTCATCACCCAGCAAACGCACGAGTTCACCACGCCTTGGTGCAGGCACATTGCGCCAGGCTCTAAAGGCAGCTTGAGAGCACGCGATAACATCCTTCATATCATCAGGTGATGTTTCGCTGACCGATGCGATTTTTGATCCGTTAATCGGAGTGTAGACGTCTAACGTTCCTGTATTCTCCAGAACATGTTCCAAACCTGCCGCCGAAATTATTTTTGTCGCGCTCATTGCTTTGCCTCTTCTGTTATCTTTGTTATGTATATAATCAAACAAGCCGACAGGAAAAGTATATGTTTGAACAAAAAGAGCCCGTCTCCCATTACATCAATGTAGAAGGTTATGAAATTCATGTGACCGAATGGGGCGTGGATAATCCAAAATCAATCCTGATGTGGCACGGGCTTGCCAGAACCGGACGGGACTTTGACCATATCGCCCAAGAACTGTCGAAGGAATACCGTATCCTATGTCCCGACACATTGGGACGTGGCCTGTCACAATGGGCAAGTGATCCAGAAAAAGAATATTGCTTCGATTTTTATGAAAAGATCGCCCTTAAAATCTGTGAGATTTTTGGCTTCTTTAATTTTGACTATCTCGGTACCTCCATGGGCGGGGCGTTGGGAATGCGTTTAGCCTCCGGTCCTTTGAAAGCCAATATCAATCATCTGATCATTAATGATATCGCCCCGGAATTGTCCCAGCCTGCGGTGGATCGTATCCTGACTTATACCGGAAGCCCAGCGACCTTTGACACCATGAGTGAGCTGGAAGATTACCTACGCACCATCTATGTGCCCTTTGGCCATCTGACTGACGATCAATGGCGCCTGATGCTGGAAACCTCTTATCGTCGCACAGGCGAAGGTAAGACCACACTGCATTATGACTCAAAGATCGTGCAGCAGTTTATTCAACACCCCAGTGACTATGACCTTTGGGATCGATATGAAAAAATCGACTGCCCTACCCTTGTCCTGCGCGGTGCGATATCCGATTTATTGTTGCCAGAATGGGCTGTTAAAATGACCGAGGTTGGCCCAAAGGCACAACTGGTGGAAATCCCGGGCTGCGGCCATGCCCCTGCCTTTAACAATTCCGCGCAGATTTCCATTGTAGAGGAGTTTTTCAAAATATGAGTGGTGATGATCATATCAAAAAACTGCTGGAAGAAGGCCTCGGTAAATTCAACGTGGAAAATGAGTTTGCCAAAAAACATGACCCACGCGCCGATGCGCCGGATAAAGTCCCAAGTTTTGAAGATTTGGGATATGAATATGAAACCAATCCGGTTTTGAAAGAACGGGTGGAAAAAGAGATTAAAGACCTGCGCAAAAAAGACGGGATTGATTAAACAACTTGCGGCAAGATTGTTTGTTCACCAGGGCCTTTGCAACGGGCTTTGCCGGATTGCTTGGCTTCATACATACGTTCATCAGCCAGCGTGATCAGGTCTTCCCAATCTTCCACATTGTCTGAAATACGTTCGGCAAACCCGATACTGGCCGTCATCGGATCACCATCCGGACGGTCCCCCAACCAGTCTTTCATCAAGCGTTTCAGAAGGATTTCCGCCCCTTCCGCATTGGTTTCAGGCAGAAGCATCAGGAATTCCTCGCCACCCCAGCGGATAATCTCATCCCCGCGACGGGAATGATCTCGCAAGGCTGCCACCAATTTGATCAGCGCCTGATCTCCTGCCTCATGACCGTAAATGTCATTGATACTTTTAAAATTATCCATATCCAGAAAGACAATGGTCAGTGGCCCTTCTTTTTCTGCAGAAACCCGAAAATGAAAACTGATCATTTCACCACCACTACGACGCGTCAACGCATCGGTCAATGGATCGTGATTTGCATGACCCAGCAAGGCCTTCATATAGGTCAACTGCATCATTTCGGCGATTAGAAAAACGCCCAAGGCCAAAGACAAAGTCCAGAAGTCAGAAAGTAAAGTCGGCCATGTTGATCCGCCGCCCGCCCAGGCCCCCATCACTGCCCAAAACAAAATCCCAAAGCCGAAGGTAATCCCTTCAAGGAACACAAGGGGAAAGATGCTTAAGCCTGCCAAAACGACATAGGGCAACGCTTTATACAACAGGGCGTTGATCTCCCCCATCGTATTCAGATCAGCGTCATTAAAAATAAATTTCGCGACGATAAACAGCAACATGGGCATGGACATCAGCAAGGCGAGAAGCGCCAGCGTTTCCCATTTCTCATTATATCCCTGTGGCCGTAGAGCCAGCCAGGCAAAAACGCCGGCGGCAAACAAACGGAATAGACCCAGCAGATAAAAATCCTGGACACTCAGGCTGATAAAATCCACCACAGCCCACAACAGGGTCAAAACGGAAAAAGCTGCCGCGACAATACGGATGCGCGAATTGATATTGTCCATGCGATGGCGCGTCAAATAGGCCGCATGTTTGCGCGACAAAAGCAAATCAACGATATCAATTTCTTTGATAAAGTTTGTAAGGACCTGAGACACCATTTAGCAACTTTCAATCATTCTAAAGAACAGTTGTTTTTTGTTAAATATTGACAGTATAGATGGCTTGGGTCCCAATCAACTATCTTTTTAGATTAGTCCCTTGGTTTTAGTCTACGATAACCCGTTGTTTTTGCACACCTAACCCCTGAATACCCAAGGTCATTTCATCCCCTGCCTTCAAATATACAGGTGGCTTTTGCCCCATGCCCACACCTGGTGGGGTCCCGGTGGAAATAATATCGCCCGGTTGCAAGGACATAAACTGCGACAGATAGCTGACCAGATGACGCACACCATAGACCATGGTCTTTGTTGTACCTTCTTGAAAACGCGTGCCATTTACATCCAGCCACATGGACAGGTTCTGCGGATCTGGTACTTCATCCTTGGTGACCAGCCATGGCCCGATGGGTGCAAAGGTATCACAGGATTTTCCCTTGACCCACTGCCCTGCCCGTTCAATCTGGTAGGCTCGTTCGGATACGTCATTCAAAATGGTGTAGCCAGCGATATAATCAAAGCTGTCTTCTTCAGCGACATATTTGGCTTCCTTACCAATCACGACGGCCAGTTCACATTCCCAGTCGGTCTTTTCCGACCCACGGGGCAACAACACATTATCGTAAGGGCCATTAATCGCGCTTGTCGCCTTGGTAAAGATAACAGGTTCTGGTGGGACCTCCATCCCGGCCTCTGCCGCATGGTCTGAATAATTAAGACCGATGCAGATGATTTTACCAATCCCTGCTATCGGCACGCCAAGCCTTTCACCTTCAACGATGGGCAGACTATCCAGCTCAATCGAAGAAATCTTGCTCAAAGCAGATTCTGACAAAGTCGCACCATCAATGTCACGGACTTGACCTTCCAGGCTGCGTACATTTCCGACAGCATCAATAATCCCAGGCTTCTCCACCCCTTTATCACCAAATCGAACCAGCTTCATCCGTTTAACCTTCGCATATTTGTAAAGTTGATCAGCCATATTAACCATGCCACAGCGAAAGAACAGAATTAGTTCACAGTTCTTTACTTGTAAGGCCTGAATGATTATATAGGCGGCCATGAGCAAGCACATTCCACAGATTGGTATTGTCAGCCTGGGTTGCCCAAAGGCACTGGTTGATTCAGAACGTATTCTCACACAATTGCGTGCAGAAGGATATGAAATCTCCCCCACCTATGACGGCGCGGATGCGGTCATCGTGAACACCTGTGGCTTTATCGACAGCGCCAAACAGGAATCATTCGATGCCATTGGCGAAGCCTTGAACGAGAATGGAAAAGTCATCGTGACGGGCTGTCTCGGTGTGGACGAAGAAGGCATTCGCGAAATCCACCCCGGCGTGCTTGCTGTTAGTGGACCTCACCAATATGAAAGCGTTCTTAAAGCAGTACATGAAGTTTCCCCGCCTGCCCATGATCCCTTCATGGACCTGGTGCCGGATGGTGGCATTAAACTGACCCCAAGACACTACGCTTATTTAAAGATATCAGAGGGTTGCAATCAGAAGTGCACGTTCTGCATTATCCCCAGCATGCGCGGTAAACTCCGTTCCCGCCCCGCTGGTGAGGTGTTGAAAGAAGCCGAAAGTCTGGCGCTGAATGGTGTTCGCGAAATCTTGCTGGTCTCCCAGGACACGGGTGCATATGGGTCCGATCTGAAGTATGCCGAAGATGATTTCTACGGCAAATCCGTGCGCACAAAGATGTATGATCTCTGTAACGCATTGGGGGATTTGAAGGTCTGGACACGCTTGCATTATGTCTACCCCTACCCCCATATTGATGACATCATCCCCTTGATGGCCGAAGGCAAAGTGCTGCCTTATCTGGATATCCCTTTCCAGCATGCCTCCCCCAAAATCCTGAAGCTGATGAAACGTCCTGGCAATCAGATTGAACTGTTGGAACGGATCAAAAAATGGCGCGAGATTTGTCCGGAAATTACGCTTCGTTCTACCTTCGTTGTCGGCTTCCCCGGGGAAACTGAAGAAGATTTTGAATATCTGTTGGACTGGCTGGAACAAGCCCAGCTGGACCGCGTTGGCTGTTTCAAGTTTGAACCTGTTGAAGGTGCCGCCGCCAACGACCTGCCCGACCCAGTTGAGGAAGACGTAAAGGAAGAACGCTGGAACCGCCTGATGGAATTCCAACGCCAGATTTCAGAAGAACGCATGCAGGCCAAGATCGGTAAAACCCTTGAGGTGATTATTGACGAGGTTGACGACCAAGGCTCTATTGGGCGCACCAAGGGTGATGCACCGGAAATTGATGGTGAAGTCTATATCAACGGCGAATGCGACCTCGAACCGGGTCAGATCGTCCGCGTTAAGGTGGAACATGCTGAAGACTACGACCTGTGGGGCAGTTTGGTTGATTAATAGACCTCACGGCCCCAAACATGTTCAGAAACTAACTGAAAATAGTTAATCCACACTATGACAGAAAACGAAATCGTAAATGAAATTGTAATTGAAATCGTATTTGGGATTTTAATCGCTATCGTTTTCGCGATTGAAAGCTTTTTAAACAAAAGCGGTAAACCCAATAAATACACAAAGTTTGGATACCCTATTGTCGTGATTAGCTATATTCTCTCCTTATTTTTTTATACCTGACAGACCCTTTATAAAAACACAGTTTTTTTGCGAAAGTCAGTTCAGTTGACATTCACAAGGGTTAAGAGTACAAGGCGCGCACACCCCAACACTTATTATATTTGAAAGAGTGCGTCATGGAAGTGTCCACACGTTACCCGCATGTCATTATCGTGCGTCTTGCCCCCGAAATGCTGTTAAAAGCGCCGTCTACGCGCCGTAAGTTCCAGAAACAGCTCTATGACAATCTGTCAGAAGGCCTGCGCGTTGCCGGGATTGAATTTGACCTGATTAACCATGAAGGCCGCATGCAGGTCCATACAACTGATCAGGAAACGGCATTAGATGTCATCTCACGCACCTTTGGCGTTGCATCCTACTCCCCCATCGACAAAATCATTGATGGCGGTCTGGAAGCGCATAAAGAAGCCGCAGTAGAGCTCTATAAAGACCTGGTGGCTGGCAAGACATATGCGGTACGTATCAAACGTCTGGGACAGAAGAAAAAGTACAACTCGGTTGAAATGGAACGCCAGATCGGTGGCATGCTGAATAAGCACGCCAAAAAAGTGGACCTGAGCAACCCGGAAATTCTGATTAAAGCTGACGTTGCAGGTGATCTCGCTTATTTCTACACCAAAAAAATCACAGGTCCTGGCGGTTTCCCGCTTGGTATTCAGGGCAAAGCTGTCACACTGATCTCCGGTGGGTTTGATAGCGTAGTTGCCGCCTGGTATCTGATGAAACGCGGCGCAACCAACGAATTTGTCTTCTGTAATCTGGCGGGTGGCGCCTATGAGCGCATGGTGGTTGAGATCACCAAAGTGCTGTGTGATCGCTGGGCCACAGGCACGCGCCCGAAGCTTTATTGTGTAGATTTCGAAGGCGTCATCAATGACCTTCGCAAAAACACGGCGCCTGAATGGTGGCAGGTGATCCTGAAGCGCCAGATGTATCGTGCAGGTGATGAGATCGCCAAGCGTATTGGTGGCGACGCTTTGGTGACAGGTGAAGCACTGGGTCAGGTATCATCGCAGACCCTTTCAAACCTAAATACCATCGATGCAGTGGCTGAAATCCCTGTTCTGCGCCCGTTGATCGGGTTTGATAAGGAACAAATTATTTCTGATGCCCGTATGATCGGCACTGATAAACTGTCTGAAAAAATCCCTGAGTATTGCGCACTCAACAAACGTCGCCCTGCTGTCAAATCCGGTCGCAAGACGATTGAGAAGCAGGAAGAAAAAATGGACATGTCCATTCTGGTTGATGCAGTTGATAATGCCAAAATCTATGACATGTATGATGTGCGCGACGAAGACGTTGCCCAGCACGCGGTCTTTATCGAGGAAATCCCCGAGAAAGCCATCATCATCGATTGCCAGCCGGAAAGCCTTTATGACGACTGGCATGTGCCCGGTGCTGAAAACTATTCCGCTGGTCGTTTGATGAACAAGCTGAAAGAACTGAAGAAAACCCAGCCTTATGTTCTCTACTGTCCCTATGGCACACAATCAGCTGTTCTGGCCGAACGCATGCAAAAAGCGGGATATGAGGCCTATTCCTATAAAGGCGGGATAAAACAACTGAAACGGCTTTATCCCAACGGGGCCGAACAAGACGAATTGACCCGTCCTAAAATACGTTGACGGTTTTAGGTTAAGCCCGTTGCTTTTGGCAGCGGGCTTTTCTGTGCATTTGGTTTGGCGTTTTCAT
>NZ_JAWLVJ010000003.1:0-232169 GCF_033100395.1 Terasakiella sediminum | reverse complement strand
TGAAAACGCCAAACCAAATGCACAGAAAAGCCCGCTGCCAAAAGCAACGGGCTTAACCTAAAAC
Source organism: Terasakiella sediminum (assembly GCF_033100395.1). Lineage (NCBI taxonomy): Bacteria > Pseudomonadati > Pseudomonadota > Alphaproteobacteria > Rhodospirillales > Terasakiellaceae > Terasakiella > Terasakiella sediminum. The sequence goes on along the minus strand of NZ_JAWLVJ010000003.1, from coordinate 232,105 downwards.
CGTCAACGTATTTTAGGACGGGTCAGTTGTTTTCTTATCCGAAGATCACTGTCGGCAACCAGGTTGCCAGACCAGGGAACAAGGACAAAAGGCCCAGACCAATCATCTGAATGATGATAAATGGAACCACACCTTTGTAAATCTGCATCGTCGTGACAGATTTTGGCGCAACACCCCGCAAATAGAAGAGGGCGAAACCGAAAGGTGGTGTCAGGAAGGATGTTTGCAGGTTCATTGCCATCATCACACCCAGCCACACAGGGTTCAGGTCCATCATCAGAAGGACAGGGGCCACAATCGGCACCACAACAAAGGTGATTTCGATGAAGTCCAGGAAGAACCCAAGGAAGAACATCACCAGCATCACAACAATCATGGCACCCACAACACCACCTGGCAGGTCAGACAGCATTTCGTGAACCATATCGTCCCCGCCAAGCCCTCGGAAAACGAGGGAGAAGACGGACGCACCGATCAGGATGACAAAGACCATAGAGGTGATATCCATAGTGGAGCGACACACGTTCGCCAGGATTTCAGCCTGATAAACACGTTTCAGCGCCATAAAGATACCAAAGGCCAAAACCAATCCACAGAGAGACACTGCAGCAATTCCGATGGTATCGGCCATGCTGGTTTCATTCATGCCAAGGCGCAGGTCCATGGTATTGGTCAGAATAAGCATAATGACCAGAGCCAAGCCAGCCCCATAGAACGGGCCTCCATGGCTTTCATCCAGTCGCAAACCAGCCAACAAAATTGCGCCAACAGAACCAACAGCAGCTGCTTCGGTAGGTGTCGCAACACCAGCCAGAATAGAACCAAGTACAGCAACGATCAGAACGATTGGCGGGATAAGAGCATGGGCAATACGCTTGCCAAGACCATCCACATTCAATTCCTCAGCAGGAATTGGTGGGGAGGTTTCTGGTTTAAACCAGGCCACCAGCAATTGGTAGAGGATATACATCCCAACCAAGCCAAGACCAGGAATGAGCGCACCGGCAAACAAGTCCCCAACAGAGACAGGTTCGGGCGAAAAGTTCCCCAAAGAACGTTGCGCATCAGAATAAGCGTTTGAGATTTGGTCACCCAGCAATACCAACACAATGGAAGGTGGAATGATTTGCCCTAGGGTCCCTGCTGCACAGATTGATCCACAGGCAAGGGAAGGGTTATAGCCACGCTTCAGCATGGTTGGCAGGGACAACAGCCCCATCGTAACCACAGTCGCCCCAACGATCCCGGTAGATGCTGCAAGCAGCGCCCCTACGATGGATACGGAAACACCCAGACCACCGCGCATGGAACCGAAAAGCATCCCCATACTGTCGAGCAATTCTTCTGCGACTTTTGAACGTTCAAGCATGACGCCCATAAAGATGAAGAGAGGGACGGCAATCAGGACTTCGTTGGTCATTGCGTTACCGAAAATACGTGACGGCAGCGCGCCAAACAGGCTCCAGGTGAAAGCATCCATTGCTACACCAAGGGCAGCAAAGAAGATGCTGGCACCAGCCAGTGTAAAGGCAACCGGGAAACCAAACATCAGGAAGCCACAGGTTACCGCAAACATGGCTATACAAAGAATTTCAGCGATTTCCATGATTAAGGCACCTCGTGAATTTCATGATCTTCCTCCGGGACAACAACCCCTTTGAGAATGAGGAAAGAACGAAGCGCCATCGCAATGCCTTGCAGGCCCAAGAGAACGCAAAAAACTAGAATAACGGACTTAAGTAGAAAGACAGCGTGAATACCGCTGGTTTCCTTTGACCCTTCAAAAATTGACCAGGACTGATAGACATATTTCCATGAGCTATCGCCGATCAACAGGCAAACGGGAAGTAAAAGGAAAACAACACCGAAGATATCGATGACGGCTTTTTTACGCACACTGGCTTCACGGTAGAACACGTCAACACGGACGTGGCCATTGTGAAGCAAGGTATAACCAGCACCGACCATAAAGAGAAATGAATGCATATAAACGACTGCTTCCTGCATCATAATTGAACCGATGCCGAAAACATAACGCATGACAACGACGGAAAATTGGGTGATGACCATAATGACCGCCAACCACGCAATTGTTTTACCAACTGTCTGATTTAATCCATCAATGAAGCGCATTAACGCTGCAAGAGAACCCAAGGTTTTTCTCCTGAAAAAGAGATAAATACAAAAAGGGCGACCTCACGCGTCATGAGGTCGCCCAAATTTGTGACATTAGTCGTATTTGAATGGCAATTTACGAGCATTCATGTACTGGAAGTCAGACTTATCAGACCACTTGATTGCCTTCTTACGGAAGTCAGTAAAGTTCTTGAAGACTTTACCGGACATTTCATCAGAAGCGGCAACTTCGCGCATAACTTCACCAGAAGCTTTACCGATTGCAGTCATGACTTCATCAGAGAAAGTACGTTCCTGAACGCCATGTTTCTTCAACAATACATCCAGGCTGTCACCGTTACGGGCATTGAATTCCGCATACATGTAGTTGTTTTCAGCCATTGTCGCATTTTGAATGATGTGTTGTTGTGCTGGTGTCAAAGATTTCCACACATCAAGGTTCACACCGCAAGACAGTGTAGAGCCTGGCTCGTGGAAGCCTGGTGAGTAGTAATATTTCGTCACTTTGTAGAAACCAAAGGCCAGATCGTTCCATGGGCCAACCCATTCGGTCGCATCAATCGCACCGGATTGAAGCGATGGGAAGATTTCACCACCCGGCAGGGATACAGCAGCCGCACCAAGACGACGCAGTACTTCACCACCCAGACCAGGCATACGAATTTTCAGACCTTTAAGATCTTCAACCGTGTTGATTTCTTTGTTGAACCAACCACCCATCTGAACGCCAGTGTTACCACAAGCAAATGGTTTAATGTTGAAGCCAGCGGCCAGTTCATCCCAAAGTTCCTGACCACCACCATGGTGAATCCATGCATCCATTTCGTTCGCAGTCAGACCGTAAGGTACAGCTGTGAAGAAGTTAAACGCTTTGTGTTTACCCTGCCAATAGTATTCAGCAGCGTGGTACATATCAGCTGTTCCACTGGAAACAGCATCAAAAGATTCAAATGGCGGTACCAATTCGCCAGCAGCAAACAATTTAACAGTCAACTGACCATCAGACATGTCCGTGATACGTTTTGCGGCACGTGCAGCACCTGTTCCCAGACCTGGGAAATTCTTCGGCCAAGTTGTAACCATTTTGAGTGTACGCTTGTTTTGCGCAATTGCTGGCGAAGAAATTGTAGATGCAGCACCGACTGCAGCACCTGCAGCAGCTCCGGCTAGAAAATCACGACGCTTCATGTGAAAAACCTCCCTAATCACATTAAAAAATCTGTACCCGGCCTGTTATTCCGGGTGTTGGTAATCTTTTACCAATGTATGATTAGCTTACGTGGCTTCCAAAAGAGATGCAATTGATTCTCGGTACCAATAAATGCGTACTGCATTGCAATATCTAGGTATTTTCTAGGTAGTACTAGGTATCCAATGCCGTCCAAAGACCATCAACACATCCTTCAAGGGGAGTGTAGCGTGCCTTATACGACATTTTTCGACACTCTTTGATGTAGTAGCCCAAATAGACATAAGGCAGGTCATTTTCCATGGCTTGCTGAATGGCCCACAACACCATAAAATTGCCCAGTCCCTGATACTGTTTGTCATTGTCAAAGAAACTGTAAACAGCAGACAAACCGTCATCCAGATGATCCATCAATAAAGCAGAGACAAGTTTACCATCATCGCGAAATTCCACAATGGAGGTTTCAACAGGCGTTTCTTCCACCATGGAACGGTAATCAAAGAAGTCCATCAGGGCCATATCACCATCAAAGTGCCGTTTCTGCTGATAGCTTTCAAATAACATGAACTGTTCCTGTGTGGCCGCTGGGGCACAGGGATTGCCTGCAATATTTGAAAACTTGTTCTGCAGTCGTCGCCAGCTCTTGCTGAATTTAAATTTCGCCACATCAACACGAACGGGAATGCAGCTACTGCAGTCAGGACAGACAGGAGAATACGCCATAAAATGGCTGCGGCGAAAGCCACCTTTTGACAAGGCGTTGTGCAATGTATCTGCATCATTGCCGGACAGTTCCGTCACAATACGACGTTCAACCTTGCCTTCCAGATACGGGCAGGCAAGGGGCGAGGTCGTATAAAAAAAGACTTTAGACTGTATCCGATCGGGACGCATTTAACGTTCTATACCTGTTTATTTCTGTTCAAGATCATTTAATACGATTGTTCCGGCAAGTATATCATGAAGACAGCGCTGTCGGGTATTAAACAAACATACAATAAGAATTAAGAAGGATGTCGGCGGCGCAGTAAAGAAGAAAATCGCCGTCTGAATAAAGGCCTGCAACATTTCAGGTCTCTCGCCATCCAGCCGATAGACACGAATACCCACAAACCGCATCCCCAATGTGGCAGCACGCGAAGAACCGATCAACAGCGTGTGATAAGTAATCGGGATCAAGGCAAGCAAGGCCATCAACGGCCCAAACAACAGACCAAAGCTCATCAAGCCCACAACACTTGCGAAAATCGCACCAATAAAACCGACCACGGCGCAAATCAGAAAATCAATTGCATAGGCAATAATCCGTTTTACAGATATCCCGTCATAATAATCTGGATATTCAACAGGGTCTGGGCCTTCGGCTTTTTTGTGTTCTTCAAAGCGTTGCCACTGCGGCGCAGGGACCTTGGAACTTCTGCCTGACATCATTTTTCCTTCGTAATCGTGCAATTGACTCCATATATTTCATAAGGTAAGGCGATAACTTAGAATAAACAACCATTGACGTGGTTTGTTTTGATCTCTATTGAAACATCGTAAATTAAAACCTACGGAAATAAAAATGAGCATTGATCAAAGAGATTTCAGAGATGCACTTGGAAAATTCGCAACAGGAATTACTGTTGTCACGACCAAGGATGAAAACGAAAACCTGATCGGTGTCACGATTAATTCCTTCGCCTCCGTATCGCTGGAGCCACCCATGGTTTTGTTTTCCCTGAAAAACGAAAGCCAGCTTTGTGAGATTTTCACCGATACTAAAAACTTCAACATCGGCATTCTCTCAGCTGGTCAGGAAGATATTTCCAACCTGTTTGCAGGATCAGACGACAATAAATTCAGCAACGTCGGCTGGAAAGAGGGACAAAACGGTGTTCCTGTCCTTTCAGGTACATTGGCAAATCTTGAATGCAAACGTGCAGCAGCGCACCCTGGTGGCGACCACACCATTTTTGTGGGCGAAGTCACCAATCTGGAACAATCTGAAAAATCAGAACCCTTGCTCTATTACAAAGGCGGCTACAAAACGCTTTAAACCTATTTGGCTTTAAATACAGGCGTTTTCTTTTCCATAAAAGCTTTAAACCCGACCTGATAGTCTTCGGAATCACATGTAGAAAAGGCTTCGTCCAATTCTGATTGGCTGAGCGGGGCAGGCTGCTTTAAACGTCGAACCATTTTCTTGTGAAGGCGTGCAGCAAGTGGCGCACCTTTGGCGATGCGATCAGCAACCACGCGCACTTCCTCTTCAACTTCCCAATCTTCAACAATGCGGTTAATCATTCCGACACGCAGCGCATAGTCAGCGTCTAGAACACGGCCTTCCAACAAGAGCTCAAGCATGACAGCCGGGCTAACCAGACGTAAAATGGCGTCCAGCTCCGGGTAGGCCAGCGTATGTCCCAAACGATTGATCGGCACCCCAAACCGGGAACTTTCCCCGGCAATTCGCATATCACAGGCACAAGCGATTTCCAGTCCGCCCCCTGTGCAAGCCCCCTTGATCAACGCAATGGTCGGATGCTGACATTCTTCAATCGCTTTTACGGTGCGGGTTACGACTTCTCCATAGGCTTTAGCCTGCGCAGCCGAAGAACGTTCCGTCGGAAATTCCCCAATATCCGCGCCTGCTGCAAAAGCTTCATCACCAGCGCCACGCAAAATTACACATCTCAGATCATTGTCCTTAGACAATTCTTCCATAACCTCCCCAAGCTTGGCCCAGGCAGGTTTGGTCAGTGCATTTCGTTTTTCCGGGTTATTCAGAACAACGGTAACGATGGCACCTTCGCGCTGTACTAAAATTGGGTCGGACATTTTTCGGCTCCAGTAAATAAATTGTTTGACTTCCAAACTATCAACTTTGAAAAATAAGGCAATTGGTTTGAAAAGGATAACACCTCCCATGCAGCAAAAAAGTTTTCTCAGTCTTGGCCCCCACGGTTTTCACAAAATTGCCTATACGGAATGGGGCAAGGATAACGCGTCACACACCGCTGTTTGTGTGCATGGTTTAACCAGAAACAGTCGGGATTTCGACGATTTCGCACAAAGCCTGTCTGACAGCCATCACGTCTTTTGCCCAGATATTGCGGGCAGGGGGTATAGCGACTGGCTGATCAACCCACAAGATTACGGCTTCCCAGTCTATGTAAATGATATGGCCGCCTTGCTCGCCCGGATCGGGAAGGAAAAAATCGACTGGATTGGCACATCTATGGGCGGCATTATCGGCATGATGCTGGCGGCACAACCCAATTCGCCAATCCAGCGCCTGATTATAAATGATGTGGGTCCATTCATCCCCAAGGAATCTCTGGCGCGTATCGCAGATTATTTAGGCCTAAACCCAAAATTCAACTCCATGGACGAACTGGAAGCACACTTACGACTGGTCCATGAACCTTTCGGCAATTTGACAGATAAACAATGGCGACACCTTGCCGAACATAGTGCGAAACGTTGTGAAGATGACAAACTGGCTCTTCATTACGACCCCGCATTGGCCATTCCCATTCGTGAATCGGAACCTGTTGATGTGGATTTATGGCCACTTTGGGATGCGGTCAAATGCCCGGTCCTGATTTTACGCGGTGAAAAGTCTGATTTACTTACCCGTGAGACCGCTCAAGAAATGTTAAAACGCGGACCAGATGCGGAACTGGTTGAAATCCCACAAGTCGGGCATGCACCAACCTTGATGGATGAAGATCAAATCGGACTTGTAAAACAATGGTTGAACAGCTAATTTTATAAATAAGTCGAAGAAATCAATAATTTGGTTAACTCTTTAGTAGATTTTTGTGTAGATTTGTTTTTAAATCATTTGAGGGATGGCTTCGTTGAGGCCTGAAGAACAAATACGCCAAAGAGTTAAAGGCCGGAGAAAGAAACATGAACCAGCTCGTTACGACTGATGGACAGTCCACAGACCTCATTAAAGGGGACGGATTGGAAGATTACGTTACCTTTAAAATTGACGGACAGCTTTTTGGTATCCCCGTCCTGAAGGTTCAGGACATCCTGATGCCCGACCATATCGCCTTTATCCCACTGGCGCCGAAAGAAGTGGCAGGTTCTATTAACCTGCGTGGTCGTATCGTTACCGTAATTGATGTACGTGTCCGCCTTGGCCTGCCAAAGCGCCAGGATGACGGCCAAAGTATGGGCGTAACGGTTGAACATGTAAATGAACTCTACAGCCTGCTTGTTGATACAGTAGGTGAAGTTCTCAGCCTTGATGAAAAGAATTATGAACGCAACCCAAGCACGCTTGACCCGATCTGGCGCGAATTTGCTTCCGGCGTCTATCGTCTGGATGGCAAGTTGATGGTTGTTCTGGATGTAGATCGTATGCTTGATATCCAAACAGGCGACGTTAAATCTGCGTAAAATCAGATTACAGAATCAAAAAGGGCCGCAAGAGATTGTTCTCTGCGGCCCTTTTTCTTTGTTCGGTTTACTTCTGTAACAGTTTCGCGGCTTCCACAGCGCAATAAGTAAAAATCACATCAGCGCCCGCACGTTTAAAACACATCAGACTTTCCAGAACGGCACGGTCATTGTCCAGCCAGCCGTTTTGAACAGCCGCTTTCAGCATCGCATATTCACCACTGACATGATAAACCGCCACAGGTGCCCCAAAAGATTCTTTAATACGGTGCACAATGTCCAGATACGGCATACCCGGCTTGATCATAAACATGTCAGCCCCTTCTGCAATATCCAGGGCGACTTCGCGCAAAGACTCATCGGTATTGGCAGGGTCCATCTGATAGGTCTTCTTATCGCCTTTACCCAGCGCACTACCAGAACCTACTGCATCACGAAATGGTCCGTAAAAGGCAGAGGCGTATTTAGCCGCATAGGAAATTGTCTGCACATTCTGGAAACCTGCACCGTCCAGCGCATCCCGAATTGCTCCCATACGACCATCCATCATGTCAGACGGGGCAACCACATCACAGCCTGCTTCTGCCTGAACGATAGCCTGTTGGCACAAGACATCAATGGTTTCATCATTCAGGATAACGCCATCCTTGACCAAACCATCATGACCTTCGCTGTTGTAAGGATCCAGCGCGATATCGGTAATGACGCCCATATCCGGGTATTTTGCCTTGATAGCACGCACGGCACGACAGACGAGATTATCCTTATTCAGCGCTTCCTTCGCACAAGGCGTCTTCAGGTCGTCATCAGTGTAGGGGAAAACTTCAATCGCCGGAATACCCAGGTCATATGCTTCACCCACGGCTTCAACCAGCAAATCAACAGATAACCGTTCAACACCCGGCATGGAAGCAACTGCTTCACGGCGGTTTTCACCTTCCAGAACAAAGATCGGCCAGACCAGATCATCAACGCTTAGATTATTTTCACGCACCATACGACGGGTCCATTCCGTCTGACGGTTTCTGCGCATGCGTGTACGTGGATAAGAAGCATTGGTAAGAAAATGCGGACGTGACACTTTAAATCCCCCTTCATCAAAGAAAAACGCCGCGCACTATATGCACGGCGTTTATGCTTAAATTATGGCAAAGATTACACTTTTGCCAAAGCCTGTTCGATATCGGCAATGATATCGTCGGCATGCTCAATCCCGATGGACAGACGCACATAACCAGCTGTCACACCAGACATCAACTGTTCTTCTTCCGTCATTTGGGAGTGCGTCGTGCTTGCAGGGTGAATCGCCAAAGAACGTGCATCACCAATGTTCGCAACATGATACAGCAGTTCGAGGGAATCAATGAAGGTACGGCCAGCTTCCAGACCGCCTGCCAGCTCAAAACCGATCAAGGCACCATTGCCGCCTTTCAGATAAGTTTCTGCACGGCGTTTTGCTTCACCTTCAGCAACATTTGGGTGGATCACGTTTGTGATTTTGTCATGACCTTTAAGGAACTCAACCACCTTATCGGCATTTTCACAATGCTGACGCATGCGCAGAGGCAGTGTTTCCAGCCCCTGAATGGTCTGCCAGGCATTGAATGGGCTTTCCGCCGCACCGATATCACGCAGCAGCGTTACACGAGCACGAATGATATAAGCGATTGGACCCAGTGGCTTTACAGCCTCCGTCCAGACGGCACCGTGATAAGACGGATCAGGCTGATTGAGGGTAGGGAAGCGATCACCATGAGCTTCCCAGTCAAAGTTACCGCCATCAATGATCATGCCGCCGATGCTGGTACCGTGACCACCGATGTATTTGGTTGTGGAATACATCACAACAGCCGCACCATGTTCCAGCGGACGGCAAATAACGGGTGCTGCTGTGTTATCAACAATCAGCGGCACGCCAATTTCGCGACCAATATCAGCCACTTCTTTAATCGGGAAAACGTTCAGTTTCGGGTTTGGCAGTGTTTCAGCAAAGTAGCAACGTGTCTTGTCATCTGTCGCTGTACGGAAAGCTTCTGGATCAGCCGGATCAACAAAGCGCGCTTCAATGCCCATTTGCTTAAAAGTGTTGGCAAACAGGTTCCAGGTTCCGCCATAAAGGTCCGTTGACGTGACGAAGTTATCACCCGCGCTACACAGGTTCAGGATCGCCAGTGTTGCTGCTGACTGACCGGAAGAAACACCCAGTGCTGCCACGCCGCCTTCCATCGCCGCAAGACGTTGTTCCAGAACATCCGTCGTTGGGTTCATGATACGGGTATAGATGTTGCCGAACTCTTTCAGCGCAAACAGGTTGGCGGCATGTTCAGCACTGTCGAATTGATAGGATGTTGTCTGATGGATCGGCACAGCAACAGATTTTGCGCCAGGATCATTACGGTAACCCGCGTGAAGTGCCAATGTTTCGGGATGCAGTTGTTTATCAGACATGGTCCTATCCTTATTTAAATTTAATTAGAGATTGGCGAACACAAGACCATTTCAAAAGGTGTGCGTCAAGCAGCTTCGCCATTTTCGGACCTTCACATTACCCGCAACAACTTTAGAAAAAACGCATATGGCAATCATCCAAAACTCTTGCCACCAACTTTTAGAAATTTTCTATCCAGATTGAAAAAGGGAAAGCTTTGGTAATCCAATACTCTGTGATTACGGAATCCGATTGCCATGCAGTTTTAACATTTTTTTACTTTACCTTCCCGATCCATTGCTTTACGTTTACGTAAACGTAATTATTGATTTGATACCAACTTGAAAAATCAGGTTGGTTTTTTGCAACGTCCTCCCCTTATCAGGTTAGGGCGTTTAAAAAAAGAAACAATTCGGTATTACAGTACCGATTTATTTCATCATCTTTTTGGGAGGATCACATGCCAGACGGTAGCACTAAGAAAAAGGCACTTAAACTCAAGAACCCTGTACGCTTTGTAACAGCGGCAAGCCTGTTTGACGGCCACGATGCATCAATCAACATCATGCGCCGTATTTTGCAATCCAATGGCGCTGAAGTCATTCACCTGGGCCACAACCGCTCTGTTGACGAAATCGTGACAGCTGCGATTGAAGAAGACGCGCAAGGCATTGCCGTAAGCTCTTATCAGGGCGGTCACGTTGAATATTTCAAATATATGATCGATCTTCTGAAAGAACGCGGTGCAGGCCATATCAAGGTCTTCGGCGGCGGTGGCGGTGTAATCGTCACTGATGAAATCCAGGACCTCATGAGCCATGGTGTAGAGAAAATCTATTCCCCTGAAGATGGCCGCAAGATGGGGCTTGAAGGCATGATCCAGGATATGGTCAAACGTTCTGACTATGCCCCAGCAAAAGACATTTCCTGCCCAAAAAGCCTGACAAAGCTGAAAAAAGGCGATACGAACGATCTTGCCCGTATCCTGACGGCGCTTGAAAATGAGCAACTGCCAGAAAAGCTGCAAAAACAGCTGGATGATGGTGCTGAGAAAATTGGCACGAAAATTCCGGTTCTGGGGATCACAGGTACAGGTGGTGCTGGTAAATCATCCCTGACAGACGAACTGATCCGCCGTTTCCGCATGTATTCTGATGAGCCACGTATCGCCGTTATCGCGATTGACCCAACCCGCCGTAAGACAGGTGGCGCGCTATTGGGTGACCGTATTCGTATGAATGCCAACAATGTGGAAAACATTTATGTGCGTTCCGTTGCGACACGTGACAACAAGTCCGAAGTTCCACCAAGCATGACCTCTATGATCAGCGCTTGTAAACTTGCAGGCTTTGATCTTGTGATCGTTGAAACCCCCGGGATCGGTCAGGGTGATGCGGGCATCGTTCCTTACGTCGATTTTCCGATGTATGTGATGACGCCTGAATTCGGTGCGGCTTCCCAGCTTGAAAAAATCGACATGCTGGATTTCGCCCAGGTGATCGCGATCAACAAATTTGACCGTAAAGGTGCGATGGACGCCCTTCGTGATGTTGCCAAGCAAGTTCTGCGTAACCGTGAAGAATTCCACGCAGCCCCAGAAGACATGCCTGTCATTGGTACCATCGCTTCGCGCTTTAACGATGAAGGTGTGACTGCGCTTTATTATGAGCTGGTTACAAAGCTTCAGGAACAAAAGCTGGGCAAAATCAAAACTTCACTGAAAAAGTCCCCTGGCATTCGCCATTCTTCCCCAAAAACAGCGATCGTTCCACCAGAACGCCGCCGTTATCTGGCTGATATTGCTGATACTGTGCGAGGTTACCATCAGGAAATCGCAAAACAGTCCAAAATCGCACGCGAACGCCAGCAATTGCGTGAAACCAATCGTATGCTGGAAGAAGCGGGCGAGAAGGGCAAGAAAGCGATCAAGAAACTGATCAAGGAACGTGATCAGGAACTTGACGGTCGTTGCCATAAGTTGCTGGAAATCTGGCCGACAGTTAAAGAAAACTACGCAGGCGACGAATATGTCGTAAAAATCCGTGATCGCGAGATCCGCACGGAACTGACATACACGTCTCTGTCCGGCACAAAAATTCCAAAAGTTTCCCTGCCACAGTTTGAAGATGAAGGTGAAATCCTGAAATGGCTTCTGAAAGAAAACGTTCCCGGCAGCTTCCCGTACACAGCAGGCGTGTTTGCTTTCAAACGTGAAGGCGAAGACCCGACCCGCATGTTTGCGGGGGAGGGCGATGCCTTCCGCACGAACAAGCGTTTCAAATACCTTTCACAACACAGTGATGCCAAACGTCTTTCAACCGCCTTTGACTCTGTCACCCTTTACGGTCAGGACCCGGATCATCGCCCGGACATCTATGGTAAAATCGGCAACTCCGGCGTTTCCATTGCGACTCTGGATGATATGAAAGTCCTTTATGGCGGCTTTGACCTTTGTGCGCCTGCCAACTCTGTTTCCATGACAGTAAATGGCCCGGCACCGATGTTGCTGGCGATGTTCCTGAACACAGCAATTGAGCAACAACTTGAAAAGTTTGAAAAAGATAACAATCGCGTTCCAACTGATGAAGAGATTGAAAAGATCAAAGCATGGACGCTGGCAAACGTTCGCGGTACCGTTCAGGCTGATATTCTGAAAGAAGATCAGGGCCAAAACACCTGTATCTTCTCAACAGAATTTGCCCTGAAAATGATGGGCGATATTCAACAGTATTTCGTTGATCACGATGTGCGGAACTTCTATTCAGTTTCCATCTCCGGCTATCATATTGCTGAAGCAGGTGCGAACCCGATTTCTCAGCTGGCATTGACACTTTCCAACGGTTTCACCTTTGCAGAAAGCTATCTGGCACGTGGCATGCACATTGATGAATTTGCACCAAACCTGTCTTATTTCTTCTCAAATGGGATGGACCCGGAATATACGGTTCTTGGCCGCGTGGCACGTCGTATCTGGTCAACAGCCATGCGCTTCAAATACGGTGCGAACGAACGTTCCCAGAAACTGAAATACCACATTCAGACTTCTGGCCGTTCATTGCACGCACAGGAAATGGATTTCAACGATATCCGTACCACGCTGCAAGCGCTTCTGGCGACATATGACAACTGCAACAGCCTGCACACCAACGCTTATGACGAAGCCTTTACCACACCGACAGAAGAATCTGTACGTCGTGCCCTGGCCATTCAGTTGATCATTAACCAGGAATTTGGTCTGGCGAAAAACGAAAACCCGAACCAGGGTGCCTTCATTGTTGAAGAACTGACTGACCTGGTTGAAGAAGCCGTTCTGAAAGAGTTCGAGCGTATTTCTGAACGTGGCGGCGTTTTGGGTGCCATGGAAACCGGCTACCAGCGCGGCTTGATCCAGGATGAATCTTTATATTATGAAATGAAGAAACATGACGGCTCTCTGCCAATCATCGGTGTAAACACCTTCCTGAATCCACAGGAAGAAGAACCACTGACACCTGAACTGGCTCGTTCATCAACAGATGAAAAAGAAAGCCAGATCAATCGCTTGAGAGACTTCCAACAGCGTAACGCAAAAGACGGTGAAGCCATTATCGCGAAACTGAAAGATGTCGCACGCGCCAATGGCAATATGTTTGAAGTTCTGATGGAAGCGGTTAAATACTGCTCCCTCGGTCAGATTTCAGATGCCTTGTTTGAAGTCGGCGGGCAATATCGCCGTAATATGTAAATTACAGCTTTTCTAAAAGCTATGGACACTATAAAAAATGGCACTACATTATAGCTGTAGTGCCATTTTTTTGTTTTTAAGTGAAGAATGAACCAACGCGTAAAAGTTACACAGTGTTATTTTGAAATCCGTAGATACGGAAACTATCTGCGCGTCTCTGCCATTGATCCAAACAGTGGAACGGAAGCAATTTCGACAGGTCCGGTCAAAATGGGCGAAGAAGTCCTCAAAAGGGCGGCCCATAGAAAGCTCGAATACATCCTGACAAAAAAACTTCAGAAACAAACTGAACAGAATCGACAGGACTGGACAGCATAAAAGACTGCCTATAATTCAGCTACAGCACAAAGAAGAAGAAAACTTCCTCATTTCCAAAAAAATTATAACTATTTTTCATATTTTCCATCATTCTTCCTGCAAGGTCAAAATGAATGCAGCAAAAGATTCATTTTTCTTGACATGACCCACCGCTGAGATAGGGTCAATTCTAATAAACAAAGGGCTATTTATGCTCATAAATTCATTCATTTAAATCCTGACATAGGCTTTGGGGTTTAAATCTTGGTTAGGCTTCATCTGGTGAGAAATCGTTTGTCCCAAAACATTTCACTCCACTTTAGAAATACAATCTCGTTTTCGGGATCGTTTGGTGTCGCCCCACTTTTGAGAGACTTCTAAAGGCAAAAATGGAATATTTTACCCAACAACTGATTAATGGTGTCACATTGGGATCCATCTATGGATTGATCGCAATTGGTTACACCATGGTTTACGGGATTATCGGCATGATCAACTTCGCCCACGGCGAAATTTATATGATCGGTGCTTTTGTTTCGATGATCACGTTCCTTATCCTCACACTACTTGGCGGACTTTGGTTGCCACTGGCGCTTTTGGTCGCGTTAATCATGTCTATGCTGTTTACGTCCATCTGGGGATGGACGGTTGAACGCATGGCCTATCGACCGCTGCGAGGTTCCTTCCGTCTGGCGCCGCTGATTTCCGCCATCGGTATGTCCATCTTCCTGCAAAACCTGGTTCAGGTTCTGCAAGGCGCACGCGTCAAGCCGCTTCAGCCGCTGATTTCAGGCGGATTTGAAATTATGGAAAAGGACGGGTTCACCGTTACGATCAGTTATTTACAGATTTTCATTATTATTTTGACCATTGTGTTGATGACGATCTTTACCCTGATCATCAATAAGACGTCTTTGGGACGGGCCCAACGCGCGACCGAACAAGATCGCACAATGGCAGCGTTGATTGGTGTAAATGTTGATCGCACCATTTCAACCACTTTTGTCATGGGCGCAGCCCTTGCTGCCGTTGCTGGTTTGATGGTTACGCTTTATTACGGTGTTATCGACTTCTTCATCGGCTTCCTTGCTGGCATGAAAGCCTTTACAGCGGCGGTTCTCGGCGGGATCGGGTCCTTACCCGGTGCCATGCTTGGCGGATTATTGATCGGCCTGATCGAAGCCTTCTGGTCTGGTTACTTCACCATCGAATATAAAGATGTTGCGGCATTCTCTATTCTTGTATTGGTGCTGATTTTCCGTCCGACCGGCCTTCTTGGTAAACCTGAGATCGAGAAGGTATAAGTTACATGTCTGCACAAAATCAAAATATCGATATGCTGGCCTTGCTCAAAGAAGCAGGTCTTGCCGCCCTGATCGCAGCGGCTCTCGCGCTGCCACTGGCGGGTTTTAAAACATTTGACGTTAACGGCACACTGACAGCCGAACCTCGCTTTAACTGGGTTCTGGTTGCTGCGGTTGTTGTATTCTTTGGTCGCCTGACCATTTCCATCGGTCAACAGACATTCTTTCCTTCTGTAGGAGAGGCTGCTGGAAATGCAGCAGGTTCCATCGGAACGACTATTAACAAGAACCGCAACATCCTGCTGGTACTGTTGTTAGCTGCCGTCATCATCTTCCCATTTTCCCCCATGGCAAACCGTCACTCCCTTGACCTGGCTGTATACGTGCTGATCTACGTCATGCTGGGGTGGGGATTGAACATCGTGGTTGGCCTTGCAGGTCTACTTGACCTTGGATATGTGGCTTTCTATGCGGTAGGCGCATATTCCTACGCGCTTCTAGCCACCACCTATGACCTGTCTTTCTGGATTTGCCTGCCCATGGCTGGCGTCTTTGCGGCAAGTTTCGGGATCATCCTTGGCTTCCCGGTCCTCAGGCTCAGGGGTGATTATCTTGCCATTGTGACCCTTGGGTTTGGTGAAATTATCCGTGTCGTCCTGTTGAACTGGTACGAACTGACCGGTGGCCCGGATGGCATTTCCTCCATTCCAAAACCTTCTTTCTTTGGCCTGGCAGAATTTTCCCGCCGTGGAAAAGATGGCCTGCCACCATTCCATGAACTGATGGGCATCGAATATTCAACGCTCCATAAATTCATCTTCTTCTACTTCCTGATTTTCGCCCTCGCGCTCATTACGAACCTGTTTACACTTCGCATTCGTAAACTGCCTGTAGGTCGTGCCTGGGAAGCGTTACGTGAAGATGAAACCGCTTGTCGTTCGCTCGGTATCAACCCGACAAATACCAAACTGTCAGCTTTTGCTATCGGTGCCATGTTTGCAGGTTTCGCCGGGTCCTTCTTTGCAACCCGTCAGGGCTTTATCAGTCCTGAATCTTTCACCTTCATTGAATCAGCGATCATCCTCGCCATCGTGGTACTTGGTGGCATGGGGTCCCAGGTTGGGGTCGTGCTAGCTTCCATCGTCCTCGTGCTTGGTCCGGAAGTTTTCCGGGAACTTGCAGAATATCGCATGCTCGCCTTCGGGGGACTGATGGTCCTGGTAATGGTCTGGAAACCAAAAGGCCTGCTGTCAGGCCGAAATCCCACCATTCGTATGCATAAAGAAGGAGAATTTGAACAGGGGGCTGCGAAATGAGTGATCTCTCACATGAAATCAAAGGCGTTCCACTTTTGGAAGTCGAACACCTGACCATGCGCTTTGGAGGCCTTGTCGCTATTGGTGATTTATCTTTCACAGCGATGCGCGAACAAATTACCGCACTAATCGGTCCAAACGGGGCAGGGAAGACAACTGTCTTTAACTGTCTGACAGGTTTTTACAAGCCGACTGAAGGGCGTTTGACTCTCCATCATCCAGTAAAACAGGAAAAATTCTATCTGGAACAAATGGATGGTTTCCGCATTCCACAGGTTGCAGGTGTTGCCCGTACCTTCCAAAACATCCGTCTGTTCAGTAACATGACTGTTCTGGAGAACTTGTTGGTTGCACAACATAATAACCTGATGAAGGCATCCGGTTTCTCCATCTTTGGCTTGTTGGGTTTGCCAACCTACAAACAATCTGAAGCCGAGGCCGTTGAACTGGCGAAACACTGGCTAAACCAGGTTGGCCTTTATGAAAAGGCTGACTGGGATGCAGGCAACCTGCCTTATGGTGACCAACGCCGTCTGGAAATTGCACGCGCTATGTGTACGCAGCCACAGGCCCTTTGCCTAGATGAGCCTGCTGCGGGTCTCAACCCCAAAGAAACACTGGAAATGAACGAACTTTTCCAATTCATTAAAGAAGAAGAAAAGATCGGTCTGTTGCTGATTGAACATGATATGTCCATGGTCATGGAAGTGTCTGATCATGTGGTCGTGCTGGATTATGGCCGCAAGATTTCAGATGGCACCCCTGAACATGTCAAAAACGACCCGGCCGTTATTCGTGCCTATCTGGGTGAAGAAGAAGATGAAGAACTCCCGCCCGAAGTGGCACAAGACTTTGAAGGGGGGAACGTGTAATGCTTAAATTTACTGACGTTCATACCCACTACGGTAGTATTGAAGCCTTAAAAGGCATCAATATTGAGATTAACGAAGGTGAGATCGTCACCTTGATCGGTGCCAACGGGGCAGGGAAGACAACCACCCTGATGACCATGTGTGGTATCCCGCAAGCTTCAAGTGGCAACATCACCTTTGAAGGCGAAGATATCACCCGCAAACCTACAGACAAGATCGTTTCAAACGGAATCGCCGTGTCACCGGAAGGTCGCCGCATTTTTCCACGTATGACGATTTACGAAAACCTGCAAATGGGGGCGATTACCACTGATCCGAAATATTTCGATGAAGACCTCAAACGTGTCTTTAAGCTCTTCCCCCGACTGGAAGAACGTATTGACCAGCGTGGCGGGACTTTATCCGGTGGGGAACAGCAGATGCTGGCAATTGCCCGTGCTTTGATGGCACGTCCCCGATTGTTGTTGCTGGATGAACCTTCACTTGGTCTGGCCCCACTTGTGGTGCGTCAAATCTTTGAGATCATTAAAGAGATTAATGAGCAGGAAAAAATGACTGTTTTTCTTGTTGAACAAAATGCCTATCACGCCCTGAAACTGGCTCACCGCGGCTATGTTCTGGTCAATGGTGAAGTCACGATGAGTGGCACAGGACAGGAACTGCTTGCCAGTGAAGAAGTCCGCGCTGCTTATCTTGAAGGCGGACATTAAGGAGATATAGAAATGGAATCCATTACAGGTGTATCACTTGGTGTCTTTCTTGGACTGACATGTCTTATTGCAGGCTTTTGCGCCTATATGACGGGACAGGCGTTAGCCTCCACATGGCGACCTATGTGGCAGATTGTGCCATACATGGTCCTGTTGGGCCTGGCTGATCGTTTTCTAACGTTTGCACTGTTTGAAGGGCCGCTTTTGTCCTTGCAGGGCTATCTGGTTGACACCGCTGTTTTACTGTTCGTTGCCATACTGTCTTACCTTGCGACCCGTGCGTCAAAGATGGTGTCGCAATATCCTTGGCAGTATAAGCGTGCAGGATTATTCGGCTGGAAAGAAATAAATGAATAAATCCATGATTTCACTATTGAATTTCGTCAATAGAGTAATCATAGTTTTGCCCTGAAGCAATTCCTGCTAAACGGGTTTTTGAACGGATTTGGTTAGATCCGTATTATAATTGGGAGACTGTCACACATGACAAAAACATTTAAGACTTCTTTGTTTGCCGCTGCAGCAGCCATGGTTCTGAGCGCAAATGTTGCACAAGCTGATATTAAAATCGGCGTTGCAGGTCCATTCACAGGTCAGCTTGCTTCATTTGGTGAACAACTGAAGCGTGGCGCAGAAATGGCTGTTGAACACCTCAACGCCAAAGGCGGTGTTAACGGTGAAAAAATCGAACTTCTATACGGCGATGACCAGTGCGACCCTAAACAGGCCGTATCTGTGGCAAACAACCTGGTAAACCAAGGCGTACAGTTTGTAGCAGGTCACTTCTGCTCTTCAAGCTCTATTCCGGCCTCTGACGTGTATCACGAAGAAGGCATTCCAATGATTACGCCAGCTTCAACAAACCCGACGCTGACAGAAAAAGGCTATGACCGCGTATATCGTGTTTGTGGTCGTGACGACCAGCAAGGTAGCGTAGCCGGTGCCTTTGTTGCCAAAAACTATGCTGATACCAATGTAGCAATCATCCACGACAAAACTGCATACGGTAAAGGTCTGGCTGATGAAATGAAAAAAGCCCTGAATGCAGCGGGCAAAAAAGAAGCCATGTACGAGCCAATCACAGCAGGTGAAAAAGATTACTCTGCTTTGATTTCTAAACTGAAAAAAGAAAAAGTATCAGTTGTTTACCTTGGCGGCTACCACCCGGAAGGCGGTCTGATCGTACGTCAGGCTAAAGAGCAGGGCCTGAACCTGCAGCTGATCTCTGGTGATGCACTGAACAGCCTTGAATTCGGTTCCATCGCTGGTCAGGCTGGTGACGGCACACTCTTCACCTTCGGCCCAGAACCACGCAACTTCCCGGAAGCAAAAGCCGTTGTAGACGCATTTGCTGAAACAGGTTACGACCCGGAAGGTTACACACTTTATACTTATGCAACCATCCAAGCTTGGGCACAGGCTGCAACTGAAGTCAAAACAGCTGACGTTGATAAAGTCGCCAAGCAACTGCACAACACACGTTTCAAAACTGTTATCGGTGAATTCTCTTTCGATGAAAAGGGCGACACTGACGGCCGTGCGTATGTTTGGTACGAATGGAACGAAGGTAACTACGCAGAAAAATAATCTGATTGTTATCTGTTAGAAGAATTAGCCCGGTGAAAGTCTTTTTCATCGGGCTTTTTCGTTGTCGCTTTTCAAACGCTGTGCTACATAATCGCCAAAACATGATATGCATTCATAAGGATAGACGGATCATGGCTGCTGAAACCATTGCAATCGCCTGCGATCATGGCGGTATTAACCTGAAAAACGCGATTATTGACGAACTGAAAAACCAGGGTTTTGACGTTCTGGATCATGGCTGTGACGGCAACGAGTCTGTGGATTACCCGGATTACGCCTACAAACTTGCCCAATCAATCAAAGACGGTACTGTTTCACGCGGTGTTGTGGTCTGTGGATCCGGCATCGGTATCTCCATCGCAGTAAATCGCTTCCCTGAAGTCAGATGTGCCCTTGTACATGACGCATTAGGGGCCAAATTATGTCGTGAACACAATAACGCAAACGTCATTGCCTTTGGTGATCGCACAACAGGTCAAACAACGGCACTTGATGCGTTGAATGTGTTCCTGAATACAGAGTTTGAAGGTGGGCGCCATGAGCGCCGCGTCGAAAAACTTTCTAATCCACCGCTTTGAAGCATCGTTCTTAAAAAGCAATTTCTTTAATCCCCTCATTGGAAAGGCTCATACAAATGTCTTTTGAAAATTTCTTTACTGCTTCCTTGGCGGACTCAGACCCAGAAGTGTACGCATCCACACGCGAAGAACTGGGTCGTCAACAGGATCAAATCGAACTGATCGCTTCTGAAAACATCGTGTCTCGCGCTGTGATCGAAGCCCAAGGTACAGTCCTGACCAACAAATATGCCGAAGGTTACCCAGGTCGCCGTTACTACGGTGGTTGTGAATATGTGGACGTATCCGAAGGTCTTGCGATTGAACGTGCAAAAAAGCTGTTTGATTGCGAATATGTAAACGTACAGCCACACTCTGGCGCACAAGCAAACGGTGCTGTTTTTCAGGCGCTTCTGCAGCCGGGCGACACCATCATGGGCATGACACTGGCTTCTGGCGGCCACCTGACACACGGTGCCCCACCTGCACAATCTGGTAAATGGTTCAACGCTGTTCAGTATGACGTATCACGCGAAACACAAGACATCGACTATGATGAAGTTGAAGCAATCGCTGTTGCAAACAACCCAAAACTGATCATTGCTGGTGGTTCTGCGATCCCACGTCAGATCGATTTTGCCCGTTTCCGTGAAATCGCTGACAAAGTTGGCGCGCTGTTCATGGTTGATATGGCACACTTTGCGGGTCTGGTTGCCGGTGGTGTTCACCCAAGCCCACTGCCGCACGCTGATGTTGTGACCACAACAACACACAAAACACTGCGCGGCCCACGTGGCGGCATGATCCTGTCCAACAACGCTGATCTGGGCAAAAAGATCAATTCAGCAGTCTTCCCCGGTCTGCAAGGTGGCCCGCTGATGCACGTAATCGCAGCCAAGGCTGTTGCATTCGGCGAAGCACTGCGCCCTGAGTTTAAAGATTATGCGGCACAAGTTGTTGCAAACGCCAAAACACTGGCTGCCACATTGGTTGAACGCGGCTGTGACATCGTTACTGGCGGCACTGACACCCACCTGATGCTGGTTGACCTGCGCCCCAAAGGCGTCACTGGTAAAATGGCCGATGCAGCGCTTGAACGTGCAGGCATCACCTGTAACAAAAACGGCATCCCGTTTGACCCGGAAAAACCAATGGTAACATCAGGTGTTCGTCTGGGCACACCTGCTGGTACAACACGTGGTTTCAAGGAAGAAGAATTCAAACAGATCGGCAACCTGATCTCTGACGTTCTGGATGGCCTGGCTGCCAACGGTGAAGACAACAACGAAGCTGTTGAAAAAGAAGTCCGCGCCAAAGTTGGCGAACTGTGTGCTAAATTCCCGGTATACAAAGACTTTTAAGGAACGATAAGATGCGCTGTCCCTTCTGTGGTGACCATGATACCCAAGTTAAGGATTCCCGTCCCACAGAGGACAGCGTGTCCATCCGCCGTCGTCGCTATTGCCCAGCCTGTTCGTCACGTTTTACAACGTTTGAACGGGTGCAGTTACGTGAATTGACGGTGGTAAAACGCGATGGCACCAAAAAACCGTTTGATCGGGAAAAACTTCTAAGCTCCATCCGTATTTCGCTTCGCAAGCGCCCCGTTGAAGAAGAAAAAATCGAACGTATCGTCAGCTCTATCCAGCGCCAACTGGAAACATCCGGTGAAACTGAAATCCAATCTGCCGCTATCGGTGAAAAGGTTATGGACGTTTTATTAGATTTGGATAAAGTGGCATATGTAAGATTTGCATCCGTCTATAAAGACTTCCGTGAAGCAAAGGACTTCGAGGACTTTGTCGAAAATTTGGGAACACATCAAGAATAAGGCCCCAACGCCGTCACAGGATGACGCTGGCTTCATGAAAGCGGCCCTCAAGCTTGCCAAACGCGGGCTTGGCAACGTGTGGCCGAACCCGGCTGTCGGCTGTGTCATCGTCAAAGACAATATCGTCATTGGCCGTGGCTGGACCCAACCCGGTGGGCGTCCCCATGCAGAAACCGAAGCGTTGGGACGGGCAGGGGATAATGCCCGTGGTTCTACTGCTTATGTGACGCTGGAACCATGTTCCCACTATGGTAAAACCCCACCTTGCGCCCTAGCCCTGATCGAAGCAGGTGTTACGCGCGTTGTCGTGGCGCTTGAAGACCCAGACCCCCGTGTCTCCGGTCGTGGCATCAAGATGCTGAAAGAGGCTGGCATCAAGGTTGTGATGAACGTCTGTCGCGACGAAGCTTTAGAAGTCAACGAAGGTTTCTTCCTGAAAGTGTTGAAAAACCGCCCCATGTTCACCATGAAAATGGCGACAACGCTGGATGGCAAAATCGCCGTTCATACGGGCGAAAGCAAATGGATTACGGAAAAGCCAACCCGCGAACAAGGCCATCTGCTGCGTGCCAATCACGATGCTATCATGGTCGGGATTGGAACCGCATCGCAAGATGATCCGCACCTGACTTGTCGTTTAAACGGACTTGAAGGTCATTCCCCTGTGCGTATCGTGGTGGATCGCCGTATGCGTCTGCCCCTGACCAACCATTTGGTCACACATGCCCATAAAATTCCCACCTGGATGATCACGCTAGGTGACCAGGATGATATCCGTGCCCAAGCCTATCAGGAAGCGGGCATGGAACTGATCACACCGTCAAACGTTTCAGACACAGATGGTGGTATTACGCTTAGTTGGGTTGCAGAAGAACTGGCAAATCGCGGGCTGACCCGCGTGCTGGTGGAAGGCGGAAGCCATCTGGCAGCCGCCATGCTACGTCGCAAGCTGGTAGATCGCCTGACCTGGATGCGCGCCCCGCGCATGATGGGCCATGACGGCATCCCGGCTGTGCAAGCATTTGGCGTGGACCATCTGGAAGAAACACCGTTTTTTGATCGCCAAGGCACATATAATTCAGGCGATGACCTCGTTGAGATTTATCGTCGCCGCGATTTGGATATTTAAATAAAGTACTGTTAAGAAAGGCTGTATTCCCATGTTTACAGGCATCATCACTGATTTAGGCAAAGTCAAAGCCATTGAAAAATCAGGTGACACACGTTTTGAATTTGAAACCGTTTACGATATGTCCAGCGTGGACATTGGCGCCTCCATCGCCTGTAACGGGGCCTGCATGACCGTTGTGGAAAAAGGCAATAACTGGTTTGCCATCACAGCATCAGCAGAAAGCCTTTCAAAAACGACCATGGGCGACTGGGAAGTTGGCAGCCCGATCAACTTTGAACGCGCGTGTCGCGTTGGCGATGAACTGGGCGGTCACATCGTTTCCGGCCACGTCGATGGCGTTGCAGAAATTGTTTCCATCACCACAGAAGGGGATTCTCATCGTTTTAAGTTCAAATCTCCCCAAGAATTAAAGAATTTCATTGCGCCCAAGGGCTCAGTTACGCTAAACGGCATCTCTCTCACCGTAAATGAGGTTGAAAATGATGTGTTCGGCATCAATGTAATTCCTCATACTATGGAAGTGACCAACCTGGGGGCAGCCAAGGTTGGGGACAAGGTGAATTTGGAAATCGACATGTTGGCGCGATATGTTGCGCGCCTTCTGGAAAAGGACGAGAATTAAAAGTGACTGATTACAGCCAATACCTGTCCAGCATCGAAGAAATTATCGAAGATGCCAAAAACGGGAAAATGTTCATCCTCGTTGACGATGAAGACCGTGAAAATGAAGGCGATCTGATTATCCCCGGTGACAAATGTGATGCCGCTGCCATCAACTTTATGGCAACACATGGCCGTGGCCTGATTTGCCTTGCCATGACAGGGGACCGCATTGATCATCTTGGTCTGCCCTTGATGACAACCCACAATGCGTCACGTCATGAAACCGCTTTCACCATTTCGATTGAAGCCCGTGAAGGCGTCACCACAGGTATTTCTGCCCATGACCGCGCCCTGACGATCCAGACAGCGATTGCTGAAAATGCATCGCGCGCAGATATCGCCACACCTGGCCATATTTTCCCGCTACGTGCACGTGATGGCGGCGTGTTGGTACGTGCTGGTCATACAGAAGCTTCTGTTGATGTGGCCCGTCTGGCCGGCCTGAACCCGTCCGGCGTCATCTGTGAGATTATGAACGATGATGGGTCCATGGCACGCCTGCCTGATCTGGTCGATTACGCCAAGCGTCTGGACCTGAAGATCGCAACCATTGCTGATTTGATCGCATATCGTCGCAAACATGACCGTATCATCGAGAAAAAGACAGAAACCAAGCTCAACAGCCTTTATGGCGGTGAGTTTGACATGCGTGTCTACACAAATAACGTCGAATATGCAGAACACGTTGCCCTGGTAAAAGGCGACATCACAACGGACGAGCCCGTGCTGGTGCGTATGCACGCGCTGAACGTTCTGGACGATGTTCTGGGTGATAACAGCGCAGGTAAAGAAAAAGAACTGCATAACGCCATGCGCCACATCGCTGATGTGGGTCGTGGTGTCATCGTTCTGATCCGTGAACCACAACGTTCCAGCCTGTCTGAACGTGTACAGGCCCATGCCACGGGTAAAAAACCGTCCGGTCAATTGCGCGATTACGGCACAGGTGCCCAAATCCTGCTCGACCTTGGCATCAGCGATATGGTTCTGCTGAGTAATTCCGAACGTAAAAATATTATTGGTCTGGAAGGCTACGGTCTTGCTATTGTAGATCAAAAGCCCATCCCGACATTGGAGAATGAATAATGGAAGCCCCACGTATTTTTGTTGCAGAAGCCCGCTTCTACGATGATATCGCAGATCAGCTTTATGCCTCTGTTGAAAAAGAATTTGAAGGCAAGGGGTATGAACTGAAACGGTTTAAAGTGCCGGGCGTATTTGAATTGGCACCTGCCTTTTCCTATGCCATTCAATCCATGAAAGTGGGTGCAATTGGCTCTCGTTACGCAGGTTTCATCAGCCTTGGCTGTGTGATCCGTGGGGAAACAACGCACTATGACGTGGTGGTCAACGAAACCTCACGTGCCCTGATGGATTTGAGCGTTCAATACAATCTGGCCCATGGATTTGGCATGATTACGGCTGAAAACCGTGAACAAGCCTTGGTTCGCGCGGATCGTGACCAGAAAGACGTTGGCGGTAAAGCCGCACGTGCATGTCTGGACATGATCGAGTTGAAAAAAGAACTTCACCTGTTGCCGAGATAACCTGCCATGAACGATAAAGTAAAACCCAACAAATCCGTAAAACGCAGCTCTGCTCGTCTCGCTGCCGTTCAGGCTCTTTATGAAGTCGAACTGTCCGACAGCGACGTTGATGACGTTCTGATCAATTTCCTGAAGACCCGTTGGGATACCCCGCAGGAAATTGGCGATGAAAGCCAGGAAAGCAGTCCGCTGACAGAACCGGACAAAAACCTGTTCACCGATTTGTTGCGTGGTGTTTATAAACACAAGGACCAGATGGAAGAAATCGTTGCCGGTGGTTTGTCTCAGGAATGGTCAACTGACCGTCTGGAAACCATCGTGCGCATCATACTGATGGCAGGTGTTTACGAACTTTATAACCGCAAAGACGTACCGCCGCGTGTTGTAATCACACAATATGTGGACGTGGCCCATGCCTTCTTTGAAGGACCAGAGCCAGGATTCGTCAACGGTGTGCTGGATCGTCTGGCCAAAACCCTGCGCCCGGGCGATTTTAAGTAAAATTGATCATGCTCGGTGAATTTGAACAGATTTCTCAAATCATGGCTCCTTTAGCTGAAAAAGCTAAGGGAGCTTTCGGTTTAAAAGACGATGCGGCTGTCTTTTCACATGGCACAAATCAGGAAATCGTCGTCACGACCGATACATTGATTGCCGATGTTCATTTCTTTGCCGATGACCCGGCAGAAACCATTGCCCACAAACTATTAGGCGTAAACCTGTCTGACCTCGCTGCAATGGGCGCATCCCCCCTGCATTACACGCTCAATGCCTCTTACCCAAAAGACATCACCGTTGATTGGATCAAAGCCTTTGCAAAAGGGCTCCAGGCAATGCAGGAAAGATATGGCATTGTCTTAATCGGTGGGGACACAACACGCACACCGGGACCTTTAAGCCTGTCTGTCAGCGCTTTTGGCACGGTTTCTACGGGTGAGTCTGTAAGACGCACAACAGCGCGGGCAGGGGACCTCATCTGCGTAAGCGGCACCATTGGCGATGGGGCACTGGGGCTGCTGGTTGCGCAAGATAAGCTCAGTGACGAAACCAGCCATTTGCTCAATCGTTATCAATGCCCACAACCCCGTGTTGATCTGGGCAAGGAACTTTCTGGCTTTGCAACCGCCTGCCTGGATGTCTCTGACGGATTGATCACAGACTTTCGACATATGGATGTGGGTGGGGCAATCACCTGGTCAAAAATCCCGTTATCAGCCCCTGCACAAAAATTGGTTTCAAAGGATTCTTCATTAATTTCAACCATCTTGAACGGTGGAGATGATTATGAACTGCTCTTTGCCATCGATCCGAAAGACGAAACCAGATTGGCTGAAATCAGTGAACGGACAGAGACGGCAATCACTGTAATCGGCAGAATTCAAGACGGTTCGGATATTTCCGTTATCGATGGCGCGGGGCAAAAAATGGACGTTGCCAAAGTCGGTTACCGCCATTTCTAAAGTCTCACGTTGCAAAGCAATTGAACACAACCGATAATACCATTCTGTTTTTTTGAGGGCTCAGGACTAAGTAATAATGAAAAAAGTGGTTATCATCTTTGTGTTACTTCTTGTCGTCATCGGGGCGGCCGTTGGTACACTGTATTTTCTGAAGCTTGGCCCCTTTGAAAGCACAGAAGTCGTCCAGAAAACGGATGATGAACTAGAACTGGAAAGAACCGACAACACGGCTGTAGTCAACGTCAAACCTTTCACCATCCCAATGTTCCAGGGCGAACGGGTGGCAGGCAGCATTCAGGTGCAGTTTGAGATCGAAGTCGAAAAAGGCCAGGAAGAAATCATCAACAAGAAGATGCATCGCCTGGAAGACGCATATCTGCGCGACCTCTATGTCTTTATGCCACGTCTGCTGCGCAATAAGGAAAAGCTGGATATTTTGGCCTTAAAACGCCGTCTGATGCGCATTACGAAAAAGACCTTGGGTGAAGAAGACTCCAAAGTCGTCACAGATATTCTGATCCAGTCAGTTGCAGATAACCCAGGCTGATAAACAGCTTATTCTTTATTGAAACGACCCAGGTTGCCGAAGATTTGTTCAAAGAATGTAATCTCGTTGCCAGCTGTCGGTGTCGTGCGTTCAACAAATGCGATTTTGCGCACTTGCTGGTTATCACGCTGGTCCACCCATTCAACAACACCTTCTTTATTGAATTTCACCTGAACCACTTTACGGTCATGAATTTCAGGTTCAAGGAAGGCGTAATATTCGACCCGTTCGCTGATGTAGTACCAAGATTCGCCGCCAAATGTCGAAAATGTCGACGGTGTACCCAGAATTTCAGCCACATCACGCGCATGGACTTCACCAGCAACAATTTGTGACAGGCTATCGGGGTCCGGCAGGTTGCCACGCGTTGCAAACTGTGACGTACAGGCACTCAGCATCAAGGATGCACCCAGAACAATACCCATAGTTTTTGTGGAACCGAAACGAGACAATTTTAACATCTTAAACCAACAAACCTGATTTTCACTTTGATAAGAGCCCCTACAATATCTTATAAAGCCCGATGATCAAGTTTTATTGAAATGCACTGGCCTCATGATCTTTTCAAAATTATTCAAATCCAAGCCTGCTTTTGCCGAAGAAGTTCAGGCGCTTTACATCAAGATTGTCGAACAATCGCGAAATCCTGTCTTTTACACCGACTTTGAAGTCGCTGATTCCGTGGAAGGGCGAGTGGATATGATCCTGCTTCATGCTTTTGTGGTCATGCGCCGCTTAAAACAGGGTGAAGAACAAACAAAAGAATTTGCCCAATCTCTCTATGACCTGATGTTTGCCGATTTTGACCTGAACCTGCGCGAACTCGGCGTCGGTGATATGGGTCTGGCACGACGCGTCCCGAAAATGGCTGAAGCGTTCTATGGCCGCATCACTGTCTATGAAGACGGTCTCGGCGCAGAAGACGAAGACGTTCAGCTGAAAGAAGCTTTGGACCGCAATCTCTATCGCAAAACACCTGTGAGTGACGAATCGCTTCAGGTTATGGCGCAATATTTACGCCGGGAAGCCAAAAATCTGGAAGAAACAGACATTGCAGCCCTTTTAAAAGGTGAGCTGACCTTTGGTAAACCACCCGCAGGAAAGGCAACATCATGAGCGCGATTGACTTCACCGTTCCTTTTCAGGTCGATAAACTGGGGCCGAACCCAAAGCGTATTCATCTGGACGCCACGGCTGATGAAATAGAAGCCTTGCGCGAACGTTTTGACCTTCAGACCATGAACTTTCTCAAAGGTCAGGTTATGTTACAGCGCCTGCAAGGGAAAAAAATAGAATGCCGCTTTGAAGTCGATACAGAGGTTACCCAACAATGCGTGGTGACCTTTAAGCCTGTCACCACAAGGATTTCACTGGAATTCACGCGCATCTATGATGAGACACTCAAAGGGGATGTGGATGAAAAAGAAGTGGAAATCGACATTGAAGCCACCGAAGAACTTGATCCCATTATCGATGGTGTGATAGACCTCGGCGCGGCTGTGAGTGAGGAGCTGGGGCTGGAAATTGACCCGTTCCCACGTGCCGAAGGGACGGAGTTCAAAGAGTTTGGCGTCGGTCCTGAAATCACGAAGGAAGAGGTCCAGGAGAGTAATCCGTTTTCCGTTCTGGCCGACCTGAAAAATAAAAATCAATAAAGTTTCATAATAGGCTTGCCCTATGTGACACTTTCGTTTAAATAACCGCCTCCCTCGTTATCGAGTTGATTAATTTTAAGAGTACAGAATAATGGCTGTTCCTAAGAAGAAAGTTTCTACATCTCGTCGCAACATGCGTCGTTCACATGACTCCCTCAAGGCGTCTGCTTACAACGAATGCCCTAACTGCGGCGAGCTGAAGCGTCCACACCACGTTTGTTCTGAATGCGGCCACTACGATGGTCGTGAGGTTACCGACGTCGAAGCTGTATAATTTACGCTTCGAAGAAAGGGTTTCCTCTTGTCAAACGAAATGACGCTTGCCATTGACGCCATGGGTGGTGACGACGCCCCCGACATGGTCGTTGAAGGCTTAAGCATCTGTAAAACAAAGCTCCCTGGCACTCGTTTCCTTGTTGTAGGTGATGAGCGTCAGTTGGAGCCTTTGTTGCTTAAGTACCCAAACCTCAAAGGTTCCTGCACGATTGTGCACACAACCGAAGTTGTCACAAATGACGACAAACCGGCTGTTGCGCTGCGTAACCGTCGCAATTCCTCTATGCGCCTGGCCATTAATGCGGTCAAAAAAGGGGATGCTGCCGGGATTGTATCTGCGGGTAACACTGGGGCTTTGATGGCAATGGCGAAATTTGCGCTGCGCACACTGCCGGGCATTGACCGCCCAGCGATCGCAACTTACCTGCCGCACAAAACAGGTGGCAGCGTCATGCTTGACCTGGGTGCAAATGTGGAATGCGACGCGGATAACCTGACACAGTTTGCCGTGATGGGTGAGGTTTACGCCCGCAACGTGCTAGGCTTGCCCAAACCCAAAGTCGGTATCCTCAACATCGGGGAAGAAGACCTGAAGGGTAACGATTCGGTTAAACAGGCCCATTCCATCCTGCGCAAAACGCCACTGGACATTGATTTCTATGGTTTCGTCGAAGGCGATGACATTGGCAAAGGCACGGTAGACGTAATCGTGACTGACGGCTTTACCGGAAATGTCGCGCTTAAGACCATTGAAGGCACAGCCCACCTGATGGGGCACGTCCTTAAAGAAGCACTGACCAGCAGTGTTCTTGGCAAGCTCGGGGCTTTGATTGCCAAGCCTGCGCTGATGAATTTCAAAAATAAAATGGACCCACGCCTATATAATGGCGCTATGTTCTTGGGTTTGAATGGAATTTGCGTTAAAAGCCATGGTGGAACAGACGCACTGGGTTTTGCAAATGCGGTTCAAGTTGCCCATGACCTTGTTTATCATGGCTTCAACGACCTGATCAAAGAAGACCTGGAACGTTTGATGGTGGCCCATAGTGGGCAGGACTCTTAAGGGGTGGCGACATTAAATGGCTTTACGTTCAAAAATTCTCGGATGTGGATCTTATCTTCCTGACAATTGCGTAACCAATGATGAATTGGCAAAAACTGTCGATACATCAGACGACTGGATTGTCGCGCGTACAGGCATCAAACAACGCTATATCGCGCCGAAAGATGAACTGACATCCGATCTGGCGCGCAAAGCTGCCTTAAAAGCCATTGAACATGCCGGTATTGATGCACAGGAAATTGATCTGATCATCCTGGGCACCACCACGCCGGACAACACTTTCCCATCGACGGCAACCAAGGTGCAGGCCCAGCTGGGCATCAACCATGGTTTTGCGATGGACGTACAAGCTGTTTGTTCCGGCTTTATGTATGCATTGGCAACTGCCGATAACTTCCTCAAAGCCGGGCAGGGCAAAACGGCCCTTGTTATTGGCGCAGAAACCTTTACCCGCCTTTTGGACTGGGAAGATCGCACAACATGCGTTCTGTTTGGCGATGGTGCAGGTGCCGTTATTCTGCGCGCAGAAGACGCAACTGACGAATCTGGCGGTATTATTTCCACCCATTTGCATTCAGATGGGCGTCATCAGGACATTTTGATGGTTGATGGCGGACCAAGCCTGACCCAAACCACAGGGCATGTTCACATGGCCGGAAAAGAGGTTTTCCGTCATGCCGTTGTGAACCTTGCTGACGTGGTCAAGGAAGCCCTGGAAGAAAACAATCTGACCTCAGATGACATCGACTGGATCGTTCCACACCAGGCCAACAAGCGTATTTTGGACGGCACTGCAAAAAAACTGAAAATCAGCGCAGATAAAGTGGTTGTGACCGTCGATCAGCATGCAAATACCTCTGCGGCCTCTATTCCGCTGGCTTTGGATGCTGCGGTGCGAGATGGACGGATCAAACGTGGTGATCTTCTGATCCTGGAAGCCATGGGCGGCGGACTGACATGGGGCTCTGCACTCGTTCGCTGGTAAGACCTTTTGTCTGATTAAATGAAACAAGCCAAACCTTTGATATTGACTGAATAATCAGGCTCAGGTACCGTTATTACCTGTTCGTTAATTCAGCTTGCGAGGATCGCCAAATGAATGAGAAAACCATTACACGCGCCCAATTGACCGAGGCTGTTTATCAGGAAGTTGGTTTGTCCCGCAATGAGTCAGCCGACCTGCTTGAATCCGTGCTTGATATGATCGCAGATACCCTTGCTAATGATGAGACTGTTAAAATCTCCTCTTTCGGCAGCTTTTCTGTGCGCAGCAAGGGGGAGCGTATCGGCCGTAACCCAAAAACTGGCGAAGAAGTGCCGATCCTGCCACGCAAGGTCCTGGTCTTCCGCCCTTCACAGGTTTTAAAAGCCCGTATTAACGAAAACAACTGACGATGACAGACAGAAGCGATAAATCTGCTGATGCCTTTCGCACCATCAGCGAAGTGGCAAAAGAACTCGGCCTTGCCACACATGTCTTACGCTTCTGGGAAAGCAAATTCCCACAGATCAAGCCTTTAAAACGGGCAGGGGGGCGGCGTTACTACCGCCCCGACGATGTTGCACTTCTGCGCCGCTTGCAATCTCTCTTGCATGATGAAGGCTACACCATCAAAGGCGTACAAAAGCTCTTTCGTGAAGAAGGCGCACGTAAATTCATTGATGAAGGTAACGCAGCCCCAGCTGAGGCTGAAGACGTAGATGTGCTGGCACCTGCAAGTCCACAAGCCAGCCTGTTTGATCAACCTGCATCGACCGCTGCATCACAGCCTGTAGCGGCACCAACGGTGGATGATGTGTTGAATAACGCCGTAGCGCTTGATGATACGCCGTCAGATACCTACATTAAATACAGCCCGGACCTTCTGCCCGATGCACCGGAACCGGAACCCATTACAGACCCGGCAGCGGACACAGTAGAAGCCCCAGTAACGGTTGTGAAACAAGGTTTAAACGATGATCAGCGCAGCATTTTGGAAGAGGTCTTGAGCGAGCTTAAATCCATAAAAGAACAAATTGATCAGGCGGCATAATTTTTTGCAAACTAACCGTTGCACTAAAAGAAAACCCTCTATATATTCCGCCCACACCTGATCGGGACATAGCGCAGTCTGGTAGCGCACTTCACTGGGGGTGAAGGGGTCGTAGGTTCGAATCCTGTTGTCCCGACCATATATCAAGGGCTTAGCCAATCGGTTGAGCCCTTGATTGATTCTTCAGGAACCACATCACGTTTGTAATAAATTCCAAACAAAATATTCACATTTCATTTTAAATCCATACATATAGTACAGGTTTTCGAAATAAGGGTGTTGAAATGAAAAAAGCGATATATATATCGGCGCTAATGCTTCTGTTTAGCCACCAAGCAAACGCAGATGAAACCAAGGTCATCACCCTGGCCACCGGAGAATTCCCCCCTCATATCTCTGAAAAACTGCCTGAGAAGGGGACTTTCAGCGAAATCGTGACGCGATCTTTCAAAAATGCAGGCTACAAGGTAGAGCTTAAATTCCTCCCTTGGAAACGCGCCTACAATGAAGCCAAGATGGTCAAGGTGGATGGGACCTACAGCTGGACGCCAAAGCCAAAACGTGAAAAGGATTTTGAATTTTCCGACCCGATTTTTGTTCTGGAACGCCGCATCTTTGTGATGAAGGAATCAAGCATTCATGCCGACGAAATTGAAGAGCTAACGGGTTTGCGCCTATGTCGTCCCTTGGCCTACACACTCCATGGTAAATTTGAACAGATGGTTGCCAACCACGAAATTAACCTTGTGCGCCCACCAGATATGGTCACCTGCTTTAAATTTCTGAAAGAAGGCCGCGTTGATTTTATCGAACTGGCGTATGAAGAAGGCATCACGTCTGCACGCAAAGCCATGGGCACCCTCGATCTGGTTCGAACACTTAATTTCCTGCCCGGCCAGAACCCCAACTCCTTGGGCATCTCCCACAGTCACCCCCAAAAAGACGAGCTTATGGCCGCCTTTAACACAGGCTTGCAACAGCTCAGAGACAGCGGTGACTATGATGAAATCGTCAGACGGCACCATTTGATATTCTTGGATACGTTGACGAATTAATTTCCGTTACCTTTTGTTACAAAACCGCACTGCGACAGACATCATCCTGTTACAGCGCGGGTGTTTATTCCCATCAATCTCATTTTTATTATTTCAAGGGACAGATTGATGAAACAACATGTGAAATATTCGTTGGTGACACGAAACCTGCACTTGATTGGTGGCGTGATCTTTATCGCCGCTTTTGGCGTGGGGCTTTATATGGAGGATCTGGAGCGTGGGCCGAAGTTGTTTCAGATGATCTTTATCCATAAAAGCATCGGGCTTGCCGGCTTGATGCTGGTGATCGCCCGTCTTCTGGAATATACCCGCTCCAACGCACCACAAGCACTTGAGAGCCACACAAAACTGGAACAAACACTTTCCAAACTCGTGAAAATCGGGCTGTATGTCATCATGCTGGGCTTTCCCATCACTGGGCTGATGATGTCCTGGTTCAAGGGTTATCCGGCGGCATTTTTCGGCTTGTTTGAAATTGCACCAATGGTGACAAAGGATGAAGCCATCGGCGATGTATTTGGCGCAATCCACCATTATCTGGTACCCGCTACCTTCCTTTTGCTCGGCCTGCATATCGCAGGAGCGTTGAAACATCATGTGATAGACAGGGATGCGACCCTGAAACGGATCAATCCTCTCAATTCCTAAAACATCCTCAAGGCCTCTGACACCCATCCAGAGGCCTTTTTTATTGAGTTCCCGGCCTGGTGATCTATAAAGACCTTGGAACGCACGCAAGATCACCTGACAGGCCCCTTATGAGCAGCAGCACCAAGCTTCACCCCCGCAACAAACATATCCACGGATATGATTTTGCCCGCCTGATCAAAGGCACGCCTGCGCTTAAAAGCTTCACCCGTAAGAACCCATCAGGCCAGACCACCATTGATTTTCAGGATGACAAAGGGGTGCGTACCCTTAATCAGGCGCTGCTGAAAAGCTATTATGGCGTAAGTTTTTGGGAGATCCCCGATAACTTCCTCTGTCCGCCCATTCCGGGTCGCGCAGACTATATTCATTACCTCGCTGACCTTCTGGCCGAAGATAATACCGGAGGAATCCCAATAGGGCGTGAGGTGAGGGTGCTGGATATCGGGACCGGCGCCAACCTGATCTATCCTTTAATCGGACACGCCGAATATGGCTGGCACTTTAGCGGGACAGATATTGACGTACAGGCCATCCAGAATGCCAAGGCCATCTGCAAGCGAAATAAGCTGAACATCAACATCCGCCATCAAACAAACCGCAAGCAGCTGTTTAACGGTATCATTGGCCCCAAAGACCGCTTCCAGCTGACCATGTGTAATCCACCGTTCCATGCCTCTGCCGCCGCAGCACAGAAGGGCACACAGCGGAAATGGAAAAACCTGGGTAAAGGTCCGTCAAAAAAGCTGAACTTCGGCGGGCAGAAAGCCGAGCTTTGGTGCCCGGGTGGCGAGATGAAGTTCATTGCCCGCATGATTGAAGAAAGTGTGTCCTTTAAAGATCAAGTGGGCTGGTTTACATCGCTCGTATCTAAAAAAGAAAACCTTAAACCTTTGGAAAGATTGGTTAAAAAGTCTGGTGCGCGGGAATTTAAAATCGTTGATATGGCCCAAGGGCAAAAGGTCAGCCGCTTTATCGCCTGGACTTTTCAAGAGAAAGAACAGCGAAAGCCACAATAAATCTTTCATATGATCGTGATAAGGTTAAGATAGACCAATCGTAATCAGTAACAGACATGAGGGTAGCGTTATGGGTTCCGGATCAACACGACCAAATACAGCAGACGACAAAATGATTGCCGCGATCGAACGAGGCGACCAACCTGAATTTCAGGACAGCAAGCCCCCAAAGATCAAAGACGACGCACTGATTAAAGCCAAAGAAGAAACGCGCAAGAAAAATCAGGAAAAAAGCCGCAACCTCAAAGCCTTACGCCTGGCTGCTGAAAAAGAACGAAAAGCGCAAGGTAAATAGGTCCCTTGACGCACGATCTGAATTTCTGGCGCAATCTTGCCCTGAACAAGCAAGGTCTTGATGGCCGCGATGCCTTTGGGACAGGCCCGGACGGTGTAGAAACTGCGATCAAGGCTTTGGGCTATATTCAGATCGATACACTCAATGTGATTGAACGTGCCCATCATCATACCTTATGGAATCGCGTTTCTGATTATAAACCTGATCATCTGGATCAATTGCTCGGCCAGCAAAAAATTTTCGAACATTGGCACCACGCGCTCTCTTATCTGCCCATCGATGACTACCGCTTCGCCATACCCTTTATGGAACGCATGCGCGCGGGCAAAACGCCTTATTACAAAACCCGCGATACAAAATTGATGACGTCTCTGATTGAGCGGATCAAGGTGAATGGCCCCTTGCGGCTGCGTGATTTCAAAGAAGACAAAGCCCACAAGCAAAAGAAAAATGCCTGGAACAGCCGACCGGTCAAACGCGCGTTGGAGGTTCTGTTTCTACAAGGCGACCTGATGGTAGCCCGAAGAGAAAAGATGGAACGAGTCTATGATCTGACAGAAAATGTCCTGCCATCCCATATCTCAACACGCAGTCCGACAGAGGCGGAATACGCGGACTATTTAATCAAGACCACCTTGCACGCCAACGGCTTTGCCAGCCTTGATTACATCCTCCATGGTAAATCCACTGCACCCTTGAAGAAAGAGGTCCAGAGGCAATTGGACGAAGCTGTGCGGGCAGGGGAGATTGAACAGCATGACAATATCTATGCCCTGCCAAATATTCTAGAGACTTCATTGCAAGCGAAAGAAGGCAACATCAAAATCCTGTCGCCCTTTGACAACGCCGTCATCAACAGGGACAGAGCACAGAACCTCTTTAACTTTTCCTATCGTCTGGAATGTTATACACCGCAGGCGAAACGCCAGTATGGCTATTTCTGCCTGCCCATCCTGTATGAAAATCAACTGGTCGGACGGGCAGATTGCAAGGCACTGCGCAAAGAGGGTGTTTTGAATGTTCTCAGTATCTATTTTGAAAAAAAGATCACAGACCCGGATAGTTTCTTTGCTGCACTGGCTGAAGAATTACAGCGTTCTGCCCAATTTAACCAGTGCGACACCATCCAGATCGAAAAAGCATCGCCCCATAAATTCAAAACCGTGCTGAAAAAGGCGTTAAAAGCTAATCTTCACAAAAAGTCGCCTTGAACCAGTCATACTGCGATTGCGTGCCTTTCAACTTGTAAGCTTTCAGGCCATCGCGCCCGTGGTTTTGATGGGCGGGCATCAGGACGACGGCTTTCTCTTCATAGGCTTTTGTCCGGATAGCCTTGAAATCCGCATCTTTTGGCAGCTGGACGATAAATGTTTTTCTGGCTTCACCCATCACATCCTCCTTAACCCGGCAAGGCTACCAAGGCTTGTTTCAGGCCTTCTTCAACCGGGAAGAAACGTTCAATCCCCAATGATAGCGCCTGTTTCAGGTTGCTGATGGCCTTATCTTTCTGCGCAGGATCATTCAACTGGACAATGCCTGAAAACCACAGACCAATGGGACGTGTAGCCTCATACGCAACGGCCTTTTCAGCCCGTTTCAGAAGGTCAGCTTCCTGCCCGGTTTCCAACAACCAGTTAAAGTAAGGAACGGCAAGATCAAATCGCTTCGGCGCCAACACCATCACCTGATCCAGATTGTTCTGCCAGCCTTCAGTCATCGCCTGATAAAGGGCAGGGCGGGCCTGTACATGTTCGCGAAAACGATAAAGATAATCGCCGCGCGCCATCAGGGCACGCACGCCAGAAACCAGTTCCTGATTGTCCTGAAGGCGACGATCCGCTTCACACAAAAAACCAGACAAGCGTTGCCAATCCTGATCAACGACCTGTTGGCTTCGTTCTTCCAGTTTGGCATTGAAAATATGGGTATAGTTTTTAAAGAGTTCGGAAAAATGATGCCCGTTCTTCTGTCCATCGTCCATCACAATCGGGCAGGCGTCATGATGATGATCCTGGGGACCAAGGTTTACGCGAACCTGCGCATCCCCAGTCACAGCCAGGCTTTGCGCTTGAACAGCGCCATAGGCCAGGATCAGTGCAACCAGCCCCACAACCGCCATCGACGCCTTCTCAGAGACCTTTGGCATTTTAAATTCACCACTTAGCGCCCCAAAGGCAATCGCCATCATCGCCAGTGTAGAAGGCATTTGGAACCACATGGAATTCAACAGGATCAAGCCGATAACCGTTGCAAAACTCAGCGCAAAATACTGCGGCTTGGCATATCTGATCAGGCTGTAAAAATAGGCCAGTAGCAGAAACAAACCAACCAGCCCGATGCTGCCAAGGGTTTCCACAAACAGATTGTGGCTGTGGAAATCAAAGCGCAGAAGACTATCCCAAATCCAGCTGTCACTTTGGATATTAGCCATATTTCCGGTGAAGAAAGTCGCTGTCTTGTCAAACGGCACATTCTTCATCATCAGATCCGCAAAGCTGCCCCAGCCATTGCCCAGCAGCAGGTTTGATACATCGCCAAACGAACTGTCCGTCACCACACCCAGCAACAAATGGCGCGAATGCATGGTGGAGGCAATTTTATTGGACAGGTTTTCATAGATGGGCGAATTTCCATCAAACAACCAAACCACGGTAAAAATAAAACACACCGTTAAAACGCCCAGCCCAGCACCAATCTTTGATGCTGTCTGATGGGGCAAACCAAATGAACGGGTGTAATGCAAAAGAACAGTGATGAAAACAACGCCACACATGGTCAGGACGGCAGAAAAATTGTCACTGAGATCAACAATCAAAAAACATGGGAAGATCGCAGCAAGAAAGGCAAAGGAGGGGCGCTTGATCACAAAGAAAATCAGCGGCCACAGATAAATCGCCCAGAAACCGATATGATCATTGAAAGAGAACATCCGCCATCGATCATGCCCAAAGACCGTCATCAACGACAACAGGACACACCCAAAAACAAATGTAATTACAATAACTTTCACCAAATACTTCGGGTAGCTCCTCAAGATGAAACGGGCGTTAATGGTGATGATCCCCAAACAGAAAAACCAGGCAGCGCCCAGTCCGGTTTGCTCACTTCCCAAAAGCTGGCTCAGTGCAGGTGCACCAAACGGGATCAATAAAAGAGAATAAAAACCAAGCGCTATCGGGATCAAAACAATGGGATGAGACAGACAGCGGCGCATCAGGTTGGGATAAAGAACCAGTCCAAGCAAAACGGATACTGCATTGATCATACCCGCGAGAAACAGCCCAATAATAAGCGGTTCGGACTCATGCCAGACGCCCACTTGTGGAAACAGCGGGGAACTTGCCAAGCCAACAAAGGCGGCCGGAAACCCCCCGGTGATCACAAGCAGAAAATGAAGGCGTTTATAGAGCTTTTGATTTTTCATTTTAATCTGGCTATTCCCTTAAAAAATAACTCATACTATATATATTATTGAGAGTTATCGACCAAACCCTATAAAGGATTTTGCCATGAAAAAGATCTTTGTTCTTGCTGCCTTTGCGTCCGGCTTACTGATCATCGACGCATCTGCACAAACAACGGCCCCCAAGGTGATGCCCGCAAAAGTTCAGGCACAACAAAATGCGGTCTCTAAAACGGTCAAGAAGGCCAAGGAAATGAAGTCTGATATGAAAAGCGACATGGGCAAAGAAAAAGGTAAGCCCAAGAAAGACAAGTAATCAGCGTTTTTCGATCGGCAACTTGTCCCAGCAACAGTCATGGTCATAAGACTTTATGACGCTTAGAGACGTGCCTGACTTCAGGATACGCTGATAGAGAACAGGTGGAACAATCTCATCCTTGGCGCCTGCATAGTGATGCTGCGGGATACGCGACCATCGTTCAATCTCATCCGCCGGATCATGGGAATATTTAAGCGGCGACATGCCATGATAACGCACCCAGTCCGCAATTCCCAAAGGCGATGCAACCGTCACTAAATTAGCGACATCACTGCATCTTGCCGCCACCAACGCCGCCAGCGTCCCGCCACCAGAATATCCATATAAATAAATAGAACGCGCCCCAAAGGTCTTTTTTAACTGATCAATCGCAATCAGGGTTGAATTGATCACTTCTGGGGCATATCGGGCATTCGTCCAGATAGGGGCGGAACAATTCTGCGCCTGATGCTCGCCAACAAACTGACAGGGGCGGGCCAGATAAGCCCAATTGCCCTTGAACTGCCGGACGATCTGATAGCCAACCGCATGGGACGGGGTGGGATTATCGGATGGCTGATACCGGTTCAGCCAAGCCTGGCCATCCCCCTCAATAAAGATGTGAAGACGGTCTGTACTGTCTTGTTTTTTAAACGCCCGAAACAGGTAAAAGTCGCCTGCCAGTCTGGTTTCTGCCTGAACGCCATCACGGACAACTTGCTTCTGCATCTTTTCAAGTGGCGTAACACACCCACTTAAGCCCAAAAGGCAAACAAGAGAAAAGGCAGCTTGTTTCCAAGCTGCCTTTTCAGACGTTCTAAAAAGTTGGTGCATCAATCTTAGAATTGAACACGCAGGTTCACGGAACCACCAACGTCTGTGTAATCGCCTTTCTTAGTCGCTGTGCTTTCCAGACCAGCAGACACAGAAGAACCGAAGTCGAAGTTAACGCCCAGGCCGCCGTTGATCATGTTGTCGTCACCAGAACCACCGTCTTCGTAGTCATAGCCGTATTTAGCTTTGAGGTAAGGAGTGATCATGCCGAAATCATAGCCGATGTTACCGCCAATGCTAATACGACCCAGTTTAGTGTCTTGCGCCGCAACAGATGTTGCACCAGCACCGCTCTCGGTAAAGGCATCTTTTTCTTCTTTAGCGTACAATGTACCCAAAGACGCGCCAAGCAGAACGTTATCCATGTTCCAGTTACCGTTAACATTCAGCGCACCGTAGATACGATCAGCTTCAGTTGTACCTGTAATAGCTGTTTGGTTTGTCGCATCAATACGTTCCATATCGTAGTCAAGCTTGGAGTAACCAATGCTCGCGTCTACGCTATAGTTTTTGTTGATGATATAGCCGAGATAAGGTGTGACAGTCCAACCTGTAACATCTTCGGAACCTGCGTTGAAGGTCGTTGTTGTTTCAACTTTCTCGTAACCACCAGAAAGACCGACAATTACGTTGTCGTTCAAGCGGTAATCGAAACCGATCATACCAGAGTACAATTCACCGTCGTAGTCAGCAGCCTTGTCAGCGTTGTCAAAGTGAGCACCAGTGAAGTCGATCCAAACACCGAACTTCTGAGCACCCATACCAGCTGCTTTACCGTTTTCATCCATGTCCAGGCTGTAGCTCAGCTTGTTACCGGAAGTGTTAAGTTTGGCAGTAGACTGACCACCAGCGGTAATGGAAGCAAGACGGTTGGAAACCAAGCCAGCAGTCGCAGCACTTGCAGCAGCAACAGTTTGTGCAGATGTAACTGTGCTACTTGCAGCGGCAGCGTTACCAGAACAGCCGCCATATGTGGAAGAGTAACCAGATGTCGTACAATCAGCAGCGTGTGCAGAACCACCTACGAATTGACCGGCAAGGAGAGTAACCCCTGCGAGAGCCAAAAGCTTTTTCATAAAAAATCCCCTAAGTAGAAGTAGTCAAAGATTTAGCTTGGATATTTTGTAGCAAAAGCGCTTAGGGAAGTTCAAGGTTATTAAAGGCTTAGATATGATCTTTTGGGCACATGTTGCATTTATACAACAAATCTGCACGAAAAACAGGCAAATCAAACGGTTTTGAAGCATTCCATCAAGGTGCATTCTCCAAAATCACGACCTCACAAAGAAAGAATCGGGTATCATTTTTTTCACACGCTCCAACTTATTCAAAAAGTGTAAAAACGTAATAAAACACAGCCTTAAAAAATTCAGAAATCAATTTAAGTCGGCGATTCACCCTCACTCAGAGGTTGCTTTTACTCCACCCGAAATGAAGAATGACAGGCACTGCAGACGTCAATTGCCTCACTTAAGGCGGTAAAAACCCTTTGATATTCATCCGCTGTTGGTGGTGTGCTTACGCTTCGTGCAACACGGGCGAAATTTTCTGCAGCCGTATGGAAATCACGTCCCATTTCACGAATTTCTTCTGGCATGAACTGTTCCATACCCCCGCCTTTGCCATGTTCAGCACGCATTTTTTCCAATGTTTTGTTGATCACATCCTGGGGCAGGCCCTGTTCTTCCATCACATCACGCATGGGGCGGCCAAATCCCATTTTACTTTGGGCAACAAAGGCAGCTGTTTCAAAATCGCCAGCAGAAATCGCTAACGTGATCTCATTTAAATTATCCAGATGACCGCGCATCTCTTCCAGAAACATGGATTTGATTTCACTTGGAATTTTAATGACTTCGCGCTCATCCGCCTGCACATTAAACGTGCAGATGCACATCAGGCCAGCAGCCAGAATCGTCTTTTTCATTTTCCCCTCCCATGCGTTTTCATTTTTATTGTCAGGCCAAACGAAACCTGTGTAAACCTATTCTTTATGAAAGAAGCACGACAAAAAATTATCCACCATCTGGCACAGATTTACCCCGATGCGGATTTGGACACACTGGCACAAAAATCACTGAATGCCTTTGGGGTCGGGACGGACAATGCCAAGCCAAGGTTTAATGACCTCTGGAGCCAACGTGATACACTGATGATCACCTATGGTGATACGTTCTTAAAAGAGGGTGAAAAGCCACTAACCACGCTTAAAAACTTTCTGGACACCCGCCTGAAAGATGTGCTGACAGGTGTGCATATATTGCCGTTCTTTCCCTATACATCAGATGACGGATTTGCCGTGCAGGATTATGATCTGGTGCGCCCAGACCTTGGGGATTGGTCAGATATCACGGCCATCGCCAAAGACTTTCGCTTTATGGGGGACCTGGTGGTCAATCATGCCTCCAGCCAGCATAAATGGTTTAAGCAGTTTCAAGAAAATGCCGCCCCAGGTAACGGCTTTATCAAAACCGCAGAATTAGATGATGATCTCAAACATGTGATACGCCCCAGACCGTTTGAATTGCTGCGTGAAACTGAAACAAAAGATGGCACCAAATATGTCTGGTGCACTTTCAGCCATGATCAGGTCGATCTGGATTTTTCCAATCCTGACTTATTAATAGAAATGCTTGCCATCATGGGGCGCTATATTGACTATGGCGTTCGAATTTTCCGCCTGGATGCGGTGGCATTCCTTTGGAAAGAGGCAGGAACCAGCAGCATCCATCTGCCCCAGACCCATGAGATCATC
Source organism: Terasakiella sediminum (assembly GCF_033100395.1). NCBI lineage: Bacteria > Pseudomonadati > Pseudomonadota > Alphaproteobacteria > Rhodospirillales > Terasakiellaceae > Terasakiella > Terasakiella sediminum. The sequence goes on along the minus strand of NZ_JAWLVJ010000003.1, from coordinate 189,076 downwards.
AAACTGATGCGCACATTGGCCGATATGCGAAATGAAACCATTATTCTGATTACAGAAACCAATGTGCCTAACCACGAAAACATCCAGTATTTCGGTAACGCAAACGAAGCCCATATCGTCTATAACTTCAGCCTTCCGCCGCTCTTGCTACATGCCTTGCTGACCGGACGGTCTGAGCATCTGCGCCATTGGGCGGCCAACATGCCACCCTTGCAAAATGGCTGTACCTATCTGAATTTCACCGCGTCGCACGACGGCATCGGCCTGCGCCCGACGGAAGGACTATTGTCGCAAAACGATATCGACTTGATGCTCAACACCATTGAAAATTTTGGCGGTCGCGTCACAACCCGAACGGTGAGTGAAGGTGTTGAAAAACCATACGAGATGAACATCACCTATTTCGATGCCCTAAAAGGCACCATTCAGGGGGCAGATGAGTTACAGGTAGAACGGTTTATTGCCTCGCAAACCATCATGATGGGCCTGCAAGGCATTCCGGCCTTTTATGTCCATAGCCTGCTGGGCACGACGAACGATTACCACAAACTGGAAAAGACCCAGCACAATCGGTCCATCAACCGCAGTCAACTTGATTATGATGACATCTGTGAAAAGCTGGATGACAACACCAGCATTCACGCCCGCGTCTTTAACGAGACCCGCAGACGACTTGCCATCCGTATTAATCAACCAGCCTTCCACCCGGATGCCACACAATATCTGATGCAGCCGCAATCCGGCTTCTTCGGCTTTATCCGCCAGCACAAAGGGGAAGGGCAGTTTATCCACTGCGTCACCAACCTGCAAGACCGTGAACAGACCTTATCCCTGCTCGACCTTAATCTGGATGAAACCCAAAACTGGATCGATCTGATCAGCGGGCAAGCCATTGATGACCTGATGGCGGATATGACTTTTGCGCCTTATCAGACGGTCTGGCTGACGCAAGCCTAAGCGTTATCTTCTTCCACAGCCTTATTCAGGCGGGACAGGAAACCCGGCATAGCGGAATGGACACGGCTCCAGCTTGGGATGAAGGGCACTTCTTCCGGATACTCCAAAAAGACCTGTCCGGCCTGCATGATGTTGCTGGCAAACAGTTCTACCGCCTGTTCTTCCTTGTGACGATCCACAGCCAGACCGTTCATCATCGCGTCATTATAATAATTTTCAATCAGATCAAGGGCTTCACGGTAATACGTCGCCTTGATGGTACGGAATTTTTCAAGCGAGAATATCTGTCCGTCGGTCGCCAATTTACGATAAATCGCCTTGGAAATATCAATACTCATGCGCGACAGGCCTGTACTGGCGTCTTCTTCGGACATGATCTGATGTTTGTGATCATAATTATCCGCGATATCCACCTGAGCAATCACTTTGGTGGAATAATTGCGACGAATTTCAGAAAGCACACCGATTTCCAGCCCCCAGTCCGACGGAATACGAATGTCAGAAACCACAGACGTGCGCATGGCAAATTCACCTGCCAGTGGATAACGGAAACTGTCCAGGTAGGTGATATAGTCATGGTCCCCGATGACCTTTTTCAAGGCACGCAACAACGGTGTCACCAACAAGCGGGTCACACGACCACTGAGACGGCCATCATGGATGCGCGGATAAAAGCCTTTGGCAAAAACGTAAGAGAAATTCGGGTTCGCCACCGGATACATCAAACGCGCCAGCATGCTGCGGTCATAGGTCAGGATATCACAGTCATGCAGCCCGACGACCTCTGCGCGACGTGAAGACAGCGTATAGCCAAAGCAGAACCAGACATTTCGCCCTTTGCCTGGTTCACGCGGGGACAAGCCCTTGTCTTTTAATTCATCATCCAGTGCGCGCAGGCGGGGACCGTCATTCCATAAAATACGATGACGCTGCGGCAGTTTGGAAAAATAATGCTTGGCAAATTCAAACTGTTCCTTATCGGCACGGTCCAGCCCAATGACAATTTCCGCCAGATAGGGAACCTGTGCCAGTTCTTCCACAATATGTTCAAGGGCCGGGCCTTCAAGTTCACTGAACAGGGACGGCAGAACCAGCGACATGGGCCGGGTTTGCGCGAACATGGTCAAATCCTGTTCAAACTCTTCCAATGGTCGGTTCGTCAGATTGTGAAGGGTGGAAATTACGCCTTTTTGATAAAAATCAGCCATCTTGTTCAAATCCCCAAAGTTGTCAGTCGAGCCCAAGCTCGTCCATTAGCTCATGCATCCCGACCGCCCAGCCCTGAGGGCCAATGGGTTCAGGATACTTAATCTTCCCAAAGGGCGCCTCAATCGAAAGCGCCACACCCTCCGGATTTGCAATTACTATGCCTGTCTCAGCCGCTGCGATCATTTTTGCATCATTAGGCCCATCCCCAAGGGCGCAACTGTGATAATCATTTGCTGGAAAAAGGCTTTTCAAACGGGCCATCATCCAGTTAATGGCCTCACTCTTATCGGTTTTGGACAGAATGTGATAAAATCGCCCGCCTTGTAAAAGCGCCATATTCTCTGCCTTCAACAAGCTTTCCAGCTCTTTCAATTCCGCGTCCGTACCCGTCCATAAAAAGGGTTCACTCGCCAGTCGGTCTTTTGCTTTTTCTGCCTTATCAATAGGCAAATCGGTTATTTCACAGACACCTTTGACCGACATATCGCCAAATCCACGGATATGTCTGCGTATATTTTTAGGCAATTGATCAATAAATGTGCAGATTTCATCATAAGGCCGACCAAAGATTTTTGCTTCCCCCAGGTCTAGAGACTGACTGAATGCACTTGTCCCAGCATAAATCGCCGAACCATTTTCGATGATACAGGGATCACTGATTGCAAGTTTCGCCTGAAATTCCTTAACCTCTGCGTAGGCCTTGCTGGTCGTCAGGACAAGGGGGACCTGATTGACTTTCAAACGGTCCAGCGCGGACTGCGCCTTGGCAAAAGAATAGGTATCATGATCCAGCAAGGTGCCATCCAGATCGGTAAAGATAATCAGTTGTTTTTTCACAAGACCTACCTTTGAACAGGATATAACTGCTTGATCTTATACAATATCTGTACCAGTCCCCAAGATGTAAAGATGCTGATGTCTGGAAAACGTTTCAGAATGGCTTCATAGCGATCAACTGACGTCAACGCCAGTGCTTCATATAGGTCTTTCTTAAAATACGCCGCTGGCAAAAGGTCGAAGGTCTCACGCCCTCAGGTTTTACTTGTCATCGCCTAAAAACCGATTAAGCTCTTTTTCCAATTAAATTAAAACTAAATCTAAAAATTAACAGTTAGGGTGACCCATGAAATTTCTTCCATCGATTGTAAGCTTTTGTGCCGCAGCCAGCCTGTCTTTGGGCGTGGCTTCTGCCGCAGATAAACCCGTCAAGATCGGTATGATCACAACGCTTTCCGGTGGGGCTGCGAGTCTCGGTATCGATATTCGCGATGGCTTTGACCTTGCTGTCAAAATGAAAAAAGGCATGTTAGGCGGCGTCAAAACTGAAGTCATCACCATTGATGATGCCCGCAAAGTCGGTACCGCCAAACAGATCGCAACCCGCATGATCAAAAAAGATGATGTGGATGTGGTGACCGGCATCGTCTGGTCAAACCTCGCCATGGCCGTGGTGCCAACCGTGACCAAAGCAGGCAAAATTTATATCAGCCCGAATGCGGGACCTTCTGCGCTGGCGGGTAAGGGCTGTCATCCCAACTATTTCAATGTGGCGTGGCAGAACGACAACCTGCATGAAGCCATGGGCAAATATGCGTCCGACAAAGGGGTAAAGAAAACTTACCTGTTGGCACCAAACTATCCGGCAGGCAAAGATGCGTTAAAGGGATTCAAGCGTTTTTATAAAGGTGATATCGCTGGTGAAGTTTACACAAAACTGGGTCAGGTTGATTACGCGGCAGAAATCGCAAACCTGCGCGCCGCCAAGCCGGATGCGGTTTATTTCTTCCTGCCCGGTGGTATGGGCATCAACTTTGTGAAGCAATATAATCAGGCAGGCCTGAACAAAACCACACCGCTTTACGGCCCGGCCTTTTCCTTTGACGAAGGTATCCTGAAAGCCGTGGGTGACTCTGCCCTTGGTGTCTATAACTCTTCGCAATATAGCTGGGATCTGGAAAACCAGGCCAATATGATGTTTGTGGCTGCCTTTATGGCAGAATATAAACGTGCACCATCCTTGTATGCGTCCCAAGGCTACGATGCAGCCATGCTGCTGGATAGCGCTATTGCCAAGGTCAAAGGTGATCTGTCTGATCAGGATGCCTTCCGTGCAGCGATCAAGGCAGCGGATTTCCAATCCGTGCGTGGAAACTTCAAGTTCGGGTCCAACAACCACCCAATTCAGGACATCTATGTGCGTCAAGTTGTCAAAGGCGAAAATGGCGTGACCAACAAGACTGTCGAAAAAGTCTTCACGGATCATGCGGACGCTTATGCGGCTTCCTGCAAAATGTAAAAAACGAATAATCCGTCACCCCGCATACTTCAGCGGGGTGACACCTACATCGTCATTCCTGCGTAGGCAGGAATCTAATAATCGACCACCAGATCCCTGCCTTCGCGAGGGATGACGTTTTCTGGCTTCAATGACAACACTTCTCTTTCTGGAACAAACACTTAATGGCCTGCAACAAGGTGTCATGCTGTTTTTGATGGCAGCCGGGCTGACCCTTGTCTTTGGCATTATGCACCTGCTAAACCTCGCCCATGGATCGCTTTACATGGTCGGGGCCTACGTCTGTGCAACAGCCACCCAAGCCAGCGGATCGTTCCTGATCGGTGTATTGTCCGCCCTTGGGGCCTGTGCGGTAACCGGAATGGTCATCGAAGTGCTGGCCATGCGCAGACTTTATGCGCGGGAACATCTGGATCAGGTCCTGGCAACCTTTGGCATTATCCTGTTTTTTAATGAACTGGTAAAAATCCTCTGGGGTCCGCAAGCCCTGTTCCTGAACCCACCGGATATCTTAAACGGCACCATCGAAATTCTGCCGGATACACCTTATCCAGCCTACCGATTGTTTATTATCGCGGTTGGTCTCGTCGTTGCACTGGGCTTGCGTCATCTGATCCTGAACACACGGGTGGGGATGTTGATCCGCGCAGGCGCCACGCATCGCGAGATGGTGGGGGCCTTGGGTGTCAACATTGACTGGCTTTATACAGTCGTCTTTGGCATCGGGGCCATGTTGGCGGGGCTTTCAGGCGCTTTGGCTGGTCCTATGCTGGCCATTCAAGTCGGGATGGGAGAAAACATCCTGATCCTGACCTTTGTGGTCATCATCGTAGGCGGTGTAGGCTCTGTTCGTGGTGCACTGGTAGGGGCTTTGCTCGTAGGCTTGGTCGATACCTATGCCCGGGCCTTCCTGCCCATGGGCCTGCGTGAAATCCTTGAACCCTCCACCGCAGACAGTGTAGGGGCGGCTATTTCAGGCATGGGAATTTATATTTTGATGGCGATTGTGCTGCTATTTAAGCCCAGCGGCCTGTTTCAGGCGTATGGAGACCAATAACCATGCGTGTGCGTAACGTTCAAATCATCACCATCTTAGCCCTCATCAGCATGCCATTTATCGCAACGGCGCTGAATGAACCCTTCTGGATTGACCTCACCACCCGGATCGTCATTTACGCTATTGCGGCCATGAGTTTGGATATCATCCTCGGCTATGGCGGGATGGTCAGCCTGGGCCATGCGATGTTTTTAGGGGTAGGGGCCTATAGTGTGGGCATCCTGACCCATCACAGCTTTGAAAGCTCCGTCGTACCATTTTTACCCGGAAACTGGACGGGATCAACCGCCGCCATCATTCATCTGCCCGCAGCTATCATTTCATCCAGCCTGTTGGGCCTTTTGATCGGGCTATTGAGCCTACGCACCACAGGTGTCTATTTCATCATGATCACATTGGCCTTTGCCCAGATGATGTTCTATTTCCTGATCTCGCTGCCCACATACGGCGGTGAAGATGGCCTGAATGTCTGGGGTCGAAGTGAAATCCCGGGCCTTGATTTGTCTGACAGCACGACCTTTTACTTTATCTGCCTTAGCCTTCTTTTTGCTTTCTGGTTCATTGCACGCCGTTTGGTGAACAGCCGCTTTGGCGGCGTTTTGCGTGGCTGTAAACAAAATGAACAACGCTTGAAAGCCCTTGGATATAACACCATCCGCTATAAACTGATCGCCTTCACCATTGCCGGAGCAGGTGCTGGACTGGCAGGTGGTTTGCTTGCCAATCTAACCGAATTCGTCGGTCCCGGCATGATGCACTGGACCAAATCTGGTGAGCTGATCGTCATGGTCTTGCTGGGCGGCATGGGCACCTTGATCGGCCCGATCTTTGGATCAGCGGCCTTGCTTTTATTAGAAGAAGTTCTATCCGCTTATACCGAACACTGGATGATCGTCCTTGGGCCGATCCTGTTGCTGGTGGTGCTATTTGCCCGTCGCGGTATCTATGGTTTCCTGGCCGGGGAGGGATCAAAAGATGGCTAATATCCTTTCCGTCATTGGTTTAAACAAATCTTTCGGCGCCCTTCATGCTACCGATCAATTAAACCTGTCTGTGGAAGAAGGCACCATTCATGGGCTGATCGGCCCCAATGGTGCAGGCAAGACAACGGCGATTAATCAGTTAAGCGGGGAGATGATGCCAGACAGCGGCACCATCATCTTTAACGAAGAAAACATCACCAACTGGCCAATCCATAAACGGGCACAGTTCGGCCTGCAACGGTCCTACCAAATTACCAGCCTCTTCCCGGAATTTACGGCCCTTGATAACGTCGCTATCGCTATTCAGGCAACAGACGGGCACAGCTTCCGTTTCTGGAAAAAAGCCCGCACGGACGCCAGCCTGATCGATCCGGCGATGGAGGTCTTAAAACAAGTCGGCCTCGACCATATCGCCCACACGCCCGTGACCGATCTCGCCCACGGGCAGCAGCGCCAGATCGAACTGGCCATGACATTGGCGACCAAACCCAAGATGTTGCTGCTGGACGAACCCATGGCTGGGATGGGCAAGACGGAAAGTCAGGCCATGATGGAAGTTCTACGCCCGCTTAAAGGCAAGATCACGATTTTGATGGTGGAACATGATATGGACGTTGTCTTCGCACTGGCTGATAAAGTCTCCGTCCTTGTACGCGGACATTGCATCGTGACCGGAACACCCGATGAAATCCGCGCCAATGAAGATGTGCGCACCGCTTACCTGGGGGACGGCTGATGGCGTTGCTGGAATTAAAAGGGGTTGAAGCCTGCTATGGCCCGTCCCAGGTTTTATTCGGTGTAGACCTGCAAATCGACGCGGGTGAAGTTGTCACGCTGATGGGGCGCAACGGCATGGGTAAAACCACGACCACGCGCGCCATGATGGGGCTGACACCAGCCAGTAACGGGTCCATTCTATTTAACGGACAGGAGATTTCAAAGCTTGCACCTTATAAAATCTCACAGGCAGGTATTGGTTATGTGCCTGAAGGTCGCCAGACCTTCCCGAACCTGACGGTCTATGAAAATTTGATTGCCACAGCGGCCAATCATGCAGAAACCGAAACACCCTGGACGGTGGAACGCGTCGTTGATCTCTTCCCGCGTCTGGGGGAACGGTACAAGCAATATGCCCGTACATTATCAGGTGGGGAGCAGCAGATGCTCGCGATTGCACGGGCCTTGATGACCAATCCGTCCTTCATGATTTTGGATGAGGCAACCGAAGGGCTGGCCCCACTTATCCGAGATGAGATCTGGCATGTGCTGGAACATAATCTCAAGAAATCCGGCCAGGCCATTTTGGTGATTGATAAGCACCCGGAAGCCATGGCACGTATTGCAGATCGGCATAATGTAATGGAAAAAGGTAAAATTGTCTGGACGGGCACCTCAAAAGAGTTGTTAGATAACAAAGAGATGCAACACCGTTATTTAGGGGTTTGAATTTCGAATGCATATGCAGATCGATCAAATTCAGGAAAAACATTATAACGTGCGTGAACGCGTGCCAAACTGGCTGGAGATCTTCCAACACTGGCATGATCGCTCCGCCGCCTTTCGTGCGACTGCAAATGCCCAATATGATCTACGTTATGGTCAGACCCCGCTTAGTACCATGGACCTGTTTATGCCATTGGGAACCAGTGATCGTTTGGTGCCGCTGCATATCTTTATCCATGGTGGATATTGGCAGGCTATGGATAAATCCGATTTCAGCTTTATCGCCAAACCTTTTGTGGAAAATGGCGTTGCGGCCCTGATCATCAATTACGATCTCTGCCCCAATGTGGATTTAAACCATATTGTTGAACAGGTGCGCGAAGTCGTCGCCTGGGCCTGGGAAGAAGGCGAAAGTGTGGGCATCGACCCGCACGACATCCATGTCAGCGGCCATTCTGCGGGCGGTCATCTGGTCGGGAGCCTTCTGACGACGGATTGGGACAGTCGCGGGGACCATCATGTTCATAATACGGTGATTAAAAGCGCGGTCTGCCTGAGCGGGCTGTTCAGCCTGACGCCCTTGGTACACACGACGATTAACGGCAACGTCGGCCTGTCTCATGAAATGGCCCATAACCTCAGCCCCTTTGGCAAGACCTGTTTTGTCAATTGCCCGGTCCTGTGTGTTTATGGCGATTGGGAAGGCGACGGCTTTGAAATGCAGTCGCAAAAAGGGGTGGAACATTTTACAGCACAGGGGCTGTCGGCAGAATTGATCCGGCTGGAAAATGCAACCCACTTTGATGTAGCCGATGCGCTGGCAGACCCGACATCCCCCGTCTTTCAATGGGCGTTAAGACATGCGACTTAACCGATCGTTATTGATTGCGATCTTTGTGTTTGTCGGCATTTTCCTTGTCTGGCGGATCACCATCTATTCCGAAACCAATGCCTTAAACGACCTGCGTTTCAGCGGTCATTCTCGCGCGGAACTTTATGCCACCACCTTGCGTAAAGAACTGGATACATATCGCAGCATGCCCTATATCCTTGCGCGTGATCAGCGGGTCAAAGCCTTGATCGAAGGCAAGGGGGATCCCTTTGTGGTGAACCAGCATCTGGAAGATTACGCCAATAATTCAAAAGCTTCTGCGCTTTATGTGCTTTCTGGTGATGGCACGGCACTGGCGTCCAGCAACTGGCGCTCTGATCAAAGCTTTGTCGGGCATAATTACAGCTATCGCCCCTATTTTCAGGACGCTTTGAAAGGGCAGAACGGGAATTATTATGCCGTCGGTGTACAGACCCGTTTTCCCGGCTATTACATTTCCTATCCTGTCTTTCGCGAAGGTACTTTGCTGGGCGTTGTGGTTGCCAAGGTTGATCTTTCCAAGCTGGAAAAAACCTGGACTGAATTGGGCGAAAATGTCGCGGTCAGTGATGCATTCGGCGTCTTTATTCTGTCCAGTATCCCGGACTGGCGTTATCGCACCATGCGCGAACTGTCACCCAATACCCGAAAGCGCCTGCAAACCATCCAATATCTGGACCAGCCTTTAAATGTTGCGCCGATGAAACGTAAGGCAACGGAACTGGGCACACAGGTGGAATTTAAGCAAACCGCCTTTCTGGAACAATCCATCCAGCTGCCAGACCTGAGCTGGCGCTTGCATTATCTGTCTGACCTGAAACCGATGCAACAAACCGTCCATCAGGACACCTTGCTGGCCGCAGCCTCCTGGGTTGTAGTCGCCTTTATCCTTCTTTTCTTGCGCGAACGCCGCCAAAAAATAAGATCACGGCGCGAAGCAAAGGATGCCCAACGCATTCGTGAAGCAAACGAACAACTGGAAGCCGAAATCCATGTGCGCCGCGAAACGGAAAAGAACCTGCGCGAAGCCCAAAGTGAACTTATTCAGGCAGAAAAACTGGCCGCCCTGGGCCGCATGTCCGCCGCCATTGCCCATGAACTCAATCAGCCCATCGCCGCCATCCGCACCTTTAGTGCCAGCGCACAGAAATTCTTGGAACGTGCTGCCCACGATGAGGTGGACAAGAACCTGACCATGGTGAGTCAACTGACTGAACGCATGGCTGCCATCACATCACAGCTTAAAACCTTTGCCCGCAAAAGCCCGGAAAATCTAAGCCAGATTGATTTGAAAGAAACGCTGGAACGGGTGATCGGGTATCTGAAACCTGCCTTGGATCAAGAAAAAGTTGACCTGGATATCAACCTTGAAGCGGTTGAAATTCTGGCCGATCAGGTGCGTCTGGAACAGGTCTTTACCAACCTGATCCGCAATGCTGCTGATGCAGTAAAAGACCATGAAAATAAACAGGTTAGCGTGACCATCACCCAGACAGACACCACCACAGAAATTGATATCGCAGACAATGGTGAAGGGATTGATGAAGAACATCTCAATAAAATATTTGATCCGTTCTTTACCACAAAAGAAGTTGGGGATGGGCTGGGATTGGGCCTATATATCTCTTATGGCATTATCTCGGACCTGGGCGGACAGTTAAAAGTGCGTAACCGCAAAGACCATGGTGCCTGCTTTACCATTCAGTTTCCTAAAGGATCAAAACCGTGACCAGCCTTGGCCCCATCATACTGATCGACGATGAAGAAACCCTGCGTATGGCGGCAAGCCAGTGGCTGAAACTGTCCGACTTTGATGTCATGGAATTTTCCGAAGCCAAACCTGCGCTGAACGTTATCACGCCTGATTTTGCAGGCGTCATCGTCACTGATGTGCGTATGCCGCGCATGTCCGGTCTGGAACTGATGGATGCTGCCCTCGCCATCGATAAAGATATCCCGGTCGTACTGATTACCGGACACGGCGATGTCACCATGGCCGTCGAAGCCATCCAGAAAGGGGCCTATGACTTTATCGAAAAACCGTTTCAGCCCGAAGCGCTGGTCGATACCATCAAGCGCGCCAGTGAAAAACGCAAACTGATCATTGAAAACCGCGCGCTGAAACAAAAGCTGAATAACCCGCAAGACCTGGCCAGTCGCATCATCGGCAATTCTGACGCCATCCAGCAGTTGCGCCGCGATATCATGGATTTGGCAGGCACGGACGCCAGCATCCTCATTCAGGGGGAAACAGGCGCGGGCAAAGAAGTTGTCGCGCAAGCCCTGCATGATTTCAGCACGCGAAAAGATAATCACTTCGTTGCGATTAACTGTGGCGCTGTGCCGGAAAATATCTTTGAAAGCGAACTGTTTGGCCATGAGGCAGGGGCCTTTACAGGCGCGCAGGGCGCACGTGTTGGTAAGATGCAACATGCCAGTTCCGGCACGCTGTTTCTGGATGAAATCTCATCTATGCCTTTGAATTTACAAGTCAAAGTTCTGCGTGCCCTGCAGGAAAGAAAGATCGAACGACTGGGGGCCAATGACCCGGTACCCGTCGATATCCGCCTGATCAGTGCCAGCAATATGGATTTAATGACTGCCTGTGAAAAAGGTGAGTTCCGCGATGATCTATATTATCGCCTGAATGTTGCTGAAATCCGTGTACCACCTTTGCGTGAGCGCGGCGGTGATATCGTCTTGCTGTTTGAATATTTCATGCAGGCTGCGGCCAAAACCTATAACCGCGATGTCGAACCATTAAGTGTTGATGTCAGTGATGCGCTTTTGACTCATAAATGGCCAGGCAATGTGCGCGAACTTAAGAACGCTGCAGAACGCTATGTCTTATCCTCTGCCAGCCCGACCCAACGCATTGCAAGCATCCTGCGCCAACCCCAGACCGGGGAGGGCAATCACAGTCTGGCAGATCGCATGAAAGCCTTTGAAAAACAGATCATTGAAAGTGCCTTGCGTAAATATAACGGCAATATCAAGGACGTTCTGGAAGACCTGGACCTGCCGCGTCGTACCCTGAATCAGAAAATGCAGGACCTAGGGATAAAGCGAGAAGATTTCCTTTAAAAAATCCTTTTTAAGCAAGGGCTTGCCGATATCAGAAAAACCATAGGCAAGATTTTGCTCATCTGCGCATCGCACAAAATCGATACCAGCCATAAAATATATTAAAATCAATATCTTAAATTAATTTCATCATGCGGCGCATCATTGGCACGGCGCTTGCGAATATCAGCCCCATAAGATGTTTTTAATCGTCATTGTCTGGGAGATATGACACATGAAATCCTTTAAGTTTTTAAAAGGTCTGACAGCTGCCGCAGCTGTGGTTGCCGCCCTTGGTACAAGCGTTGCTGAAGCTGCTGACAAGAAAAGCTACATCCTTGCAACGGCCACAACAGGTGGCACATACTATCCAGTGGGTGTTGCCCTTGCCACACTGACCAAAGTAAAGCTGGAACCAAAACAGAAGATCTCACTTTCTGCCATCAGCTCTGCCGGCTCTGGTGAAAACGTCAAACTTCTTCGTGAAAATGAAGCGCAATTTGCCATTCTCCAAGGCCTCTATGGCGCCTGGGCCTGGAACGGTACGGGTAAGGTAAAAGAGTCCGGCCCACAAAAACACCTGCGCGCCGTATCCATGCTGTGGCAGAACGTTGAACATTTCGGTCTGAAGTCTGATCTGGTGAAATCCGGTACTGTGGATGACCTGATGAACGCCAAAGGCAAGAAATTCTCTATCGGTAAGAAAAACTCCGGTACTGAAGGTTCTGGCCGTCACATCCTGTCCGGTCTGGGTGTAAATACAGACAGCACATTTGATGTGGCATACCTTGGTTATGGTCCATCTGCCGATGCCATCCAGAACGGTACAATCTCTGGCTTCAACGTACCGGCTGGCCCACCTGTTGGTGCGATCACACGTGCATTTGCTGCACTGGGTAAAGACCTGACCATCCTTGATTTCACTGATGATCAAATGAAAAAAGCAAATGGTGATCTGTCGCTTTGGACACGTTACGTGATCCCGGCAGGTACATACCCGGGTCAAGATAAAGCCATCAACACAATCGCACAGCCAAACTTCCTGGCGGTACGCGCTGATGTAGACGAAGATGCAGTTTACAAGATCACCAAAACAATCTACGAAAACCTGCCTTTCCTGAACGGTATTCACAAAGCAACCAAAGCAATGGCGCTGAACAAAGCAATTGCTGGCCTGCCTGTGCCGCTGCACCCAGGTTCTGCCCGTTTCTATCGTGAGCAAGGCATTGAAATTCCTGCACGTTTGATTGCCAAGTAATCAAACGCTTCCCTAGTAGGACACCTAGGTGGGTAACTTCCCCGTGGATCAGGCCCTCGATAACACCTGATCCTGGTTACCCACCTTTTTTTTAAGAAATTTTCGGAGACTTCCCATGAGCAGCCAAACAGATACGGCGCCCGATTTAAGCGAATTTCAGGAAGACCATGGCGTTCGTCATATGGATCAAAGCCCCGTTGGTCGTTTAATTTTCATCATCGGCATCGTGCTTGCGGGATCGCATATTTATTTTAATACCATCGGGACACTGCCCGGTCTTTGGGTTGCAGCCATGCACTTTGGCGGATTTGCCTTCCTGTGTGCATTGATCTATCCGCTTCACCGCACCAGCGCTGACAGCCCGCTTACAAAACCTTTCTTGATTATTGATATTCTCATTGGTCTCGCCGCCATTGGCTGCACCATCTATCTGATTTTAAATGAATCTGCCCTATATGATCGCGGTGTAAAATTTGAAACAGGCGACTGGATTGTTTCCATCCTTGCCATCGCCATTGCCCTTGAACTGGTGCGTCGCACAGCTGGCTGGTTTATCCCAACCTTGATCCTGATTGCGCTCACTTACGTTTTCTGGTGGGGTAAATATCTGTCCGGTGTGTTCCATTTTCCGGGTCTGAGCCTTGAAACCCTGCTGTTCAGAAGCTTTTATGGTGGCGAAGGTATGTTCGGCCCCATCGCACGAATTTCCTGGTCCTATGTGTTCATGTTCATCATGTTCGGTGCCTTTCTGGTTAAATCCGGGGCAGGGGACTTCATCATTGATCTGGCACGCTGCGCCGCAGGTCGTATGATCGGTGGTCCGGGTCTGGTTGCCGTCTTGGGTTCCGGCCTGATGGGGTCGGTTTCCGGCTCTGCCGTTGCCAATACCGTATCCACAGGCGTCATCACTATTCCCTTAATGCGCAAAGCTGGTTTCCCGGCACGATTTGCCGCAGGTGTCGAAGCTGCAGCTTCCACAGGCGGGCAACTAATGCCACCAGTTATGGGGGCAGGGGCCTTTATTATGGCGACCTATACCCAAGTCTCTTACCTTGAAATCATCGCCTATGCGGCCATCCCCGCATTGCTCTATTTCCTGTCTGTCGGGTTCTTTGTGCGTATCGAAGCCAAACGGTCCCACACACAGGATGTGGAGATGGAAACACCGCCTTTCATTGACGTCCTTAAAAGTGGCTGGCATTCCCTGTTGCCCATCGCCATCTTGGTCGCCTTGCTGATCTATGGTTTTACCCCGACTTATGCGGCTGGTCTTGCGATCCTGTCGGTGATCGGTGCATCCTGGTTCTCTAAAACCCCGATGAAAATCAAGGAAGTGCTGGAAGCTCTCTCACAAGGGGCCTGGAATATGACATCCACCGCCATTCTCCTTGTCGCGATCGGTCTTGTGGTCAATGTGGTCGGCACAACGGGTGTGGGTAACACATTCTCGCTGATGATTACCAACTGGGCGGGCGGAAGCTTGCTGATCACGCTCTTGCTGGTCGCCATTGCCTCTCTTGTACTTGGGATGGGACTGCCTGTCACCGCGTCCTACATCGTACTTGCAACCCTATCAGCGCCTGCGCTTTACAACCTGATTGCAGACGGTCACATGATCAATGCGCTGATGAACGGTACACTGCCCGAAGAAGCCAAGGCCATCTTTATGCTGGCAGCACCTGATAAGCTGGACATGTTAAACGGCCCCATGCTGGCAAGTGACGCCTATGCGCTTTTGACACTCGTGCCGAGTGATTTCAAACAGACGTTGCTGGAACAGGCTTTGAGCCCGGAACTGCTGACGGCTGCTTTGATCTCTGCCCATATGATCATCTTCTGGCTATCCCAGGATAGTAACGTCACGCCACCTGTCTGTTTGACTGCCTTTGCTGCCGCAGCCATTGCCAAGACCCCACCGATGAAAACAGGCCTGACTGCCTGGAAAGTGGCCAAAGGGCTTTATATCGTGCCGTTGCTGTTTGCCTACACGCCACTAATCGGCGGGACGTTTGAAGAGGTCGCCATCCTGTTTGTCACCTCCATCCTTGGTATCTATGCCCTGATTGGCTTTATGGAAGGATATCTCGAAGGTCCGCTGAATATTGTTCTGCGTGTTGGGCTTTTAGGAGTGAGCTGGCTCTTGATGTGGCCGCATGGCAACCTTATCTTCCAAGTCGTAGGGAGCGTCGCCTTTGTCGCCGTCTTCATCTACAGCAAAAAAACACAAACAAAGGACGCATAGTTATGGATCTTGGTCTCAAAGGAAAAACGGCAATTGTCTGTGCCGCATCAAAGGGATTGGGCAAGGCTTGTGCCGTCAATCTGGCCCGTGAAGGGGTTGATCTGACCATCTGTGCACGCACAAAAGACACACTGGAAGCAACCGCAGATGAAATTCGCAATACCTATGGCGTGTCCGTCACTGCCATAGCCTGTGACATCACCTCAGAAGAAGGGCGAGCCGCCATCCTTGAAGCCAATGCAAACCCGGATATCCTGGTCAATAATGCGGGTGGCCCTCCACCCGGTGATTTCCGTGACTGGGACCGGGAAGCATGGATCAAGGCCATTGATGCCAATATGCTGACCCCGATTGAACTAATCAAAGCCACCGTTGATGGCATGATTGATCGCAAGTTTGGCCGTATCGTCAATATCACATCCGGCGCTGTAAAGGCCCCCATTGATGTGCTGGGCCTGTCCAACGGTGCACGCGCGGGCCTGACTGGGTTCGTTGCTGGCCTTGCACGCAAAACAGTTATCCACAACGTCACCATCAACAATCTGCTGCCCGGCCCGTTTGACACGGACAGGATCGCACAAGTCGTCAACGGTCAGGCCAAGGCTCAAGGTGTCGATTATGAAACCGCGCGCAAAGACCGCATGGCTGCCAATCCCGCCGGGCGATTTGGCGACCCGGAAGAATTTGGCGCTATGTGCGCCTTTATGTGTTCCTCCCAGGCTGGTTTCATGACCGGACAGAATATTTTGCTTGATGGCGGTGCTTTCCCAGGTGTGATTTAAGCCCTTCAAATTCCCTTCCAAAAGGTCATCTCTTGCAGATGGCCTTTTTTATTGATCAGCCCCCATCATAAATGAATAACCTGTGGATGAAAAAATGCGTTCTTTATTCTCAAACCAGTCCCGAATAATCCATAAAACCTGAGACAAAACCAACAATATGATGAAGCTAATTAGCTGGTTAAAATGTGTGCAGTGCAACCAGCTAATATATATTTACTTTACAGTCACTTCTGAAACAATCGTTTTAAAACTTCTGATAGAAGCTTGATTTAATTAAATATTTTCAAACTGCAATATTTATTAATGTTCCAGAATATTGTAGTATTCATGAATAGAAATGAGAGAAAAAATCTCAATAAAAATAAACTACAATATTAACAAGGGCTTACGTCGGTGACCGGACCGGAGACATTTTACACACACATACCATTTGCAGTCGCGCAGATAGATAACAACAACAACATCACAAATCCCAATCAGGCCATGATAGACTTGATGGGGGTACCTGCAACAGGGGTTGAATTAGCAAAAGTTCTCGCGATCCCTGAAGACATTGAATGGCTCACCGCTTCTGAAACAATACAGAAAGCAGAAAACACCAGCATTCTCTTACAGAAGATGCATGGCTGTGCCTTTATGGCGGAGATTGCCATTACGCCATCGCCGGATGGGAAAGATTGTCGCATCCTGTGGATCAATTCCGCCAAATCGCTGGAAAATGCGAACCAGTCGCTCAAGATCATCTTTGAGAATGCACCGCAAGCCTTGTTGGTTTGCCATCCGGTGACCTCAAAGATCATGCGCATCAACCATGCAGCCAGCAAAATGTTTGGTATGGATTTGGAAGACCGTACCCAATGGGGCAGTTTTGACGATCTGGTGAAGCCAACGACACGTAAAGCCGTCTTCCACAAAGTTCATAACGAAAACACCATCGATGAATCCCGCATCATGGTGTTTGACCGCCACCAATCCAAAATCCCGGTTTCCCTTTCTGCGCGCAAACTGGATATCGGGGGCGGGCAGTGCATTCTGATCGGCCTGACCACAGGTCTTGGCAAAATTGCAGAAGGAACGGCCCAGCTTAAAAAAGAATTTGTCGCTTCCGAAGCCGCCGAACCAATTTTAAACGCAACGCCAGTCCCCTTAATTGCAGCCACCCTTGAAAACGGCAAAATCGCACGACTGAACGTGGCAGCAAGCCGTCTGCTAAAGGTCAACCCACAGGATGTGGAAGCAGGCAAGGACACGCTTAACAGCTTTATTGCCGCCTCTCAAATCCGACCGCTTCTGGATCAGATCAAATTACAGGGGGAACTGGCTGAACAACAAATCACCATTACCCCAAAAGCTGGGGACAATTTCACCTGTTATGCGTCGGCCCGTCGTGCACAAGTGGATGGACGTGAATTTGCTGTCATAGGGTTAAGCGATACGCCCCCGCCAGATACCACAGGCTATGAAGATTTCTTCGATCAGGCACCACTGCCGATGCTGTTGATCGACAAAACCGATAAAGCCTGGATCAAACGGTTAAACCGTCGCGCCCATGAGCTGTTTATCGCAGGTGATGACAGTGATCTGGAACAGCTGCGCTTAAAAGACATTCTCGGTCTGAGAACCTATGCCCAATTCCGTAAAATCCTAGAAAAATCAGGATTTTCCGACGATTTTGAAACGGATTTGAACACCGCATATGGCGAAGAAATCGCTTGTTTACTGTCCGGCCATACTGTTCTGGTCAATGGGGAAGAACTTTTCCTCGTCAGCATCAACGATATTACCGAACGTAAAGAAAGCGCCCTGACGCTGGAACGGTTCTTTAACGCCGCCCCCCTGCCGATGATCCTTTCCACGCTGGAAACCGGGAAAGTCCGACGGATCAACAGGCGTGCATCAGAATTATTTGCAACCCCTGTGGATGTGGAACGTGCGACGCTTTCGCTGAAAGATTTCTTCGGGCAGGAAGAAACAGACGCCTTTTTCCAGAAGATCAAAAACGGTGGCTTTGTTGATGATTTCGAAGTCATTATCGAAACCCCATATGGTGAAAAAATCTGGGGCCTTCTGTCTGGTCAGTTGATCAATATCGAAGGCGAAGACTGCATCATGACAGGCATCAACGACATTACAGAACGTAAGAATGTCGAAGAAGCGCTCAAGCAATCGCGCGAAGAAGCCCTTGAAGCCACTCGCCAAAAGTCCACATTCCTATCGACTATGAGCCACGAAATCAGAACACCGATGACTGGCGTTCTTGGTATGCTAGAACTTTTACATATGACCAAGCTGGATGAAGAACAGAATTCAGCTGTCTCGGTCGTTAAAGATTCAGCAACGGCACTTCTGACCATCATTGACGACATCCTTGATTTCTCCAAAATCGAAGCAGGTCGCCTTCAGCTTGAAACCATTGCCTTTGACATCCGCGAGGTCGTCGAAGGCGCAGTTGAGCTGATGGGGGCTCGCGCACGCGGCAAAGGGCTGGAACTTCTGTGTCATGTGGATGAATCCGTCCCACAAGGCGTCCTTGGCGATCCGACGCGTCTGCGCCAAATTCTGTTAAACCTGATCGGGAACGCGGTGAAATTCACCTCAAACGGAGCGATTGTTGTCCGCGTACTCAGCATCCTAAACAAAGGGGATACAGCCTTTGTTCGCTTTGAAATTCAGGATGACGGCATCGGGATTTCGAAAGAAAAGCTCCGCCTGCTGTTTAAACCATTCTCACAGACCGATGCATCAACCAGCCGACACTTCGGTGGTACAGGCCTTGGCCTTTCCATCTGTAAAGCATTGACTGAATTGATGAAAGGCCAGATCAGCGTCACAAGTGAAGCAGGCGAGGGGGCAACCTTCTGGTTTGAACTGGGACTTGAAAAGACTGAGGTCGATACGCAAACCGACAAGAATGCCCTTGAAGGTGTCCACGCCTTGATCCTGCAAAGCCACGAAGATACCTTGCTGACCTATACCCAAATTCTTGAACAGCAAGGGGCCATCGTCTGTGGGGCCAAAAGCCTTGAAGATGCCCAGAACAAATGCATGCAGGGCACACCGGATGTAGCCATTATTGATCATTCCCACGAAGGGTTTGACGGGTTTGCTGCCATCAGAAAGCTGCAGGCCGACACCAAACTTGCCAGCGAAAGCATCATTCTGACCTCGTCCGATTATGCCGATAACGTCATGCAGGAAGCCCGGGAATTGGGGCTGGGCGGACGTATCTTTAAACCGGTCAGAAGTACAGCCCTTATCCGTCAGGCCTGCCTTGCTGCGGGCCGAGAAAGCACAATTCAGGCTCATAATGAGATTAAACCACGTCCGCAAATGGACCGTGAAGATGCCATTGCCGAAAACAAGATGGTCCTATTTGCAGAAGACAATCCAACCAACCAAATGGTTATCGGCAAACAACTGTCACGACTGGGCTATGCCTATGACATTGCAGAAAACGGCGTTGTAGCGCTTGAAAAGCTGTCACAGGTAGATTACGCGCTTCTGCTGACCGACTGCCGCATGCCGGAAATGAACGGCCTGGAACTATCGCTCACCATCCGTAAACAAGAAATTGATGACAAGGCGGAAAAACGTCTTCCCATCGTTGCCCTGACCGCCAACGCAACGGCAGAAGATGCTGATGCCTGCCTGTCCGCAGGCATGGATGATTATCTTGTCAAGCCACTAAAGTTTGAAAAGCTGGGCGAGGCCATGCAGAAATGGCTGCCGCTGGATCCAATTGAAACTATGGACGCTGAGATCATTGAAGAAAGCGAACCAGTCACGACGGACGAAACAGCTGTCGCTTCAGATACACCGCCTGTGGACCTGGAACAGCTAGGCGAAATCCTGGGCATGGACGATATGGAAATGTTCGGCGACATCCTGAACTTCTTTGTCGAAACCATGGATGAACTGCTAGTGGATCTGGAAGGATCCATCGCAGCCAATGACGTGGAAGCCATTTCAGATCATGCCCATGCGGCCAAAGGAGCGTCACGCAACGCCGCTGCCAAAGACCTGGGGGACGAACTGGAATATCTTGAAAAGAACGCAACCTCCATGAACCCGGATGATATCAAATCCACCCATCAGAACATCGTTAAAAACTTCGGTGTTGTAAAAGAATATGTCGCTCAATTAGGGAATTAGAAGAATGGGATCAATCGATTATTCATTAATGGACGCACTTGTTGTTGATGATGAAAAATTCTCACTGAAAATTGTCTCACGCATCATGAATCAGATCGGGTTTCGCGATGTGCGCGAAGCAAAAGACGGCGGACAGGCCCTTTCTGCCCTGATTGAATATCACGAAGATAAAGCGCAATTGGTGATCGCGGATTTCAATATGCCACAGGTCACCGGCCTGCAACTGTTAAAAGCCATTCGCACCGGGACAAAAAAGGTCCCGCGCGACACGCCATTAATTATGCTGACTGGAAATACCGACAAACACCTGGTGGCTGCAGCCATGGCCCTGGATGTAGATGCGTTTGTTGCAAAGCCCGTTTCTATGAAAGGGCTGCAGGACCGGATCAACCGAGTTTTGAAATCGGCACGCCCCTTAAAGGAGATCGAGGATTATCAAAAAGTCGATGTAGACATAAAAATCGCACAGCCTGCCGATGAGAAGAAGGAAATCGAACATCACGGCTCCGTCCTAAGAAAAGACGGTGGTGGCGGCAAGGAAGTGCTGCTAACCAGGGTCAGGGTAGGGGCAACGCTTGCCCGTCCTGTGCGCCTGTCAGATGGTAAAATTGTCCTGAATTCAGGCGTAAAAGTCACGGAGCGACTTGTCGATAAACTAAAAGACCTGAACGGGCTTGGTGAAAAGATCGAAACGCTTTGGGTTGAATAATCAGATAGGGGAGATTATTCTGCTGCAAAACCAATCAGAAACAGGATAATACCCCATGTCTAATGCCATTTCCCAGGACGCCCTTAATCAATTGTTTTTTGAAGCCCGCACACACAATGCGTGGCAGGATAAGAACGTGCCGGACGAACTGCTGGCACAGGCCTGGGAAACGGCCCGCTGGGCCCCAACCAGCATGAATTGCAACCCAACGCGCGTCACCTTTTTGAAATCCAAAGCGGCCAAAGAAAAACTGAAGCCATGCCTATCAGAAGGCAATATCGAAAAAACCATGCAGGCCCCGGTCTGTGCGATCATTTCCATTGATCCGGAATTTTACGTCAATATGCCGCGCCTGTTCCCGTCCTTCCCCGGAGCGGCCGATATGTTTGAAGCATCCCCCGATCTGGCCGAAGAAACAGCCTTCAGAAATGGTACATTGCAGGGTGCTTATTTCATGATTGCGTGCCGTTCTTTGGGACTAGATTGCGGTCCCATGTCCGGATTTGACAATCAGAAATTAGATGAAATTTTCTATAGTGGTTCCAAATTCAAGTCTAACTTCCTGTGTAATATTGGCTATGGTGACAAGGCTGGATTATATGACAGAAACCCACGCCCAGCTTTTGACGAAGTCTGCACCGTGGAGTAATTCATCCTTTTGTGTGAATACGTTATGGTAACTATCCCTTAAGGATATTTACGTGATATTGTGTGTGCAATAACACATAAAGATCGCGGAAATGAGCCAAGTTAACCAAGCTGTAAAAAGTATAGTAAACCCGAATTTACTGACTTGTTCGCCCACTGATACCATTTCGACCTGCGCCCATTCCATGCAAATGAAAGGCTGCAGTTCGATCCTTGTGGTTGAGAATGGCGTGCCAATCGGCATCTGGACAGAACGCGACAGTTTGCAATTAGACGTTTCAAACCTGGCGATCTTTGATCGCCCGGTCCGCGATTTTATGACCTCCCCGGTCAAAAGCATCCGCGATGATATTTCCATTGGCGCAGCCGCTGTGCGGTTTAAGGAAGAAAAAGTCCGCCACTTGCTGGTCGTGGATGGCGACAGCACGCCCATTGGCATCATCACTCAGACAGATGTGATCCTGAAACATGGGGAAGAATATTATCTGACGCTTAAAACCGTCGGCCAGACCATCACCATGACGGCCCCTGTTGTTAATGCAGACACCCCCTTTATAGATGCCATCCTCAACATCCAGAACGCGCCACAGGCCGCCGTCTGCGTATTTTTCCCCGATCACAGTTATGGCATTGTCACTGAAAAAGACATCACCCGCTTTGTATCGCAAAAACATTTCCCGACCACGATGGGGGACGCAGCATCCAGACCACTGGCAACCATTGCGAACAGCGCAAACCTTTTGGAAGCCCGTCACAGGCTGATCCACACCGGGTTTCGCCATCTGGGCGTCCACAACGACAAAGGCGAAGTCATTGGCCTGATCAGCTTTTCCAGCATTCTGTCCAGCCTGCAGTTTGAATATGTCCGGCGCATCAATACAATTCTGGAAGAACGCTCCCATGCGTTGATCCAGTCGCAAAACAGCCTGCATCTGGCTCACAAGATCATCGAAGCCTCCCTTGACGGGATCATCATCGTCAATCAGCAAGGCAAGATCGAATATGTAAACCCGACCTTCACCGAAGTAACGGGCTATAGCGCAGACGAAGCCATCGGCAAGACACCGACCTTGCTGAAATCCGGCCGCCATGGTGACGATTATTACAGCGATATGTGGTCTAAACTGTCCGAAGACGGCTATTGGCAGGGCGAGATTTGGAACCGACGCAAAAATGGCGAACTTTATCCTGAATGGCTTACCATCACCGCGATTAAAAACGATCAGGGTGAGATTTACCAATATGCCGGTATTTTCTGCGATATTTCAGAACGCAAAAGCCAGGAAAATGAAATCCGCCGTCTGGCCTATTTTGATGAACTGACAAAGCTTCCCAACCGCCGCCTGTTTGGGGATCGCCTGCAAATGGCCATTGCGCGCGCCAAGCGTCATGATGAACGTCTGGCGGTTATGTTTGTCGATCTCGATCATTTTAAAAAAATCAACGACACCCTTGGCCACAATACGGGCGATGCGCTTCTGGTCGAAGCTGCTGAACGTCTGGTCCACTGTACTCGCGGCGAAGATACAGTCGCACGCCTGGGCGGGGATGAATTTATCCTGATGTTCCCGGATATTGCCTCTATTGAAGAAGTGACAAAAGTTGCTGACCGGATCGTTGAATCCTTCTCTCAACCCTTTGTAATTGATGACAAAAAACTATTTGTGACCTCCAGCCTGGGGCTCAGCATCTTCCCTGATGATGGGGAAAAGGCCGAAATTCTGATCAAAAACGCCGATGCAGCCATGTATCGATCCAAGGATGAAGGGCGCAGCACCTTTAACCTGTTTAATCCATCTTTCACCGAACTGGGGATGCGGCAACTGACTGTCGAATCAGCCTTGCGCGGCGCCATTAAAAACAA
The DNA here is from genome assembly GCF_033100395.1 of Terasakiella sediminum. Classification (NCBI taxonomy): domain Bacteria; kingdom Pseudomonadati; phylum Pseudomonadota; class Alphaproteobacteria; order Rhodospirillales; family Terasakiellaceae; genus Terasakiella; species Terasakiella sediminum. The sequence continues at coordinate 165,542 of NZ_JAWLVJ010000003.1, read as the reverse complement.
CGAATTTCAGCTTTATTTCCAACCCCAGGCCAAAGCGCAGGACGGTACCTTAATCGCCGCAGAAGCCCTGCTACGCTGGCATAACGATGAAATTGGGGAGATTGGCCCGGCAGAATTCATCCCGATTGCTGAGGAGATCGGCATGAATATCCAGATCGGGGAATGGGTGCTGGATCAGGCCTGCGCACAATTAAAAGAATGGCAGATGCAAAATCATCCACCCATCATCATTGCCATCAATATTTCACCGGAACAGATCACAGACACAAGCTTCCCCAAACTGGTGGAAGAAACCCTGAAAAAGTACGATATCAGCGGCGCCTGTCTGGAAATTGAAATCACCGAAGGCTCCTTCATCAATCAGCCGGAACTGGTGCGTACCAACCTCTACGCCCTTAAAAACATTGGAGTTCGCATTGCCATTGATGATTTTGGCACAGGCTATTCCAATCTCGCATACCTGCGCAAACTACCGATTGACCACTTAAAAATCGATCAGAGCTTCATTCACGAGATGTTTCAGGAAAAAGGCAATCGTCAGCTGGTTTCCACCATCATTAACATGAGCCAGAGCCTGGGCATGCAGTCCGTTGCCGAAGGGGTGGAAACCAAAAAACAGGCCGAATTCCTCAATGAAGGCGGCTGTTCCATCCTGCAAGGCTATCTGTTATCCAAACCGGAACCGGCAGAAAGTTTCGCCCGGCATTTCAAGTCTGCTTTTATGTCGCTGGAAGATGACGATTAAGCTTCTTCCATTTCTTTTTCCAGCCAATCCATAATTTCATCAATTTTGGCAGGCTTCGCCTCTAGGAAAAACTCACCACCTGGCGCAATTCGGATCGCCGGGCCAAAAGTGCATTGCCCCAAACATATAAATTTTTCAATAGGATACGTCAGACCCCGCTTGGCGACTTCCTGCTTTAAAAGGTCCAGGGTTTTCTCACTGCCACGCATGGCACAAGACGGGCTATCCACCCCGAAACGGCGGTTTGTGCAGACATAAACGGTCTTTGGGGCAGGGGAGTCAGACATAAATCTCTCGCATTTTATCTAAAAAACTTCGATTGCAGTTAAAAGATTCAAAATTAGATAAAATTGAATCGATTTCGAATTAATGAGGCGAAAATAATCTGATGGCAAATCAAAAATTTATTAACACAAACCAAATGTTGATAATAATATTTCACCACAAAAATTGCATTTCAGGACGAAATCACCTCACGTCCCAGTTCGGTTAACTTGCACACCAGCCAGTCCGGTTTCAAGGGGTTTGCAAACCAAGGTTCGGCCCATCCATTTCGGATGCAGCTTTTTACCGTCTGACTATTTATCTGCTGACCATACTCATCAAACAAGGGCAGCTTGCCCCCTGCCTGTGTGAGGCCCCGTTCCAGCCATTTGCGTTGCGCTGCTGATGGTTTTTGACCATCATGGCCGTCATCCTCTTTTTCAATCTTCTCTGTCATAGCAATCTCATTTTGATTACGTCAGGGATTTTAAAAGGGTAATGTGAAAATGGAAAAACGCCAAGTTTTATACATAACGACCATGAAACGGCAGGCTGATCGCCTGAGATAGCGGAGACTTCAATGGAAACGGTACTTCTTTACGCCACATGCGCAAACGAAGCAGAAGCGCGCGCAATTGGCCGCACTCTGGTACAGGAACGTCTTGTCGCCTGCGTCAATATTCTGCCCACCATCCAATCCTTATATTGGTGGAACGATGAAGTTCAGGAAGATACGGAAACGGCCTTTTTTGCCAAAGCCACCCGCGAAAATGTCGATAGAATCGTCACCCGCATAAAAGAAATTCATAGCTATGATTGCCCGGCAATCATCACAACGAACATCGAAAATGGCAACGAAGGTTTCCTGAAATGGATCACCGATGAATGCCGAAAATAGGGGTGTTTTTTGACCGATTACGTTTCGATACCGTTACGTAAATCAGCAAGAATGACTGGCAAAACCTGACTGTGTTCCGGCGCAGGCCGGGACCTCTTTAACGCCATTGCACTTCTTCTAAAAGGCCCCTGCCTTCGCCGGGGAACAGAAATTATAACTTCACACTAACAACAGCCTGTGCCGCAATCCCCTCACCACGGCCTGTAAAACCTAATTTTTCCGTCGTCGTGCCCTTCACACTGACACGATCCACCTCAATTCCCGCAATTTCTGCGATTTTCTGACGCATAGCATCCCGGTGCGGGCCGATTTTTGGGCGTTCACAGATAATCGTCAGATCAACATTCACCAGTATTCCGCCTTTTTCCGCCACCAGATCACAAGCTTTGTTTAAAAAGCGATCAGATGAGGCACCTTTCCATTGCGCGTCACTCGGGGGAAAATGACTGCCGATATCCCCGGCGCCAATTGCCCCCATGATTGCGTCCGTCAAGGCATGAAGTGCCACATCCGCATCAGAATGTCCTTTAAGCCCTTCATTATGTGGGACTTTCACGCCACACAATGTCACATGATCACCTTCACAGAAGCGGTGAACATCAAAGCCTGAACCTGTGCGAAATTCCGTCATTGTTTCAACAATCCTTTGGCCCTGAAACAGGTCTTCCTGAGTCGTTATCTTAAAATTATCAGCGTTCCCCATCACAAAACGAACGGACTTGCCCACCGCTTCCAGCAAAGCAGCATCATCCGTCAACTCCTTACCCTTAAGCTGTTGGTGTGCCGGATAAATATCTGAAAACATAAAGCCCTGCGGGGTCTGTGCGCGCCACAAATTGCTGCGATCCACAGTTTCACCACACAGGCCGTTTTCTTCACGTTTTATGGTATCAGCAACGGGCAGGGCGGGAATAACCCCGACGCCATCGTCTGTTGCCTCAATCACCCGATCAATCACCTCGGCGCTGACAAACGGACGCGCTGCATCATGGATCAGCACCAGGCCCGGGGCAAAATCAGCCAAACTTTCCAGACCGTTACAGACTGAATCTTGCCGTGTCGCCCCGCCAAAAGCAGGTGCTAAAAGCGTCAATCCAGCCACAGCCGATTCGTATAAATCCTGATCATCTGGATGAATCAACACCCGGACATCCCTAATTTTTGGATGAGACAAAAAAGTCTGCACCGTATGGCGCAAAACAGAATGATTGCCCAATTGACAATATTGCTTAGGCAAATCCCCGCCAAAGCGTCGTCCACGCCCGGCTGCAACGATGATGGCATAAATAGATTTCATAAGTTCTTCATACCCATCATCCCCTTAAGAGACAATAGCTATTGCATCCCTGCGCCACATAAGGCTAGATACTTGCCATGATGATACAGTCCATGGTTTTCAGTTTCAGCGCGGTTTTGTCACTGGCTTTGCCAGCGCTCTATTTCTTTAAAGAACCCAAAGGGCAGGGGGGAACCTTCTGGTCCTTGATAGCCGTTGCCATTGCCGGAACCATCAGCTGGACACTCGCCCAATTGTCCGGGGAATGGCGCACGTCGCTGTCTCTGGCCATCTGGGTGACCATCTCCGCCAGTATTATCAGCTTCACCATCACCTGCGGAATAAACCGTCTGGCCTGGCGTTTAACACCTTTGTTGATGCCGTATCTGGCTGCCATGGGCCTGTGGGCCATGCTGTGGCAAGCCTTCCCCGGTCATGTGATTGAAGGAGAAGGCGCGCTGAACAACTGGATCATGTTCCATATTGCGATCTCAGTCTTCACTTACGCGCTCGCCACCATCGCTGCCGTGGCCGCACTCAGCGCCTTTTTGGTGGAACGCGCCTTAAAACGCAAACGCCCAACCAAACTGACCCGCATGCTGCCCTCTGTCATCGACAGCGAAAGCCTGCTGGTGCGCCTGCTGATCGCCTGCGAAGTCATTTTGGGGCTGGATATTCTATCGGGTATGGGTGTTTCCATGATGGAAACCGGACATTTGCTGATCGCAGATCACAAATCGCTTTTCTCCATCGGTGCCTTTGTTGCCATTGCCGGATTGTTGTGGGCACAGTATCAAAGCGGTGTGCGGGGTCGTAAAGCCGCCCGGATCGTGCTTGTGGCTTATCTGCTGCTGAGCCTTGGATTCCTTGGCGTAAAGTTTGTCACCGACGTCATGATGGCCTAAACGCGCTCCGATTATTGCGCATATTTTGACCATAAAACAACTTTGCCTAATTTTTGGCGTTTTCTGATTGGAAACGCTTTTTTTGTTTTGCATCACTTTTCAAAAATGCCTATAACTTAGGCATGGAATTATTTTGATGAAAAAACAGTCAATGCAGATCGGACCCATCACTTTAGAAAGCCCCGTAATCCTGGCCCCCATGTCGGGCGTGACAGATATGCCCTTTCGAAAACTGGTTAAAAAATTCGGCGCAGGCCTTGTGGTTTCAGAAATGATCGCCAGTAAAGAAATGCTGCGCGCGTCCGAAAAAACCAAGAAAATGTCAACACCTTGTGAAGATGAAAGCCCCATGGCCGTGCAATTGGCCGGGACCGAACCAGACGTCATGGCCGAAGCTGCGCGCATGAACGAAGCACGCGGTGCCGACATTATCGACATTAATATGGGCTGCCCGGTTAAAAAGGTCGTTAAGTCCTTTGCAGGCTCTGCCCTTATGCGCAATGAAAAGCTGGCGGGCGAGATCATGAAGGCGGTGAAAGATGCTGTCTCCATCCCCGTCACAGTTAAAATGCGCCTGGGCTGGGATGATGAAAGCCGAAATGCCGTCACCTTAGCCAAAATGGCAGAAGATACAGGCTTGTCTTGCGTCACCATCCATGGACGCACGCGCGATCAAATGTATGGCGGGCATGCGGACTGGAACGCCATTGCCCCAATCAAACAAGCCGTTTCCATCCCTGTCATTGGCAATGGAGATATCCTGAATATTGAAGATGTAGACACCATGATTGCCCAAAGCGGTGTGGATGGCGTCATGGTTGGTCGTGGCGCTTATGGCCGCCCCTGGTTCTTAAAAGAGGTTATGCAGTACCTCAAATCCGGGGAACGTATTGATCCGCCCAGCATGGAAGAACAGCGCGACGTAGTGCTAGAACATTACGACGCCATGCTGGCTCATTACGGGGAACATGTCGGCGTGCGCCATGCCCGCAAACATCTCAGCTGGTATTGCAAGGGCATGCACGGCGCAACCGAATTCAGAACCGAGATCATGAAACTGCAATCGCCGGGCGACGTCAAACAGCATATTACCGACTTCTATAATCAAAACATCGAACGAAAGGTGGCCTAAGAGATGCCCAACAAGCCGATTTCCTTTGATGGTGAGGTGATTTTAAATTCCGTTGCTGCTTGCGTGTTCGTGATTGCATCCGACGGCACCATGCAGTTCGTCAACACAAGCGGGGAACAACTCCTACAAGCCAGCGCCAAATATTTAAAAGGGCGCGCCATTGATGAATTTATCCCCCATGACAGCCCCATCCTGGCCCTGATCACACAGGCGCGCCACGATCGGGCCAATGTCTCAGAAAACAGCATTACCATTGAATCGCCCCGTCTGGGCAAACATCTGGTCAATGCGCATGCCTCACCTCTGGTAGAAGATACATCCCTGATTATCCTGACCGTGACCAAACGGTCCTTGGCCGATCAGATCGCACGTCAGCTTAAACACCGATCTGCCGCGCGCACAATCACTGCCATGTCCGCCATGCTCGCCCACGAAATCAAAAACCCGCTTTCCGGTATTCGTGGGGCTGCCCAGTTGCTGGAAACCACAGCGGATGAAGATGACAAAGGCCTGACCCGTCTGATCACGGACGAAACAGATCGCATCTGCGCCCTTGTAGATCGGATGGAATCTTTTTCAGATGGCCGTCCAATCAAGCGCGAAGCGGTCAACATCCACCAGGTTCTGGAACATGTGCGTCAACTGGCCCAAAACGGCTTTGGCAAGAATGTCCGGTTTATTGAACAGTATGACCCGTCATTACCCCCGGTTTTCGGCAACAAGGACAACCTGATCCAGATAGTCCTGAACCTTGTGAAAAATGCCTGCGAAGCCGCAACGCAAGACAATGCAGAAATTATCCTGACCACCGCTTACCAACATGGTGTACGTCTGGCCGTTCCCGGGTCAAACACCCGGGTGCATTTGCCACTGATGGTGTCTATTCAGGATAACGGTCCGGGCATCCCGGATGACCTTAGAAGTCAATTGTTCGAACCTTTTGTCACCACCAAGGCAAAAGGCAGCGGACTGGGCCTTGCGTTGGTCGCCAAGATGATTGGCGATCATGGCGGGCTGATTGAATGTGAAAGCGAACAGAAGAAAACAATCTTTCGCATTATGTTACCGATGTATTCAGAAAAACAGCATGGTCCAATCGTGACCAACAAGGAAGATGTATCATGAGCGCCACTATTTTAGTTGCCGATGACGACGCCGCCATCCGTACCGTTCTAAACCAGGCCCTGGGTCGGGCAGGGTATGACGTGCAGGTCACAGGCAATGCCTCCACCCTCTGGCGATGGGTTAGCGAAGGTTTGGGCGATCTGGTCATCACCGATGTTGTCATGCCGGATGAAAATGGCCTGGACCTTATCCCGCGCATTAAAAAGCTGAGACCGGAATTACGCTGCATCGTCATGAGTGCGCAAAACACCTTGATGACGGCCGTGCGTGCCACCGAACGCGGCGCCTTTGAATATCTGCCCAAACCGTTTGATTTAAACGAACTGCTTTCAGTCGTCAAACGTGCTCTTGAAACCCCGCAGCCCTGCAAAGCAGCTCCTATCAGCAATGACCATGTGGAAGATGAATTGCCGCTCATCGGTCGTTCTGCCGCCATGCAGGATATCTACCGCACGCTCGCGCGATTGATGGGTACAGACCTGTCAGTGATGATCACCGGGGAGTCCGGCACAGGTAAAGAACTTGTGGCCCGTGCCCTTCATGATTATGGCAAACGGCGAAACGGAAGCTTCGTTGCCCTGAACATGGCTGCTATTCCCAAAGAACTGATAGAAAGCGAACTCTTCGGTCATGAAAAAGGATCCTTTACCGGGGCGACAAACCGCAAGTCCGGCCGCTTTGAACAAGCTGAAGGTGGAACCCTATTTCTGGATGAAATTGGCGACATGCCCGCCGAAGCCCAGACGCGTTTGTTGCGCGTCTTGCAGGAAGGGGAATTCACCACCGTTGGTGGATCCACACCTATCAAAGCCAACGTGCGCATCGTCGCAGCCACCCACCGGGATTTGCGCAGCCTGATCCGCCAGGGACTGTTTCGCGAAGATTTATATTACCGTCTCAATGTTGTGCCGATCCGCTTGCCCCCCTTGCGTGAACGCACCGAAGATATCCCCGAACTGGCCAACCACTTCCTCAGTCTGGTTGCTGAAGAAGGATTGCCCTGGAAAACCATCGAAGGCCCGGCGCTTGATCGACTGAAACAGCATAACTGGCCCGGCAACGTGCGTGAACTTGAAAACATCGTGCGCCGTCTGGCTGCGCTTTATTCGCAAGAAACCATCACGCTTGAAGTCATCCAGCAAGAACTGGCTGAATTAAGCGCACAAAGCGCATCTTCAGGTGGCGATAGTGATCCGGATAACCTGTCTGCTGCCGTAGAACGTCATTTGCGTTCTTACTTTGATGCCCATGGTGATAGCCTGCCACCAGCCGGACTTTATGACCGTGTCCTCAAAGAACTGGAAAGACCTTTAATTTCAATGACTTTGGAAGCAACCAACGGCAATCAGATTAAGTCTGCACAAGTCTTGGGGTTGAACAGAAACACCCTTCGTAAAAAGATACGTGAGCTGAATATTCCGATTACAAAAAACGCCGGAAAATAAATTAGCGGCAAAAGTGCAACAGGCGTTGCATCTTTGCAACAAGACGGTCTAAACTCTCCGCTTGAAATGTAAAATTGGCATTCGCGGAGAGTTTTTTTGTCCACAGCCACATCAAGTGCCGATCGTTTATCCAAGACGCTTACCTGGATCAAACGCCATCGCTTAAACAGACGCTTTGCTCTCCTGCTTGTTGCAGCGACCATCCTTTCCGGAATTGCCACATTTGTCGCCATGACCAGCTCCGGCCCGGAAGGGTCAAACCCATCTCTGGTCCTGAACCTGCTTTACCTTGATGCTGTCCTGATGTTGTTACTGGGTACGCTGATTGCCCGACGCATTGTAAAACTGCGCAGCCAACACTCCAAGGGCGTTGCGGGAACCAAGCTTCATACCAAGTTGGTTATCTTTTTCAGCCTGCTGGCCGTTACACCTGCCATTCTGGTGGCGATCTTTGCCGGGCTATATCTGAACTTGGGCATGCAGTCCTGGTTTAATGAAAGGGTATCAACGGCCCTGAGTTCATCCCAAACAGTCGCCAAAGCCTATCGCGATGAACATGTACGCAGTATCCAGATTGATGCATTGGGTCTTGCAAATATCCTAAACCGCAATGCGGCCATTCTATCACGATCCAAATATACGTTGGAACGTGAACTGCAAAAACTTGCGCTCGACAACAATCTGGCCGAAGTTGCGCTGATTGACAGACAAGGGCGCGTGCTTGCCCGCACCGCCCTGACACTCAGCCTGACGTTCAACCAAATTTCGCCAGAAGTCTTTGAAAGTGCAGAAAAAAATGAAGTCGTCATCACCTTTGAGCCACAAAATGATCGTGCACGTGCCGTTCTGAAACTTGAAAATTACATTGATACCTACCTGTTTATCGGGCGCTTCATCCCCCCAGAAGTCAGCGGGTCTATTGATCGTGTGGAACGAGCCTATCAGCAGTATTCTGAACTGGAAAAACGCCGTGAAGGTATTCACATCAGCTTTATCATGATCTTCCTGATCATCGCGCTGATGCTTTTGCTGGCCGCAGCCTGGCTGGGCATGACCTTTGCCAACCAGATGGCCCGTCCGATCACTGATCTGATTGCAGCAAGTGAACGTATCCGGCAAGGTGATTTGCAGGCCCGTGTTGATAAAGACCACAGCGGAGATGAAATCGGACTATTGGGCCGTGCCTTTAACCGGATGGCAGAACAGCTGGAAAGTCAGCGCCATGACCTGGTGGAAGCCAACCGGGAACTGGCTGAACGTCATCGCTTTACCGAAACTGTTCTGGACGGCGTCAGCGCAGGCGTGATCGGTCTGGATACCGCCGGACACATCCATCTGCCCAACCGTTTTTCCGGCCTGTTTTTAAAATCTGAAATCAACGACCTGATCGGCCTGCATCTAAAAGAAGTGGTCCCCGAACTGGAAGACCTGCTTACCCAGGCCATCGACAAGCCAACACGCCCGGCACAAGGCGAAGTCAAACTGCTGCGTGATGGCCAGGTTCGCATCATCAATGCCAGTATTGCCGCAGAATGGGTGGATGAAGATATTATCGGTTATGTTCTGACCTTTGACGATATTACCGAGCTGCAAAGCGCACAACGAAGTGCAGCCTGGGCCAATGTGGCACGTCGGATTGCGCACGAGATCAAAAACCCGCTAACCCCGATCCAACTGTCGGCAGAACGGCTAAAACGGAAATATCTGAAACATATTGAGAATGACCCGGAGACATTTTCCATGTGCACAGATACCATCATCCGCCAGGTCGATGACATGCGCGAAATGGTCAATGAATTTTCATCTTTCGCCCGCATGCCTCGCCCGGTATTGAAGATGGAAAATATTTCTGAAATCTGTGGCGAGATCATCTTTCTGGAAAAGAACCGCTCAGACGCCATTGAATATACCCTGAATTTGCCCGAAAACGATTTAACGCTGCTATGCGACCGTCAACAGGTATCGCGTTTGCTGACAAACCTGGTGAAAAATGGCGCAGAAGCCGTCTTTGGCAAATATGACCTGGACCCGGAAGACCCACTGCCAGAAGGCCTTGATGCCCCCATAGGGCAGGTTGGCCTGACGGTATCTGAACAGAATAATGAAATCATTGTCTGCATCGAAGATACAGGCAAAGGCTTCCCCAATGAACAACGCGACCGCCTGACCGACCCTTACGTAACCACACGCACAAAAGGGACCGGGCTTGGCCTAGCGATTTCCAAAAAGATTATGGAAGAACATCAGGGTCACCTGGCCCTGAAAGACCGCGACGGTGGTGGCGCGGTCGTCGAACTTCGCTTTAGCGAGCTTGAAGAACATGGATTGTCCCAATCCACATCACAAAAAGACAACGAAAAAAGTCCAATGGACGCAACAATAAGGTTGGTAACTGATGGCGCATGACATTTTAATTGTAGATGATGAAGCTGATATCCGCATGTTAACAGCAGGCATTCTGGAGGATGAAGGCTATGAAACACGCGAAGCAGGCGGGGATGAACAGGCCCTTGAAAGCGTACGCACACGCCGCCCAAGTCTTGTTCTGCTGGATATCTGGCTGCAGGGCAGCAAGCTTGATGGGCTTGGCATTCTAAAAGCGCTGAAAAAAGATCACCCAGACCTTCCCGTTGTGATGATGAGCGGCCATGGCACCATTGAAACTGCGGTAAAGGCCCTTCATGACGGGGCCTATGACTTCATTGAAAAGCCTTTTAAGACAGATCGTCTTTTGATGGCGGTTGAACGCGCGTTGGAAACCGCAGACCTGCGCCGCGAAAATGCCGAGCTGCGCAGCCGTGGCAATGTGGAAAGTGAATTGATCGGATCATCTTCGCGCATGAACCAGTTGCGTAGCGCCGTTGAAAAAGTGGCCTCATCCAATTCCCGTGTGCTGATCAATGGCCCGGCAGGGTCGGGTAAAGAGGTTTGCGCACGTCATCTTCATGCCCAGTCACGCCGTGCCCGTGGTCCCTTTGTGGTCCTGAACTGCGCCACCATGGACGCAGACAAAGTTGAAAGTGAACTTTTTGGCGTAGAGGCCAATGGTGGCCCCGGCAAGGTCGGCTTCTTTGAACAGGCCCACAATGGCACCTTGCTTCTGGATGAAGTGGCCGATATGCCACAGGATACCCAAGGCAAGATCGTACGCGTCCTGCAGGAACAGCGTTTCCAGCGTGTAGGCGGTAATACATCTGTTGAAGTCGATGTGCGCGTCATGGCCGCAACGTCGAAAGATTTGAGCCAAGAAATGTCAGAAGGACGCTTTCGCGAAGACCTTTTCTACCGTTTAAGCGTCGTTCCGCTGGATTTACCATCCCTGAATGCGCATCGCGAAGACATCCCGGAACTTGCTGATTATTTTATGAACAAGACAGCCGACAGTCTCGGCCATGCCGCACGCACCTTTGCCGATGACGCTATCGCAGCACTTCAGGCCTATGAATGGCCCGGTAATGTGCGGGAACTTAGAAATGTTGTAGAACGGGTCCTGATTATGGCCCCGGGGGATGCAAGCCAGTCCATCAAGGCCGACATGCTGCCCCGCGAAGTCATCAGCACCGATTCAGACAGTTTAAAATGGGATCAAAGCAGCGAAGTTATGGGACTGCCCCTGCGTGATGCTCGGGAAATTTTTGAACGGGAATACCTGAATACCCAAATCAATCGCTTTGGCGGCAATATTTCCAAAACAGCTTCTTTTGTCGGAATGGAACGCTCAGCCTTGCATCGCAAGCTTAAATCGTTAAGTTTGACACCGGATGAAAAAGGCAAGGCGAATTAATCATGAAAGTTATCATTTGCGGCGCAGGTCAGGTTGGCTCCAACATTGCCCACTATCTTGCCCTTGAAGACAACGATGTGACCGTGGTTGACCAATCTCCAACCTTGATTGGTAAACTAACCGATACACTGGATTGCCGGGGCGTTACAGGCCATGCCTCCCACCCGGATGTTTTGAAAGAAGCCGGGGCAGGGGAAGCAGACATGTTAATCGCGGTAACCTATACCGACGAAATCAACATGATCGCAGCGCAGGTTGCCCATTCTCTTTTTAACGTACCAACCAAAATTGCGCGGATCCGTTCGCAAAGCTATCTGGCACCAGAATGGCAAAACCTTTACACCCGTGAAAATCTGCCCATCGATGTGATCATTTCTCCGGAAATTGAAGTTGCACGCGCGGTCATGCGTCGTCTGACCGTTCCTGGGGCTACTGACATGATCCCGCTTTGTGGCGGCAAAGTTCGACTTGTAGGCGTACGCTGTGAAGAAGATTGTCCGTTGATCCATACGCCTTTGCGTCAACTAACACAGCTTTTCCCCGATCTCAGCATCGTGGTTGTGGGGATGGTACGGGATGGCAAATCCCTGATCCCCAGAAGTGACGATCAATTTCTGCCTGGTGACGAAGTCTTCTTTGTGGTCGATGAACAACATATGTCACGCACACTTACCGCTTTTGGTCATGATGAAACCGAAGCACGTCGCCTGCTGATCTTTGGCGGTGGTAACATCGGTTTGTTCCTTGCCCAGCAGCTGGAACGCGAATTCCCCTGGGTAAACGCCAAGATCATTGAAAAAAGCGAAGACCGCGCCCGCCAGATCGCCTCGCAACTGACCAAAACGACCGTGTTATGTGGTGATGTGCGTGATCAGGAACTGCTGATGGAAGCCAACGTAAATTCAGCTGAAACCATCGTTGCGGTAACAGATGATGATGAAACCAATATTCTGGGTTCCCTCCTTGCAAAACGCATGGGGTCTCAACGCGCCGTGACGCTGATCAACAAATCATTGTACGAACCTCTCCTAAGTAATCTTGATATCGATGTGGTGGTCAACCCGCGTAACATCACCGTCTCGCAAATCCTGCAACAGGTGCGCCGTGGCCGCATCCACAGTGTGCATAGCTTGCGTGAAGGATTCGGAGAATTGATTGAGGCCGAAGCGCTTGAAACCTCCCCACTGGTGGGCGAACCGCTGCGTGACGTTAAAATGCCCGCAGGCGTTCTGTTAGGCGCGATTGTACGCGATGGCGAAGTAATCAGCCCACGTGGCGGCACCATCGTTCAACCCAAGGACCGCGTGGTGCTGTTTGCTGCCTCTGATGCGGTGCGCAAGGTTGAAAAGATGTTCTCTGTTCGTCTTGAATTTTTCTAGAAATCACAAATACAAGAAAGATATCCTTCATGACCAAGCCTTCACGCCCCAAAGCGCTTTTGTTTGATTGGGACAATACATTGGTGGATACATGGCCTGCAATCCATGATGCTCATAACCACACATTGGTTGCCATGGGAAAAGAAGCCTGGACCTTTGAAGAAACCAAGCAACGGGTAAGAAAATCTATGCGCGACAGCTTCCCTGCGTTATATGGTGACAAATGGGAGAAAGCAGGCGAAATTTTCTATGCCCGATTCGAAGAATCGCACATTCGCGAGCTTGCCCCCTATGACGAGGCGGAAACCATGCTGAAAGCCTTGTATTCCAAGGGTTACTACCTGTCTGTTGTCTCAAATAAGACCGGAAAGTACCTGCGTGAAGAGGCAGATCATCTGGGATGGACCAAATATTTCAATAAGATACTTGGGGCAGGGGATGCTCAACTAGATAAACCCGACCCAGCGCCGGTTGATTTGGCCCTTGAAGGCAGCGGAATTGCTAGGGATTCCGGGGTTTGGTTCGTAGGTGATACGGACGTTGATTTACAGTGCGCACACAACTCTGGATGTGTAGGGGTACTGGTACGAAACGAGGCGCCAATTAAGGGAGAGTTTGACGGCATCGCTCCTTCTTGGTATTTCAATAACTGCATGGAGTTATTAGCAACATTAGAAAATTGTGAAGTCTGGGAGACAGATCAAGTTGCAAACGCTCTATAAAAACACTTTAACCATAAATGCCAACGATAAAGATAAATAGGGGATAAGACCCATGGCTGCTGAAAAATCCCAGAATGTGCAAGACGTCTTTCTTAATCACATTCGTAAACAGAAAAACTCCGTCACCATCTTTTTGGTAAACGGTGTGAAATTACAAGGGATCGTTACGTGGTTCGATAACTTCTCCGTGCTCCTGCGCAGAGATGGCCACACTCAACTGGTGTACAAGCATGCAATTTCGACAATCATGCCTTCTTCACCGGTGCAGCTGTTTGACCCAACTTCGGAAGACGAAGAATAAACGTGTCAGACAGTTCCTTTCCACCCAAAGACAAATCAGAAAAAGGGTGGACCAAAGATAACGACCGCATTCCTTGCATGGTCGTTCACCCGCATCTTAAAAGTGAGCGCGGAAATTTACGCTCGCCCGAAGCACGTTTGGAAGAATGCGTGGGCCTTGCCCTTGCGATCCATGTGGATGTCGTGCATCAGGAAGTCGTCAATGTTGCACGCCCCAAGGCCCCGACCTTGTTTGGTCAGGGTGTTGTGGAAGCGCTTGCCACCACCGTGGGCCGTGCGGGGCTTAAAAAGTGGGAATGGGCAGATGACAGTATTGATCTGGCCATCGTCGATGCCACCCTTACACCCGTTCAGCAACGCAACCTTGAAAAAGCCTGGAATTGCAAAGTCATTGATCGCACAGGTCTGATCCTTGAAATCTTCGGGGAACGTGCCCGCACGTCCGAAGGTTCCCTTCAGGTCGAACTGGCAGCCCTTACCTATCAACGTTCCCGCCTGGTCCGGTCCTGGACTCACCTGGAACGTCAGCGTGGTGGTGCAGGTTTCCTTGGCGGGCCTGGTGAATCGCAGATCGAACTTGATCGCCGGATCATTGACGACAAAATCGTACGCCTGAAAAAAGACCTGGAAAGCGTGAAGCGCACCCGCGAACTGCACCGAAAATCACGACGTAGTACGCCTTATCCTATCGTTGCGCTTGTGGGCTATACCAACGCAGGTAAATCCACACTCTTTAATCGACTGACCAAAGCCGAAGTCTTTGCCGAAGATTTGCTCTTTGCCACGCTGGACCCGACCATGCGCTCCATCAAGCTGCCTTCGGGCCGTGATGTGATCCTCTCTGATACGGTAGGGTTTATTTCCGAACTCCCACACGAACTGGTTGCCGCCTTCCACGCCACATTGGAAGAAGTCCATGAAGCAGACGTGATCCTGCATGTGCGTGATGCCTCTCATCCTGATACGGACGCGCAGCGCGCCGATGTGCTGGATGTTCTCAAAACATTGGGTGTGGAAGACAAGCTCGAAGATTGCCTGATCGAGGTTTATAACAAATCCGATCTGCTGGCAGAGGATGATATCGAGATCATCACCAACCGGACCAACCGTTCCGATGGTCGTGTTTCCTTGGTGTCCGCCATTTCAGGGCAGGGCACGGATGATCTGTTAAATGACATCAATGAACTGCTCAGTGCCCAGTTTGCCAAGTTCGAACTGGAAATCCCTTATAGTGACGGCCAATTGCTCAGCTGGCTCTATAACCACGGCGAAGTCACCCAACGCGTTGATACCGAAACCCACATCGATATCAGCGTGCGCATGAACGACGCCAATACAGCCCGTTTCAAACAACGCTATCCGCAATTTTTCGAAAGCGATGATAAGACGGATGCGAATGAAGGTGAATCCGCTGGTGGTTGGTCACCGACCTGAAGCCTCACCCAAATTGTCATCCCCCAAAATTGTCATCCCGGATTTATTCCGGGACAATCGGTAAAAGAAATTTCCAACAGTTCGGACTTGCACTCTCGGATTGTCCCGGAATAAATCCGGGATGACAGATAAGAGGGTAGATAAGAACGACACGCCCCACTTTTCCCTTTCATTAACCATCTTGGGTTACCATCTCTACAAGTAGATGATGTTTCGAAAGTGAAAACATGGCAACCAAACAAGCACAGGCCCGCTGGCGCAGCAAACATGCGTTGGTGAAAAAGCAGCTCAACGTCATGGCCAAACGGCTGATCCATGAAGATTTGGAAGAAATGGCCAAATCGTTCGAGCTTAAAGGCAAAGCCGAAGCCGTCACTTTTGCCACCTACGTCACCAAAGCCATGCAGCAACAAGCCGAATATAACCCCGAAGCCAAACGTATCATGGACCTGTTGGAACATGCCTATAAACGGGATCGTGATATTTATCGGCCATAAAAGAAATAAATCTTCTAGTTAACGCTACTCTTCGTTGTCCATCATTCGAATTTGGTGCATGGAAAAATACATCCAGAATGTGCCCTGTAAACATCCCCACGATAATCGAAGAGAAATCAACAGTAATAATATTCCGAACATGGTACCTGCATGAAAATCGAAAAAACGAAATGAAAATTTCAAGCCATCGAAGAATTTTAAAAATGAAACTAGCCAATACACAAATGTTATAGATATTCCTAGGATTGACAGGTGAAATGGGAAGACATAATCAGCAACGCCACCATCTTTGAATTCTGACAATCTAAAAATTTCTTTGCTAACCAAAACATTTTGCACAGCACCAACCAAAGAAATGACAATCGTCATTAAAAAGATGGATAAAGGAATTGAAACTTTTTCGGAAACCGTCGAAGGTGAACTATTGAGAAACAGAGATATGACAATGCCTAAATATACTTCCAACACTATCCAGCCTTGAACAACTCTGGAAACTCCCCTCTTTCCACCAGAACCATAAATAAACCAGCTGAAAAATGAATACCATTGACTATTCATTTGCGTTCCTGACTTCTCTATATTTTTTCTTCAAAACATTCGAAAATTCAGTGAAATTATCAATAATCTTATTTTTTGCTTCTATAAAAACATGATTCTTTCCCAAAGACTTTCTAACCAATTTTTTGCTCTCAGGAAGCTTCATTGTCGCACCTGCATCATCCCCAGTAGAGGCAGATGAGCGGGAAAGGCCCTCTGCTATTTCTTTGTCCAAATTCCCACCCGTCAAAATCGTCCGTGAATAGTGCGACCTACCTGCCTTATTCAACTTTTTCAAAGGGACAACAAAATCATCTGCATCAAAGGCGTTGGGGTGCTTTACCTCAAAATAAAATTTAGAAATTAATTCCGCATTATTCAAATGCTCAATAAAGCCTGTCGGGTCAATGATTGGATCAATAGTTGCTACTGCATTAAGTTCTTTACTTACCACCGAACTATCAAACAATTTAGATAACATGTTCGCTGAGTGAGTTATTGATGTAGAAAAGTCTGAATTTCTGCCAATAGCACATACTCCAAGTTCAATGTTAATGAGCACCTCGACAAATGGATAATCAGGGTGCTCTTTCTCCACTATCTCGCCTTGACTAATTTCATTGGTATGAACTTTCCTGCTTCTTGCAAATTTAAAATATACATTACCATGCTGAGCGTCTTGTTTTTCAAGCGCATAGTAACTTCTAGTTTTCAAATGTCTTTCTAAAGTACCTGCCAGAACTCTGCGTAAAATTTCACGCCCTTCTGGAAACTCCACAAAAAGCATTGATTGATATTGGAAAAACTGAACTCGAAAAATCTGATAAACTTCCATAACGCCCCTCAAATTAAACATAAAAGAGTATTTAATTAAATTATTACACGCTAATAATTAACTGAACATTTACCTGTACTAATTTTCCCGATGACTCCCAAACCATCCCTTGCTAAAAGGGGCGGATGAAAATTGATGTGGACCATATCACCCGGATTATTGCCGAGGTTGCGGATGAGGAAATCATGCCGCGCTTTCAAAAGCTCAACAGCGGCGATATCATGGAAAAATCACCCGGTGATCTGGTCACGACGGCTGATCTCGAAGCCGAAACGAAACTGATTGCCCGTCTGCAGGACGCGCTGCCCGGCTCCCTCGTTGTCGGGGAAGAAGGAGTTTCGGAAAATAAATCCGTTCTGGATGCTTTGGAAAGTGATAATCCGGTCTGGATTATCGACCCGGTGGATGGCACCCGTAACTTTGCCAATGGCGAAAGTGTTTTCGGCACCATGGTTGCTCTGTCTCTATCCGGTGAAATCATCGCCGGATGGATTCATGACCCGGCGCGCAGCCGCACGGCTGTGGCTGAAAAAGGGGCAGGGGCTGTCCTGTCCGGTAAAAAACTGCAGGTTCGTGACATCACTGCCTTTGAACGCATGACCGTTGCGTTAAGTTTCAGTCACCGACAATGGATTGAACAACGCGCCATTGATGGCTTGGGCCCGGTGCCGCACATGGCAAGGCGCTATGGGTCGGTTGCCCATGACTATATTTCCCTTGCTTGTGGGGAATTTCACTGTGCGCAATATCGCAGACTGAATCCATGGGATCATGCACCGGGCGTGCTGATCCACCGTGAAGCTGGCGGATATGATCAGATGATCGCTGCCAAAGAACCTTATAAAGCCCAAATCTATGCGGAAGACTGTTTGCTGTTAACCCCGAATAAAGAGATTTGGGAGCAGGCACGCGCCTTCCTTAACCCGGGGTCAGACAGCTATCATGTCTAAATCCCCCTTAGAGATTTTACAGAACACCTTTGGCTACGAAGAATTTCGCGGCGTTCAGGCTGAAGTGATTGATCGCACCATTGAAGGCGGTGACTCGTTAGTCCTAATGCCTACAGGGGGAGGAAAATCCCTTTGTTACCAAATCCCGGCGGTCTGCCGTGACGGCTGCGCCATCGTGATTTCACCGCTCATCGCGCTTATGCAGGACCAGGTTACCGCGCTTTGCCAAGTCGGTATCAAGGCGGCAACGCTGAATTCCACCATTGATCCGCAAACCACGCAGGAGATTGAACGCGCCATGCGGGCAGGGGAGCTGGATCTGGTCTATGTCGCCCCGGAAAGATTGCTGACGGATCGGTTCTTTACGCTTCTAAACCACTGCAAGATCTCCCTCTTTGCCATTGATGAGGCCCACTGTGTGTCCCAATGGGGCCACGATTTCCGCCCGGAATATCGCCAGCTCGTCAGCCTGCATGACAATTTCCCGAACATTCCACGCATTGCATTGACCGCCACAGCAGATGGTCCGACACGTAATGACATTGTGGAACGGCTTAATTTGGGCGCGGGCAAGGTCTTTATCACCGGTTTTGACCGTCCCAACATTCGTTACAGCATCGCACCGAAAAAGAACGCCAAGACCCAACTGCTTAAATTCCTTGGCGATTTTGGCGAACATGACAGCGGTATTATTTACTGCATGAGCCGCAAAAAAGTCGAAGACATGGCCGACTGGCTGCGCGATCAGGGCTATGATGCGCTGTCCTATCACGCTGGCATGGATAAAAACATCCGCAGCATCAATCAGGACAAGTTCGTGCGCGAAGAAGGCATGGTCATGGTCGCCACCGTCGCCTTCGGTATGGGGATCGACAAGCCGGATGTGCGCTTCGTTGCACACATGGACCCACCCAAGAGCCTTGAAGCCTATTATCAGGAAACGGGCCGTGCCGGGCGTGATGGCCTACCGTCCCACGTCTGGATGGCCTATGGGCTGCAGGATGTGACCAAGCTGCGCCAGTTCACCGAAAGTTCAGAACTGCCGGAACGTCAGAAACATGTGGAACGTCAGAAGCTTGATGCGCTGCTGGCTTATTGTGAAACCCACAGATGCCGCCGTCAGGTCCTGCTGGAATATTTCGGCGAAACCCTGCCAGAGCCTTGTGGCAATTGCGATACCTGCCTGAACCCGGTTGACACGTTT
Source organism: Terasakiella sediminum (assembly GCF_033100395.1). Lineage (NCBI taxonomy): Bacteria > Pseudomonadati > Pseudomonadota > Alphaproteobacteria > Rhodospirillales > Terasakiellaceae > Terasakiella > Terasakiella sediminum. The sequence continues at coordinate 146,110 of NZ_JAWLVJ010000003.1, read as the reverse complement.
GATGGCACTGTGCCTGCACAAAAGGTGCTGTCCTGTATCTACCGGACCGGAGAAACCTTTGGGGCAGGGCATATCATCGATGTATTGCTGGGTGAAACCAACGACAAGATCATCCGTTTTCGCCATAACGAACTCAGTACTTATGGGATCGGAAAAGAATTAAAACGCGATACCTGGCGCTCCATCATTCGCCAACTGGTCGCCCTTGGCCTCATCCGCATGGATATCGAAGGCTATGGCGGCCTGAAACTGGGCCCGGACGTGCGTGCTGTCCTTCGCGGAGAACAAACCGTCCTGATGCGCAAAGACCCGGATGGCCGCGGCACTGCCAAAGCCAGACGCGCAACCAAATCCTCCATCGTGCTGGAACGCGAAGACGACAAGGCTTTGTTTGAAGCCTTGCGTGCGCAGAGACGAACACTGGCAGAAGAGCAGGGCGTTCCCCCTTACGTCATCTTTGCAGATGCCACACTCATCGAAATCGCCAAAGAGCGCCCGATGAAAAGCGATGACTTCCTGAATATCTCAGGCGTCGGGCAAACCAAACTGGAAAGATACGGTGCTGTCTTTATGGATGTTGTGGCGGAATTTGAGTAGCTCTCCCACACTGTCATCCCGGATTTATTCTGGGACAACCCGTTGAAGCTGGTCCGAACGATTGAAAATTCGTTTTACCGATTGTCCCGGAATAAATCCGGGATGACAGGTTCTTGAGTTTATTGTCACCGTGACAAACTAATCTTTGCCACACCAAAACCCAGCCCATATACTTCCTTCCAATCATTCTAAATCAATGGAAGGCAAAGCTTATGAAAGTCGCATTTTTGGGTCTGGGCGTTATGGGATATCCGATGGCGGGGTACCTGACAAAAAACGGTCATGACGTCACCGTTTATAACCGCACGACCGCAAAAGCAGAAAAATGGGCCGCTGAATATAACGGTAATTTTGCAGAAACGCCTGCGAAGGCCACTGAGGGCGCGCAAATCGTTTTTGCATGCGTCGGTAACGATGATGACCTTAGAAGCGTCTGTACGGGCGATAATGGCGCTTTTAGCGCGATGGACAGTGGCGCAATCTTTATCGATCACACAACAACCTCTGCCGAAGTGGCACGTGAGCTTTACGCAAAAGCCAAAGAAATCGGGCTTTCCTTTATGGATGCGCCAGTCTCTGGCGGCCAGGCGGGCGCTGAGAACGGTACGCTGACCATTATGGTTGGCGGAGATGAAGCGGATTTTGCCACGACAGAACCCGTCCAGCAATCCTACGCCCAGGCCGTGACCCACATGGGTGACGTTGGGGCAGGGCAATTGACCAAGATGGTCAATCAGATCACATTTGTTGCCGCCGTGCAGGGAATTTCAGAAGGATTGGCCTTTGCTGAAAATGCCGGACTGGATGCCAAAAAAGTCATTGATGTGATCTCGAAAGGGGCAGCCGGATCATGGCAATTATCGAACCGCGGATACACCATGGTGGACGATAAATTCGACTTCGGATTTGCCGTCGATTGGGTCAGAAAAGACCTCGGATTTGCCCTTGATGAATCGCGTAAAAACGGGTCCGCCTTACCCGTCACAGGCCTTATTGATCAGTATTATAAAGAGGTCCAACGCATGGGCGGCGGACGCTGGGACACCTCCAGTTTGATCAAACTTTTACGCGACTAGATTTCACTTTAAGAAGCGAGAAATATCTTTAACTTTCAATAACTTAAAAGTTAAAGTTAAATCTATTTCTCACTTTCTTTTGCCGCCTGCCAATGACTTTCCATCTCTTCCAACGTGACCTCAGTCATCTCTTTTCCGGACGCTCTGACACCATTTTCCATTGCCTTAAAGCGACGTTCAAATTTTACGTTACAGGACCGTAACGCACTGTCTGGATCGACATCCGCCCAGCGGGCCAAATTTACCACGGTAAAGAGCAGATCACCAATCTCATCCTTGACGCGTTCCTGAGATAAATTGACCTCGCGAACCTCTTCTTCGACCTCGGCCAATTCCTCTCTGATCTTATCCAGAACACCCGTCACATCCGGCCAGTCAAACCCGACACGCACAGCTCGCTTCTGAAGTTTCAATGCCCGGGTTAAAGACGGTAATCCACCTGCAACGCCATCCAGTGCAGAAGGGGGATTTTCACCTTTTTCGGCTGCCTTGGCCTTGCGCTCATTCTCTTTCTGTTGTTCCCACGCAATTGTTTGTGCATCGGCCGTTTCGATCACTTCATCGCCAAAGACATGAGGATGGCGGCTCAGCATCTTTTCAGCGATACTGCCAGCTACTTGATTGAAATCAAACAGTTTTTCATCTTTTGCCATCTGCGCATGAAAGACGACCTGAAGCAACAGATCGCCCAGCTCTTCACGCAGGTGAGGCCAGTCTTTGTGCTCAATCGCATCTGCGACTTCATATGCTTCTTCAATCGTGTGGGGCGCGATAGTTTCAAAGGTTTGCTCGATATCCCAGGGGCAGCCGTTTTCCGGATCACGCAGTTTTTCCATAATGGCCAACAGGCGAGCGATTTCACTGTCAAAAGAGGCGGCGTCATAATTCTTCACGTTTAAGCTCCAAACGATCAAACAGGTCAAAAATATTTCGACACACAATGCCTGAGAAAATGAAGACAAGAAAGCGGGAAATTCATCGCACAGCAAGACAGCCTGAGGCGACGCGTTGGCGACATCATCTTCACTAAGCTCACAGGCTTGTTCTTATTTGCGAACTTCAGAACCGCAACTGTCAGGTGAACCCAAAGTTAAAGTAAAATCACAACAGGGGAGCCACATATTTTTCATGCCAACCTCATCTTTCTCGACATATCTTTTGTCGCATAATTTATATTATGTATCAAAATGATACATAATATTTATCAATGCCTTATGTTTATACTGAATGAGTTATTGCGGAGTTAATGTAAGATTACATAACCCAAACTTCTCTTGGTTTAGGAGCGCTGAGATGGTTTAAGGTTTCTACTCTGGCGATTCTCTGGGGCTACTCTGCCAGACAAGCACAATGATGTTACAGCGGCTTTTCCGGGCTGTTTTTGACAAGAAGTAATCAGAGAACTTAAGTGAATTGGGTCAATAAAATGAGTCTTGGCTGAGTTACAAAACGCATCAAAAAAGGCCCCTTTTCAATCCAAGGAGCCGTCTTAAAATCAAGCGAATGATTCTAGCAAAATTAAGATTTAAAGGATAATTTCCAGACCATCAAAACATGGACGGACATTTTCAGGCAATTTCGCCCTCAGCGCGTCATAGTCCAACCCTGTGCCCAAATGAGTCAAAAACGCCTTTTCAGGAGCAATGCGCTTTATCCAGCGAAGTGCCTTATCCACATCGGCGTGCGTCTGATGCGGCACATCGACCAATGTGCCGATGACCCAAATCTTCACACCTTCTAATAACTTGAGGCTCTCATCAGACATATTCACCACGTCTGTTGAATATGCGAAATCCCCGATCCGGTATCCGATGGTCTCGCAATATCCATGGTCCTGCAGGATCGGCATGATGGATTGCCCATCGATCTCAAACGACTTTCCAGTTTCGATCAGATGCGGAACCAGGACCGGTTTGTAAAAAACGTCCACACCGTCTGGCAAAGGATCGAGCACATAGCCAAATCGTTCTGAAATATGATCCAGTGTTTCCTGATTGAGGTACACATCCAATGGCGCGTTCTGAAGCCGATTAACGCTTCGCAGATCATCGATACCATGTAAATGGTCCGCATGGCCGTGTGTATAGAGAACCGCGTCCAGACGGCTTAAATCAGCGTTTAAGAGCTGCTGACGCACGTCTGGAGAGGTATCTACTAGTAGAGACAGGGCATGATTTTCGATCAAAATGGATGGTCTGAGACGCCTGTTTTTGGGGTTTTCGGGGTCACACTTGCCCCAATAGTTCCCGATCCCGGGGACGCCACCTGAGGGGCCGCAGCCAAGGATCGTAACTTTCATATCAGCCCCGTTTCGCTTTCGAAAAGAGTGTGAAGAAATTGTCTGTAGTCTGTGTCGCCATTTCTTCTTCTGACACGCCCTTCACTTCTGCCACCTTTGCCGATGTATAGGCCGTAAAGGCTGGCTCATTGCGTTTCCCCCGCTTGGGGATGGGTGACAGGTACGGCGCATCCGTTTCCACCAACAGGCGGTCCAGCGGCACGTCCTTGATGGCCTCACGCAGTTCCTCTGCCTTTTTAAAGGTAATGATGCCGGAGATCGAAATATAAAGCCCCAACTCCACCATCCGGTCCGCAAAAGCCTTGGAGGCAGAGAAACAATGGATCAGCCCTTTAAAGGGAGCCGCCGCCATTTCTTCTTCGATAATGCGCAGCGTATCTTCTTCGGCATCACGCGTGTGAATGATCACAGGCAGGTCCAGTTTACGCGCGGCTTCAATATGGGTGCGGAACTGTTTTTGCTGGATTTCACGCGGGCTGTGCTCATAAAAATAGTCCAGCCCGGTTTCCCCAAAGCCGATAACCTTGTCACTCGCTGCTGGACCCGTCAGGTCTTCAACGCTGACTTCCGGCTCACTATCCGCATTATGGGGGTGAATACCGATGGTGCAGTATATATTGTCATGTGCTTTTGCGATGTCATGGACCTGATCGAATTTGGTCACATAGGTGCAAATGGTCATCATGGTTTTAACGCCAGCTTCATCTGCGCGCGCGAGAACCTCGTCAAAATCTTCTGCAAAATCGGGAAAATCCAGATGGCAATGGCTATCAACTAACATCAAAGATATGGCTTAGACTTGCGTCAAAGCCCCTTTCTTTTTCGCTTTTTCCAGATCAAGGGAATTCAGTTCTTCCACATCCCCATTTTCAAACACGATCTCAAAAACCGTCTCTTTATTCTTCGGGTTTTGACGCAGCGCGCGTTTGATCAGGAATTTGCCGTCTTTACCTTCATAAGAATTTTCCAATTCTTCATGGTCGATAAAACGTGGGAAGACCCCTTCCGGTTTTTCAAGTGGCGTACCGCCCTTCAAAGCCCCTACCTCACCGCAAGATGCGAAGCTGCGCTGATCATCAGCAATTTCCAGCAAGCCCAGCATTTTGTCCATAGCCGTCGGCATCAGTGGCTGCAGCAGCAAGGCAACGTTACGGATGGTTTCACACAGAACGTAAAGCACTGTGCCCATACGAGCCGGATCTTCCTTTTTAAGCTTCCAAGGCGCCTGATGATCCACATAGGCATTGGCCGCACGAATGGCAAGCCAGATGGTCTCAATCGCATCGTTAAAGGCCTGCACATCAATCTGCTTGCGTACCTCAGCCAGCAGACCATAGGCCTGACCCATCATTTCTTTATCTTCAGCCGTAAATTCACCCGGTGTCGGGATGGCGCCGTCACAGTTCTTCACAACCATGGACAGAACACGCTGGGACAAGTTGCCCAGATCGTTCGCCAATTCACCATTCATACGTGAAACCATGGCGGAATGGGCGAAATCGCCATCATTACCAAAGGGCACTTCGCGCAACATGAAATAGCGCACCTGATCCAGACCGTATTTATTAACCAGATCAATCGGATCAATCACGTTGCCGAGGGATTTTGAGATTTTCTCACCTTCGTTTGTCCACCAGCCGTGGGCAAAAACGCGTTTTGGTGTGGGCAGTTCAGCCGCCATCAGGAAAGCGGGCCAATAAACCGCATGAAAACGAAGAATATCTTTACCGACCATATGCACATCAGCAGGCCAGTATTTCTGATAATCAGCCGCGTCTGTATCTGGATAGCCGCAGGCGGTGATATAGTTTGTCAGCGCATCCAGCCACACATACATGATATGTGCATCATCATTTGGCACCGGAACCCCCCATTTAAAGGTCGTTCTGGAAACGGAAAGGTCCTGCAGACCGCCTTTTACAAAGCTCAGCACTTCGTTGCGGCGTGATTTTGGCAGGATGAAATCAGGATTGGCTTCATAAAATGCCAGAAGCTTGTCTTCCCAGGCCGACAGCTTGAAGAAATAGCTAGGTTCTTCCATCCATTCAACTTCCGCACCAGATGCTTTGGCAACGCGGGTGCCGTCTGGCTTCTTCTCGGTTTCATCTTCCGTATAAAAGGCCTCGTCACGCACCGCATACCAGCCTTCATAGGCGCCAAGGTAAATATCGCCGTTATCCAGCAGTTTCTGCCACAGGGCCTGACAGGCTTTTTTGTGGCGTTCTTCCGTTGTGCGGATGAAGTCGTCATTGGTGTAGCCCATGAATTCGGCCAAATCACGGAAGTTCTGCGACACGCCATCCGTGAATACTTGCGGATCAACCCCTTTTGCATTGGCGGAATTTTCCACCTTCTGACCATGCTCGTCCGTTCCGGTCAGGAATTTGACATCATAGCCGTCCAGACGCTTGAACCGGGCCATCACATCACAGGCCAGAGACGTATAGGCATGGCCGATATGTGGCTTGTCGTTCACATAATAAATGGGCGTTGTGATGTAAAAAGGTGTCGATCCCGTCATGGGTCACTCCAAACAAAGAAAGAATAAATATATAGTTTAGCGCTTCATCGCCCCTTCAAGGGCGAGGAAAGAATTCAGCACAGCCTGTTTGCGATCCAGATTGCCGCTTTGCGCCTGATCGAACAAAGAGCCAACCTTGCTCCATACATCCATCAGTTTGTTCATATCGCCAGTTTGCAAGATACGAACCATCAATGCGTCTTCTGCCTCGTTTAAGCCGAGCCCTGAGGTCTTAGCGCGTGCGCCCTGGGAGATCAAGCGTCCTAACCACCATCTAAGCAGGTCACCAAGCGTGCGAAAGGCCTCATCCGCCCCAGCCCTAGACATCTTGTCTCCCAGCTTATGCAAGGCTTCCACGTCCAATTGTGGCAAAGTGGACAGCAGGCTGACCAACTCTTCATAGAGGCTTAAACCACCCTCATCAAACAGGGAAAGGGCGCGTCCAAAGCTGCCTTCGGCCAATTTTGCAAGACCTTGCGCTTCTTCCGGGGACGATTCGGGCGCATATTTCCCCATCAGATCGACCAAAATATCATCTGATAAAGCGTTCAAATTCAAAGTCCGACAGCGAGACCTGATGGTTGGCAGCAAACGGCCCGGATTGTGCGCCAGCAATAGCAGAACAGCCTGTTCAGGCGGCTCTTCCAATACTTTCAAAACAGCGTTGGCGGAATTTCGGTTCATTTCGTCTGCGGCATCAATCACCACAACACGCCAGCCGCCTTCGGCTGAGGTTTTCCCAAGGAAAGCCCCCACCCCACGCACGCGATCTACGCCAATCTGACCCTTAAAACGGTTTTTCTTTTCATCGAATTCACGCTCAATGGTCATGATATCAGCATGACCACCCGCTGCAATACGGCGAAAGACAGCATCTTCCGGGTCCACATAAAGGCTTTCCGGATCGGTGGATGGCAAGGTATCGCCAAACAGACTGTCGCCTTCATCCCCACCAGGTTTACCGTGCTTTAACAGAAAACGTGCAAATCGATAGGCAAGAGTCGCTTTTCCAATGCCACGTGGGCCTGTAATCAGCCAGGCATGATGCATACGACCGGAATTATAACTTTCCAGCAGCGTCTTTTCCGCCTCATCATGACCAATCAGGTCGGGGCTTGTTTTCGGGGTGAGGCGGTCATCATCCATCATTGAAGGCCACCTTTAGACGGTCTGAAACAGCATTTTGTAAATCCTGCTGAATCTCTTCAATCCCCTGACGCGCGTCAACCACGCAGCAACGATCCGGATCATTTTCAGCGATTTCCAGAAAACCAGCCTTCAGACGAGTATGGAAATCGCGCGCCATTTTTTCATAGCGGTCTTCCCCTGCCCCACGACCCAGGGCGCGTTCGATACCTGTTTCAACAGGCAGATCCAGAACAAACGTCAGGTCCGGTCTGAAGTTTTCGATGGAAACGTCCCACAGGTTATAAAGCAGCTTTAAATTCAGACCATGACCATAGCCCTGATAAGCGATGGTGGAATCAGCAAAACGATCTGAGATCACCCACTTTCCAGCTTCAAGTGCAGGCCAGACGGTTTTAACCAGATGATCACGACGTGCAGCAAAATTCAACAAGGCTTCGGTCATGCCGTCCCAGCGACCAGGATCACCATTGACCAGCAGGTTACGGATATCTTCTGCGCCCTGACTGCCACCGGGTTCGCGGGTGAGGACGACTTCGATGCCTTGGTCTTCAAGGGCGGCTTTTAAAAGACGCACCTGCGTGCTTTTGCCAGCCCCTTCGCCGCCTTCAAGGGTTATAAAACGCCCCTTCGACATTACCCGGTTACACCCCAGATAATGGATTTAACAGCCGCACCCAGACGACCAACAAAGCCCAGACGGTCAGCATCTTCAGCTGCATAAAGCGGAATGACGATGTCTTTGGTTTCAGGGGCTGAGATAACAACGGTCGCCAGTTGCTGGCCTTTTTGAACAGGGGCCGGGATCGGGCCGTCATATTTGACCTGGACTTTCATCTTGCGACGGCTTTTGCGCGGCAGGGTGATTTCCACATCCTGATCAATCACAAGACCGACACTTTGTTTGTTGGACAGCCACAGTTCGGCTTGAGAAACTTCCTGACCTTTCTGGAACAAAGCGTAATTGTTAAATTCACGGAACCCCCATTCCATCAGTCTTTCAGACTCGCTGGAACGTGCACGCACGCTGTTCAGACCATTGACCACAAGGATCAGACGGCGCCCATCGCGCATGGCAGACGAGGTCAGCCCGTAGCCAGCTTCGGACGTATGACCTGTTTTCAGCCCGTCTGCGCCCATTGTTTTATACAAAAGCGGGTTACGGTTGCTTTGGCGGATACCATTATATTTGAAATTCTTTTCAGCGAAATATTTGTAATATTCCGGATATTCCTCAATCAACGCCTTGGCAAGAATGGCAAGATCGTGGGCCGTCATACGTTGACCCGGGTCCGGCCAGCCTGTTGCGTTTGCAAAAGATGAATCTTCCATACCCAATTCACGGGCTTTTTCCGTCATTTCAACAGCAAAATTCTTTTCAGAACCGGAAATCGCTTCGGCCACCACGATACAGGCGTCGTTACCGGATTGAATAATAATGCCTTTGATCAGGTCTTCCACACGCACCTTTTGGCGAGGTTCCAGGAACATGGTGGAACTACCAGAAGCTGCCCCGCCCTTACGCCAGGCTTTTTCAGAAACCGTAAATTTATCATCCAGCGTCAAACGGCCATCTTTTAAGCGTTCAAACACCAGATACAAGGTCATGAGCTTGCTCATAGACGCTGGTGGCATAGAGGCATGTGATTCTTTTTCCAACAGGACATGGCCTGTCTTTATATCGATCATCAGGGCTTCGCGCGCCGTTGTGTCAATCGCAAATGCCGAAGTTGCCAGTACGGTTGTTGCTAAGGCTGTTGCCAGAAATGTTGTACGCAGGCCCATGTTAGCCTTTCCCTTTTTCGATGATAATCTTTGCCGACGGATAGCCCGCCTGAATAACGTCATTTAAAATCTGATCCGCCTGACCAACGCTTTGCAGCGGCCCGACACGCACGCGGAAGAAATCCCGACCATTAACCAGCACCTGCGATACCTGCACATCACCAACGGAAGACAGTTTCGCTTTCACACGGTTGGCATTTTCATACTTTGAAAATGCGCCTGCCTGAATATACATGCGCGTGGCAGAAACAGCGTAAGTCTTAACCGTTTCGGTTGGCTTCACCACTTCAGGCTCACGAATTGCAGATTGTGCAACAGGCTTGTCCGCCATTGTCATTTGCTGCTGTGGTTGAGGGGCAGCTTGCGCACCTTGCGGGACATCCAGGCTTTGTGCGCTTACCTGCGGCTTTGCCATCCCGGTTGATTTAATCGGGGAATCTTTGGATGCAATCTGGTTGACATAAGAATTCTTGATGGCAAGGCTCTGGTCTTTCAGGATTTCAACCTTCACCCGCGCTGTACCCTGCTTTTCAAAGCCCAGCAACTGCGCACCACGTTTGGACATATCAAGGATACGGCCATGGGCAAAAGGCCCACGGTCATTCACACGCACGACCAGGGAACGGCCATTTTCAAGGTTGGTAACACGCACCAGTGACGGCAGCGGCAATGTACGGTGGGCCGCACTGACCAAATTCATGTCAAACACTTCACCATTGGCTGTTGGCTTGCCATGGAATTGTGGGCCATACCAGGATGAAATCCCTGTTTCCACATAATCAAAATCTTCCGCTGGATAATACCAGACGCCCTGAATTTGATAGGGATTGCCGACTTTATAATGGCCTGCAACAGGTTTATCGCTGCCTGCCGACTTGATAGAACTGGATAAAAAGGTCGTTTCTGCACAGCCCGATAAAAAGACAGAAGCCATCAAACCCATGGCTAAATGTGCAGGTTTTAAAAATCGTTTCATCATAAAGGAACCTTTTTTCCATCCTTTCGGCTTAAAATCTGCGACAGCATACTGTTGGATGTCCATTGCTTCAACCCTGCCTTACTTCAATAATTCCAAAAGTTCGACCGTTGGATGGCCATCTGCCGGAATTCCAATGCTTTTCTGGAAAGCCTTAATGCCTTTGCGGGTACGTGATCCTGCAATTCCATCAGGTTTTCCAACGTCATAGCCTTTGGCGTTCAAACGTGTCTGGATCATCATGGACTGATCACGGCTCAGCGGTGTTTCTTTCACCTGTGGTGTCTTCAATGGGCCTTTCCAGACCAGACGATCCGCCAGATGCCCCACGGCAATGGCGTAGAAGTTCGAACGATTCCAGTCCAGAATCGTGCGAAAGTTCTCATAAACCAAAAATGCAGGGCCTTTATAGCCGGATGGCAGGATCAAGGAGCCCTTCATATCAGCCTGTGGCAAGGCCTTGCCGTCAATATTGACAACACCCAGCTTTGCCCATTCAGACAGGTTCTTTTTCGTACGAAGCCCGGTCAAATCCAGATTAAATCCTTTGGGCAGCTTGACTTCACGCCCCCACGTTTCACCCGGTTGCCAGCCAGACTGCAACAGGAAGTTTGAAGCGGAATGGAACACATCCAGCAGACTGCCCCACATATCACTTTTGCCATCACCGTCACCATCAACCGCATAGGCTTTATAAGTCGTTGGCATAAACTGGCAATAGCCCATGGCACCCGCCCAGGACGCTTTCACATCATAAGGGATGTGCCCCTGATCCATAATCTCAAGGGTTGTCAGCAGTTGCTTGGTAAAGAAATCACGACGGCGTTTATCATGAGCCAGTGTGGTCAGAGACTGCACCAGCGGGAACACGCCTGTGTAATCCCCAAAGTTTGTTTCCAGCCCCCAAAACGCCACCAGAAAACGCGGCTGCACACCATATTTCGCATGAACCTTATCAAACAGTTTCTTGTGCTTCTTCAATAGCTCACGGCCACGCTTGATGCGTTTTTCCGAGATGCTATTGTTCAGATATTTCCAGAAGGTCAGGGAAAATTCCGGCTGACGGCGGTCCAGTTCCAGCACACGCTGATTTGGTTCCAGACCGGTCAGGGTCGCCGTGATGGTCTTTTGGGAAATGCCGCTTTGAGCCGCTACATTTTTAAAATTATCCAGCCATGATTGATAACTTTCTTGAGCATGCGAAGATGTCGGGCTGCTTAACAACAAAGCGCCTGCGACCGTCGCTGCTTTCAAAAATCTTTTCTTATCAATCATTTGGACCTCTTCAGTTAGGGGGATGGGAAAAATTCCGAAGTTTTATCGGTCAAATAATAAGCCAAAAGCCCTAACCATTCGTGAAGAGACGCCCTTAAAACGCCCAATCCCTGACGCGGATTTAACAGGACGCTGTAATGTGGATCAGGGCTGGTATGATAGTCCACCGGATAGGCCAGCACATTCACCCCCTGATGACGAAAAGCCGCCACTGACCGGGGCATATGACGGGCTGATGTCACCAGCAGCCAGGTCCCGGATGCCTTCTCTTTAATAATATCTTTGGTATAAAGCGCATTTTCATAGGTGTTTTGAGACACATTTTCCAGAACCAAGCGATCCGGGTTGGACACGATTTTTTCAAGCAGCGGCTGGATCATGGAGGCTTCGGTCAAGTCCGGTCGCCCCATCAACCCTGCCCCACCCGTAAAAATAATGGGGACGTCTGGGTAGCGTTCGCCTAGGTCATACAAAGAGAGGACACGGTCAATATTGCCATTCAGCGCCAAGCCACCACGTTGATCCGTCGTGTAAACATCCACCATGCCACCCAGCACGATGATCCCATCAATCTCTTTTGGATAATCGACAACAGTTGGAAAACGATTTTCCAAGGTTGTTTGCAGGTATGCCCCGAAAGGTACAATCCCGAAGATCAAATAGAAAGCAAACGCAATGCCACAAAAGAATTTCGCCAGTCTGATCTTGTTAAGAAATAGAAAGACCACCCCAAAGGTCAGCAGCAAAAACAGAATGTTTCCCGGTTCGAACAGCCACCAGAAGATTTTGGAGAGATAGAAAAACAAAGTACCCCTAACCCTTTATAAAGTCAGCAATAAACGCCATTACTTCTTTATTATGATCTGTTGCCCCGTCCAGCTTTAAAATTGCCTGATCTGCCAGATCATTCGGCAGGACATTGCCTTTTTTAAAAGTAATCAGGTCGCGCTCAAACGCCTGACTGAATTCCGGGTGCGGCTGAATGGAGACAGCTTTGTTCTTATATATAAGTCCGGCATGGGGACAATGGTCCGTCTTTGCAAAGACACCGGCCTCTGGTGGCAGTTTCACCACCTGATCCTGATGGATGGCATGTAAACCCATCTTACCTTCAAGTCCCGCAAAGGGTTCCAGCAGGTCATACTCAATATGGCCCAGCCCCCATCCGGCATCAGATTTTTCCACATGGCCACCCAAGGCTTGCGCAAGAATTTGATGGCCGAAACAGATACCAACCAGGGGAATATTGGCCGCATAGGCTTCTTTTAAGAACTCCTGCAGCTTCAACATCCAGGGCAAATTTTCATAAACCCCGTGTTTTGATCCGGTCACCAACCAGGCATCACACTGGATGATGCTGGTCGGGATGATGTCTTTATAAGCCGCATAGGTAATGAAGGACAGATCAGGGTCTGCTTCCAACAGGGCATCAATGAAGAAATCTTCATACACCCCGCCGTAGCCTTGCATCAATTCCTGCTCAAAGGCACCGCAGACCAAAATCCCAAGTGACGTCATTACTTTGTCTCAATCAAACCGGATGTTGGGGAACTTGGATCGGCATATGTTTTCTTTGGCATACGGCCAGCATGGTAAGCAAGGCGGCCACTTTCCACCGCCAGCTTCATGGCTTTCGCCATGGCAATCGGGTCTTTCGCCGCTGCAATCGCCGTGTTCATCAGGACACCATCACAGCCCAGTTCCATCGCAAAGGCTGCATCAGATGCTGTTCCCACACCGGCATCCACAAGTACAGGAACATTGGCGTTCTGTTTAATGATCTGGATGTTCACCGGGTTCAAAATACCAAGGCCGGACCCTATCAGGGATCCCAGCGGCATAATTGCCACACAGCCCATATCTTCCAGCGTTTTGGCCGCAATCGGATCGTCAGAGCAATAGACCATGACCTTGAACCCTTCTTTAATCAGCATCTCTGCCGCTTTCAGGGTTTCAGGCATATTGGGATAAAGGGTTGTCTGATCCCCCAGAACTTCCAGCTTCACCAGATCCCAGCCACCAGCTTCGCGTGCCAGGCGCAGGGTACGCACCGCATCATCGCAGGTAAAACAGCCTGCCGTGTTTGGCAGATAAGTGTATTTTTTAGGGTCAACATAATCGACCAGCATGGGTTCATTCGGGTTGGTCACATTGACACGGCGCACCGCAACGGTGACGATTTCTGCCCCACTGGCTTCAATCGCGATTTTGGTTTCTTCAAAATCCTTATACTTCCCGGTGCCGACCAAAAGTCTTGAATTAAAGGTCTGTCCGGCAATATCAAATGTGTCGTTCACGTCCTGTGATCCTCCGCCAATAAAATGTACGATTTCCAGCTTGTCGCCATCCCCAACGAGAATGTCGGCAAACTGTGATTTTGGGACAATTTCCAGATTGCGTTCAACCGCAACTTTTTTAGGGTCAATTCCGATCTCTGTTAAAAAGTCTGCAACAGATTTGGCTTGATCCAAACTACGTTCTTCACCGTTTACAATAACAATCATTTCTCACTCGCTGGATGAATTTTGCAGCGGAGTATGGACGAGCCATTCTGGATGCGCAAGAGGTCGATTAAAGAAAGATTGCATGCTGTGAAAGGCGTGTTATAAAGCATCATAATACTTCGCACATAAACGATAATGCGGATTGATAATTAATGTCCCACAAGGTCCTCATACTGAACGGTCCCAATCTAAACCTCCTGGGTAAGCGGGAGCCAGAAATCTATGGTTCTCAGACACTTAAGGACGTAGAAGACCAGTGTAAAAAGAATGCACTTTCTTTAAATCTGGAAATCGACTTTCGCCAGACCAATAGCGAAGGCACGTTGGTTGACTGGATTCAGGAAGCACGGGAATCGTTTGACGCCATTGTTATCAACCCGGCAGCCTACACACACACATCGGTTGCGATCCTAGATGCGCTCCAGGCTGCTGACAAACCTGTGATCGAAGTACATCTATCCAACATTCACAAGCGTGAAGAATTCCGGCATACATCCTATGTATCCAAAACAGCAACCGGGGTCATCTGTGGCCTGGGCGTGCAAGGGTACGAACTGGCCTTGCTGGCAGTTTCACGCATCCTCTCAAGTCGCTGATATAAGAGAAAACTTTATAATGGCTAACGACAAATTCAATAGCGAACTGGTTCGCGAACTGGCTGAACTTCTAAATGACACAGGGCTGACCGAGATCGAGTACGGACAGGACGACTGGCATGTACGCGTTGCGAAAAACATCACTGTTAACGCAACTGCTGCCGCGCCTGCTGCCGTAGCGGCCCCTGCTGCTGCACCTGCTGCAGCCCCAGCGGATGCTGGTCAGGATGATGCCAACCACCCAGGTGCGGTAACATCGCCCATGGTTGGTGTTGCTTACCTTTCCCCGGATCCTGATTCACCAAACTTTGTAAATGTTGGTGACAGCGTTGCTGAAGGTGAAACACTGTGTCTGGTCGAAGCGATGAAAGTCTTCAACCCGATCCATGCGCCAAAGTCCGGCAAAGTGTCCCGCGTGCTCGTCAGCTCAGGTTCCCCTGTAGAATTTGGCGATCCTCTGTTCATCATCGAATAATCGGATTAGTCCATGTTTGAAAAAGTCCTTATTGCCAACCGTGGTGAAATTGCCCTTCGCATTCACCGTGCCTGTAAGGAAATGGGCATTTCGACGGTGGCAGTCCATTCCACAGCAGACGCTGATGCCATGCATGTGCGTCTGGCTGATGAAGCCGTCTGTATCGGCCCTGCTGCCTCGAAAGACAGCTATCTGAACATTCAGGCGATTTTGTCTGCAGCCACCATCACCGGTGCTGATGCGATCCACCCCGGCTATGGTTTTTTATCGGAAAATGCTAATTTTGCTGAAATGGTGGAAGAACACGGCTTTACCTTTATCGGCCCAACACCGGAACACATCCGCCAGATGGGTGATAAAATCACGGCCAAGCAAATTGCCGAACAAACGGGTATGCCAATCGTACCCGGTTCTGCAGGATCTGTTGACACGGTCGAAGACGCCCTGAAAATCGGTGAAGAATTTGGCTATCCCGTTATCGTAAAAGCCACTGCTGGTGGTGGCGGGAAAGGCATGCAGCTCGTCAAAAATGCTGATGAGATGGAAGTCAACTGGAAGATGGCCCGTACCGAAGCCCTGGCGGCTTTTGGTAACGCGGACGTTTACATTGAGAAATTCCTCCAAAAACCACGTCACATCGAAATTCAGGTTTTGTGTGATACGCACGGTAATGCGGTTCATGTGGGTGAACGTGACTGTTCCCTGCAGCGCCGTAACCAAAAGGTTCTGGAAGAAGCCCCATCGCCTGCCTTAAATGACACACAGCGCGCCAAAATCGGTGAAACCGTGGCGGACGCCATGCGCAAGATGAAGTATCGCGGCGTTGGCACGGTGGAATTCCTTTATGAAAATGGTGAGTTCTTCTTTATTGAGATGAACACCCGTCTTCAGGTGGAACACCCGATTTCAGAAATGATTTCCGGTCTGGACCTGTGTCGTGAACAAATCCGTGTTGCAAGTGGTGCGCCGCTTGGCATGACACAGGATGACATCAAGTTTCATGGTCATTCCATTGAATGTCGCATCAATGCGGAAGACCCTGAAAACTTCATGCCGTGTCCGGGTAAAGTCACCGACTATCACGCCCCTGGCGGCCTGTCCGTTCGTGTCGATTCCGCGCTTTATGCTGGCTATAAAGTGCCACCGCACTATGACAGTATGATCGCCAAGCTGATCGTTCATGGCAACAACCGGAACGAATGCCTGATGCGTCTGCGTCGCGCCCTTGGTGAATATGTCATCGGCGGCATCAAAAGCTCTATCCCGTTGCATCAAAAACTCATGGAAAACCAAGAGTTCATCAACGGGGACTACGATATCAAATGGCTCGAAAAATTCGTCGGGCTTGAAGATTAAGACAAGAAAAAACGCTCTGAGAAATCAGGGCGTTTTTTTTGGCCCCGGACACAGTACCTCCGCCTTTTTCTTGCTTTAAATCCTGCAAACCATATATTTGAAAGATGGATAAAAGCGAAAGATACCATATAACACCGGAAACCCTGCTTCGCGCCTATGCTGCCGGAGTCTTTCCCATGGCGGAAACACGCGATGCCAAGGACCTCTTCTGGGTGGACCCGGAAGAACGCGGTATCTTTCCACTCAACGGACTTAAAATCTCCAAATCTCTTTATAAGACGGTTCGTCAGAAAAAATTCGACGTGCGGGTAAATACCAACTTTTTAGGCGTTATGGAAAAATGTGCTGAAAGCACAGCTGATCGCCCTGATACCTGGATGAACGACGATGTCTTTCGTCTTTATAACGAACTGTTTGAAATCGGCTGCGCCCATTGTGTGGAATGCTGGGAAGGCGACGAGCTTGTCGGCGGCCTTTACGGGGTCTCTTTAGGCGCTGCCTTTTTTGGCGAAAGCATGTTTTCCAGACGGTCCAACGCCTCCAAAGTCGCCCTCGTCCATCTGGTTGCCCGGCTAAGGCTATCAAATTATCTGCTGCTGGATACCCAGTTCGTCACCGACCACCTGGAAAGCCTGGGCGCGATTGAAGTTCCCAGGCGGACGTATCATTTGATGCTGGATGAAGCCTTACAGGAAGTGGCCGTGTCTTTTTATTGCGACCCGACCGATTCAGAACTTTCTTCAGAGATCGAAGCCATGTTCTTGCAATCGAGAACCCAGACGTCATAAACCGGATGTTCCATAGAATTTAACGCCGGGCTGGAAGCAAACATCCATCCACGAAAAACATCGCTTGCAGGTTCGCCCGGGCGGGATTCTGAAATATCAAGAAAAGCAGCACTTTCCGGCGTTTCAGTTGGCGGGCGCTTGTCGCAGGTACGTGCGACAATTTCCAATGTGCCAAAGCGAATAAACTGGCCGACAGGCGCTTCCAGGCGGGAAACACGAGCCGTTACCTTATCCAGCCCCTGCAAAACAACCGTATCATAAGGATCAGCCTCTGCCGCAAAGGATACAGGCAGAAGGGAGAGAGCAAACAGGACTGCACGCAAACGCATGTCTAAGGTTCCACGCCTTTTAAAAAGTGACTTGATTATTCAGGCTGCCAGGCTTGGTAATCACCTGTTGCACTTGGGCGGCTGGCGCCGTGGCGTGCATCCCCTTTCGGGTAATAGGCATGTTCGGTGCCTGTCAGATTTGGCAGATGACCTTGTTGCCAGTCTTTGGCCTGCGTGGCTTCTTCCGTCAGCGGGTCTTCCACCGTGTGGTGCAACCAGGCATGCCATTCAGCGGGGACCTTGGAGGCTTCGGAAATCCCTTTATAAAGGCACCAGCGACGCTCACGACCCTGCAGTTTTTTCTTGTTACGATAATATTTGTTACCAAACTCGTCCGTGCCGACCAAAGTGCCGTGCAACCAAGTATAAACGCGTGTGCCGATTGTCATAACGATACCCCTGTGCCTAAAGGCCATATCCGTAAATATTTCGCACATGTTTGTGCATGGCTATTTATAAGCAAGTCTTTCATAAATTACAAAGATTTCTTGATCAATGGGTCTGAGAAAAAACACCCTGTCCCATCATTTTTTCCATTTCTGCGGCCGGGACCGGACGGCTGAAATAGAACCCCTGGGCCAGATCACATCCTTTTTCACGCAGATATTCCAGCTGGCCCGGTGTCTCGATCCCTTCGGCAACCGTCTTTAAACCCAAGGCCCGCGCCAACATGATGATGGCATCCACGATGGCCGCATCACGTTCATTTTCCGTCACCTCATGAATAAAGGCGCGGTCGATTTTCAGTTTAGAAATAGGCAAACGTTTCAAATAAGACAGCGAGGAATATCCTGTGCCAAAATCATCAATTGACGCCATCACACCAAAATCACGCAGGTTATTCAGCGTTCGAATGGCAGAATCGGGTTCTTCCATCACCGAACTTTCGGTCAGTTCCAGTTCCAACATTTCTGGCGGCAGTCCCGTTTCCTCCAGCACCTCATTCATTAAAACCATCAAGCGTTCCGGCTGAGCAAACTGACGCCAGGAAATATTGACCGCCAGTGGGATGGGTTTATGCCCCTGATCGATCCAGCCTTTGGCCGTGCGGCATGTCTCGTGCAGGACCTGATGGCACAATTCCCCAATCAGACCAGCATCTTCAGCCACCGGGATAAATTCACTGGGGCCCACCAGACCAAGGCGTGGATGACGCCACCGCACCAACGCTTCCATCCCGGCAATGTATCCGGATTTCACATCAATCAAGGGCTGGAAGAAAGGCACGAATTCACGCTTGGCCAAGGCTTTGCGCAATCTGTTTTCATAAGCCAGAACGCGCAGGGCTCGGGTATTCATTTCTTCCACATAAAAACGATATCCCCCCGGTGAGGTCACCAATGCGCGTCTGAGCGCGGTGTCCGCATTCATCATCAGGCTTGCAGCCGTATCACCATCGCGACCCGAAATGCTGATCCCCATACTGACACTGACATCCAGACGTCGGTCACCCACTTCAAACGGGATTTTCATGGTTTTCAGCAGACTTTCTGCAAGAGCTGCCACATCGCGTTCATCTTCCACATGGGGCATGACGATGGAGAAACTGTCGGCTTTTAAATGGGCGATATAGACGTCTTTAGGCTCTAAAGCCCGCCTTAAATGTTCGCCCATAATCTGGACCAAACGGCTTGCGGTTTCACTCCCCAAGGTTTCATTCACCAGATCAAGACGGTCAATGGACAAAGCCATCAAGGCAAAAGATTTTGGCTCTTCCGCATCAAACAGACCTTGCAGATATTCTTCCAATGCCAGATGATTGGGCATATGGGTGGTTTCATCGTGATAGGCGAGATAACGCAAACGCTCATCCAGCAGGTGCTGCCCTGTGATATCGATGACAGCCCCGTCCCAGATAGCCTGACTGTCATCTGCCTGCCTTAAATTGGCAAAAAGCCGCAACCACAGCTTCATATCCTCATTCACATAAAGACATATTTCTTCATCAAGGGAGGTCTGCTGAAGAGCCGATTTTTTGACTTTCCGCAACAACTGCAGTTGATCTGCCGGACACAGCATCTCAAAGAAGGCATCCGGATTTTCCATCAGCACGTCACTATCTACCCCCATCAGCTTGCTCACGCCCTTGCTGATATAAGGAAAGGAAAGTGTGCCGTTTTCTTTCAAAACCATCTGAAACAGGGTGACAGGTAGATTGCCCATCATATCATCCAGACGGTTTTCCGCCTTTTCCAAGGCGTCTTTGAGGTTTTGCAGGACAGAGATATCGCGCAGAATACCGATATTATAAGTCTGACCTTCCAGACTGATTTTACTGAGCGACAGTTCCGCATCCAGTGTTCGCTCATGCAAAGTCTTAAGCGTGGTGCGACATTGTCCACCCAGACATACAGGCCAGTTCTTGGTATCCCCATCAAAAATGCAGCCCACATTTCTGTTCATCAGAAAAGAAGCGTCTTTGAAAGACAATAGGCTTAAAGCAAGGTCATTGATCGCAATCACCTGATGCGAACAATCAGTTAGAATAGCGGCTTCGTTTAAGCCATGGACAAAGCTTTCACATACACTTTGATGAGCAGGCGTTTGGTTCTTCACAAATTTTATCCGCTGATGCGCCTCCCCTTTCTTTTACAATAAGGTTCAAACGTATTAGCGGCTCCCGGCTAGAGAATGGTCGTTTTGTTATTTGATATACAATAGCATGCGGCCTTTTAACTAAAAACGCAATTTAAAAGTCCCTTACTTAACTTTATGGGGAATTCCCGCCAATCCGATTCTACACCCTTAAAAGGCGTATTTCTGCCTAAAAAAAGGTCATCCTGATACGCAAACAATGGATTCTCTTTAGGTTTTTCCTAGACTTGTGCCCCCTTGGCACCAACCTACTAGACCTAGTAGCCGCAAGATCAAGGAAACACAATGGGTTGCGGAAATTTTGGTTCTTTTGACCCGATGCAAGCCCTTTTTTTTTATAATTTTTTTTCCACAGGCCTGTCCTATTGGGAATCGGCAGACTGCTTAAGATTATGATTATTACGCATACGCAACAGTGCATAACTATACTTTGGTAGTACCTTGCAATGACTTCCAGAAAATGTTCTACATCTTGTGCCCCAAGTGAAGGCCTGCACGCCGTATATAGATGCAGTCTACACATCAGGGTGAGGGCAAATTATAAAAACTTTTTCGTTATTTCCGCTGCTAACTTTCAAGCAAGAGGCATACAGGGGCACCAATGCGTATTAATCGTCATTTCACGCAACAAAATAAGTCGCCGTACGACGGCATCGTTTTCAGAAAAGCTTCCAGCGAGATTCGCAATCCGGATGGATCACTTGTTTTCCAGGCAACCGACCTGGAAGTTCCAGAAAGCTGGTCACAGGTTGCCTGTGACGTGCTGGCACAAAAATATTTCCGCAAAGCAGGCGTTCCTGCCAAATTAAAAAGCGTTAAAGAAAAAGACGTTCCTGAATTTTTATGGCGCAGCGTCCCCGACGAAACTGCGATGAACGACATAGCGGAAGGGGACCGTTTCTCAGGCGAAACATCTGCAAAGCAAGTTTTTGACCGTCTGGCGGGCACCTGGACATACTGGGGCTGGAAAGGCGGCTACTTCGACAGCGAAGAAGACGCACAGGCCTATTTTGACGAAATGCGCTTTCAGCTGTGTGCCCAGATGGGCGCGCCGAACTCCCCACAATGGTTTAACACGGGTCTGCATTGGGCCTATGGCATTGATGGTCCGGCACAAGGCCACCACTATGTTGATTTCAAGACGGGCAAACTGACCCGTTCCAAATCTTCTTATGAACATCCACAGCCACACGCCTGCTTTATCCAGTCCATCCAGGATGATCTGGTCAACGAAGGCGGCATCATGGACTTGTGGGTGCGTGAAGCCCGTCTCTTTAAATATGGTTCCGGTACCGGATCAAACTTCTCCAACCTGCGCGCCGAAGGTGAGCCCCTGTCCGGTGGCGGGAAGTCATCCGGTTTGATGAGCTTCCTGAAAATCGGTGACCGTGCAGCAGGTGCTATAAAGTCCGGCGGCACAACACGCCGCGCAGCCAAAATGGTTGTTGTCGATGTGGATCACCCGGATGTTGAAAACTTCATCACCTGGAAAGTTAAAGAAGAACAGAAAGTCGCTGCCCTGGTTGCGGGTTCCAAACTGGCCCAGACACACCTTGGCGACGTGATGACAGCATGTGTGGAAGCTGGCGACAGTGAACATGCGTTTGATGCGAAGAAAAACAAGCCGCTGAAAAAAGCCATCATCGCTGCACGTAAAGTGATGATCCCTGAAAACTACATTCAGCGCGTCATCGAATTTGCAAAGCAAGGTTACACCGATATCGAATTCCCGGCTTACAACACCGACTGGGATTCTGAAGCCTACATGACAGTTGCGGGTCAAAACTCCAACAACACCGTGCGTGTGTCCAACGACTTCTTAAATAAAGTCCTGGCCGATGGGGAATGGGAACTGATCAACCGTCGTGACGGATCTGTTGCCAAACGCATCAAAGCCAAAGATCTCTGGGATGATATCGGGTATGCCGCATGGGCCTGTGCTGATCCGGGTATCCAGTTTGATACCACCATCAACGAATGGCACACCTGTCCGGAAGATGGCCGCATCAACGCGTCCAACCCTTGTTCGGAATATATGTTCCTGGATGACACGGCCTGTAATCTGGCTTCCTTGAACCTGCTGCAATTCACCAAAGAAGATGGCACCTTTGATGTTGCTGCTTTCTCTCACGCCGTTCGTATCTGGACGGTGACACTGGAAATCGCTGTTTTGATGGCACAGTTCCCATCCAAAGAGATTGCACAGCTGTCTTATGACTATCGTACACTCGGTCTGGGCTATGCCAACATCGGTGGCCTGTTGATGGCTGCTGGCCTGCCTTATGACAGCGCTGAAGGCCGTGCGCTTTGTGGTTCCATCACCGCGCTTATGACAGGTGAGGCTTACGCCACATCAGCTGAAATGGCGAAAGAACTGGGGGCTTTCCCGGGCTATAAAAACAACGCAGATCACATGCTGCGCATCATCCGCAACCACCGCCGTGCAGCGCAAGGCCTGAAAGACGACTATGAAGGTCTGTCTGTTTTGCCTGTGCCGCTGGATGCAGCCAACTGCCCGGAAGGTGAACTGATCGAAGCAGCCCGTAAATCATGGGATCGCGCCCTTGAACTTGGTCAGGAAAATGGTTTCCGTAACGCGCAAGTCTCTGTGATCGCGCCAACGGGTACCATCGGTCTGGTCATGGATTGTGACACAACGGGTATTGAGCCTGACTTCGCACTTGTGAAGTTTAAGAAACTTGCCGGTGGTGGTTACTTCAAAATCATCAACCGCATCGTGCCACAAGCGCTGATCAAGCTGGGTTACAGTGAAGAGCAAGCCAACAACATGATCCGCTACGCGGTCGGTCACGGCACGCTTAAAGGATCTAACGCAATCACGCACGACCAGCTGCGCGCCAAAGGCTTTGACGATGCAACCATCGAAACGCTGGAGAAATCTCTGGGTGATGCGTTTGACATTAAATTTGCCTTTAACAAATACAGCTTGGGCGAAGATTTCTGCGTGAAGACACTTGGTCTTGATGCCAAGAAAATGGATGACCCGAACTTCGACATGCTGGCAGAGCTTGGTTTCAGCAAAGCTGACATCGAAAATGCCAACACCTATGTTTGCGGTTCCATGACACTTGAAGGCGCCCCACACCTGAAGGATGAACACCTTCCCGTATTTGACTGCGCCAACCCTTGTGGGCGCAAAGGCAAGCGCTTCCTGTCTGTTGAAAGCCACATCCGCATGATGGCAGCTGCCCAGTCCTTTATCTCTGGTGCGATTTCCAAAACAATCAACATGGCCAACAATGCGACCGTGAAAGATTGTAAGGAAGCTTACCAACTATCCTGGAACCTGGGTCTGAAAGCCAACGCGCTATACCGTGATGGCTCTAAACTGTCCCAGCCCTTGCAGGCGCAAGTGCTGGATGATGATGAGGCAGAAGAAAGCCTGGCGGATGCGGTTGCGGATCAACCAACAGCCAAACAGGCTGAAATCGTTGCGGAACGCATCATCGAACGTGTTGTTGCCAAACGTCGCAAACTGCCAAACCGTCGTAAAGGTTATACGCAGAAAGCATCTGTTGGCGGTCACAAGGTTTACCTGCGCACAGGTGAATATGAAGATGGGCAACTGGGTGAACTGTTTATCGATATGCACAAAGAAGGCGCTGCCTTCCGTTCCTTGATGAACAACTTTGCCATCGCGATTTCTCTCGGCCTGCAATATGGCGTGCCGCTGGATGAATTCGTTGAAGCCTTTACCTTCACCCGCTTTGAGCCGTCCGGCATGGTTGAAGGTAACGACACCATCAAGATGGCATCTTCTGTTCTGGATTATATCTTCCGCGAACTGGCTGTGTCTTACATGGATCGTAACGATCTGGCCCACATCAAGCCGGAAGACCTGCATCACGATGCGGTTGGTAACGGTGAGCAACAGTCCGAACTGCCACAGGAAGACAAGGAAAAAGCCAATCAAATGATCGAACGCGTGGCCTCTCAAGGTTATATGCGCGGCCGTTTCCTGGTGTTCAAAGGTGAAAATGGTGAAAGCGGATCTGAAGGATCAACTGGCGGGGCCGTCAGCGGTGCTGCTTCCAGCGGAACCAACGATCTGGCCGCAGCGGCCAGCATTGATGGCGAACCAGATATCTTTACTGAAACCGACCAGAAGCTTGAACAAATCCGTGAAGCCCGCATGAAAGGTTATGAAGGCGATGCCTGCCCTGAATGTGGTAACTTCACCCTCGTTCGGAACGGGACATGTCTGAAATGTGTTACCTGCGGGTCCACATCCGGCTGTTCTTAATCGACGAAAAAATCTGTTAAGCGAAGACGATAAAGGGGAAGTCCGAAATTTTCGGCTTCCCCTTTATTTTTTAACAATATTCCCCTTGTTCTTTTAGCGACTTCCCCTAAATTCAAGAACAGAAAATAATAACAGGAGCCTGACATGACAGGAAAAATCGCGGCACGTCTTGAAGAACTCGGTATCGAACTGCCCGAAGCCAATGCCGCCGTTGGAAATTACGTCCCAACTTTAAAATCTGGTAATCTTATCTATGTTTCCGGTCAAATCACCATGCTGAATGGGGAATTGAAATATCTTGGCCGCCTAGGTGAAAACCTGACCGTCGAAGATGGCATGGCTGCTGCCCGCCTGTGTGGTCTGAACCTGATTGCCCAGGTGCGCGCTGCCCTTGATGGCGATCTGGACCGTGTGACCCGTGTGGTCAAACTGGGCGGATTCGTCAATGGCACACATGAATTTTCAGACCAGCCAAAAGTTATCAATGGTGCGTCCGACCTGATGGTCGAAGTTTTCGGTGAAGCTGGCAAACATACCCGCGCTGCCGTTGGTGTTGCCGCCCTGCCCCTTGGTGTTTCCGTTGAAGTCGATGGCATCTTCGAATTCGAATAAAATCGACATCCTTGAAAAGATTTCAGACATCAGCCCTGCCGACTGGAACAGTTGCGTTGGGGCTGATGAACCTTTTGCGCGCCATGAATTCCTAAGTGCGCTTGAAGACAGCAACTGCACCACGCCCAAAGCCGGGTGGATGGCGCAACATATAGTCTTACGCAATGATGAAGGCAAGATTCTGGGGTGCAGCCCGGTCTACTTGAAAGGCCATTCCTATGGGGAATATGTCTTTGACTGGTCCTGGGCCGATGCCTATGAACGCGCTGGCGGGCGATATTACCCCAAACTGCAATGTGCCATCCCCTTTACTCCGGTCAGCAGCCATCGATTGCTGATGCATCCGGATGCCAACAAAGACAACAAAGCAGCCCTGTTGGAGGGCATGATCAATCACGCCAAGGCGTTACAAATCTCTTCCCTGCACATCACCTTTTCGACCGAGGATGAATGGCATCTGGCGAAAAACCAAGGGATGATGGGCCGCACCGGGCATCAGTATCACTGGGAAAACCGGGGATATGAAACATTCGACGATTTCCTGGCGACCCTGTCATCACGCAAACGCAAATCCATCAAGAAAGAACGCAAATCCGTTGCTGAAAGCGGCATTGAAATCAAAGCCTTAAGCGGTGATGAACTTGAAGAGCATCACTGGGATGCCTTTTATGCATTCTATCTGGATACGACCGGACGCAAATGGGGGCATCCATATCTGAACCGTGAATTCTTTGGCCTGTTGGGGCAACGGCTGGCCGATCAGGTTGTCCTTATCGTTGCCATGAAAGATGAACGGATCGTCGCAGGCGCGCTGAATTTAAAAGGCAACAAAACAATCTACGGTCGAAATTGGGGATGTCTGGAAGACTACCGCTTCCTGCATTTTGAAGCCTGTTACTATCAGGCCATCGACTATGCCATCACCCATAAGCTCGCCCGCGTTGAAGCTGGCGCACAGGGTCAGCATAAAATCCAGCGGGGCTATCTGCCCGTAAAAACCTATAGCAGTCACTGGGTTAGAGACCCCGGCTTTGCGGATGCGGTCGAAAAATTCCTGGATCACGATCAGAAAGTCAATGATGCCGAAATGACAGAACTTGCCAAATTTTCTCCTTACAAAACCACCTGAAGGCTTCCTCACTCATATGGGTGATGCAACCTTACATACTCTCATCATATAGTTATGGAAAGTATATCGGGGGGTATCATGACACTAGCCATTCAAGCACCAGAAGCAGTTGGCATTCCATATATTGATCAGGCACATAACATGATCGCAGACTCTGTGAACAGCCTGTGCGAAGATTTGGCATGTCGTAAACCGCTAAACGACATTCTGGAAAAAGTCGACAAATTGATTGACGACATCCAACCCTATATCAACGAACGCAACAATTGTCAGAACCACAACGCCTGCAAAAACGGGATTGTGGCACAAGACATTATCCTGCGACTTGTCGATCTGCGCAGCACCTTTGCCAACTTTGGCGACGCCATGCCCCCCAGTGTCGCAATTTTAGAAACCCAGCAATGGGCGCAGCTGCATATCTTCAACGAAGGGGCAAAATGCAGCATCTGCCCCAAACGTTGTGCAAACTAAGTTAAAGCGCGTCCAGCACATCCTGAACATCACGTTCAATCATGGCTGTGCGCCCTTTCGGGGCCTGTCCATCAACCCAGGCCGGGAAGCGGATTTCATCACCAAAGGCAATCTGGCGTTCTTTCACATGCGGATGATTTAACACTTCATCAGGCGTGCGGATAGGTTCCATACAGCATTCCGCCGCTACCAGCTTATCTTCCCAATATGATAGACTTTCCGCCTTAAATAATTCGCGCAAAGTTGCGATCAGATTATCCTGTGGCAGCGGTTCGATATGACGCGCCAACAGGTCTTCGCGCCCCACAGCATTGCAGAAATTCTGCCAAAACTTGGGTTCTATCGGGGCAAAGGCAAAATAGCGGCCATCAGCGGTTTCATAGATATTGTAAAAGGCAGCCGCCCCTGTCAGCTCCCCTCGCCCACAATCATCTACCACACCATGATGGGCGGGCGTCAAGGACAAATAGTTCCAACTGAGCGCGGCTTCGAAAAGAGACACATCAATAAAGGCCCCTTTGCCTGTACGTTCGCGACGAAAAAGCCCGGCGAGAATGGCATTCACCGCCTGCATGGCCCCACTGTGATCCGCCATGGGGGGAAAGATCGGCACCGGGCCCGTTTCTGCATGCCCGGTTTGGGACAAGGCCCCGGTCAGAGCAACATAGGTCATATCGTGCCCGGCCTGCTGTGCATAGGGTCCTGTCTGACCAAACCCGGACAAGGCACAATGGATCAGCTTGGGGTTAAGTTCTTTCAGCTCGTCTGGCCCAAACCCAAGACGCGCCATCACACCAGGGCGGAAAGACTCCAGAATGACATCTGATTTTTCTACAAGTAGACGAAAGGCCCTTTTGCCTTCCTCACTTTTCAAATCCAGTTTGATGACCGATTTCCCGGCGTTCAGTTGCTTATAAAGCGGAGAGAGACCATCCTCGCCCGTCATAAAGGCCGTGCGCATGGGGTCACCAAAGGGCGGTTCGATCTTGATTACTTCCGCCCCAAAATCACCCAATGTCATGGTCGCAAAAGGACCGGGGATATATTGAGAAAGATCAAGAACGCGAATACCATCCAGGCAATCATTAAACATAAGAAAAGGCCTCATCAAATTGAATGAGGCCTAATCTACTCACAACATTGTTCAGTTAGCAAACATTATTTTTCAACAGTTGCCGGAACCTTGCTGCCTGACTTCTTGCGTTTTGGTTTGTCACGGATTTCGGTTTCCGGGAATTCAAACGCAAGCGCGCCATCATCCACTTTCACCTTCACCAATCCGCCACTGACCAGCTTGCCGAACAGCAATTCATCCGCCAGTGGCTTTTTGATATGTTCCTGAATGACACGCCCCAATGGACGTGCGCCAAAGTGCTTGTCATAACCTTTCTTGGACAACCATTTGCGGGCAGCCGGTGTCAGTTGGAATTCAACACCGCGATCCGCCAACTGACCTTCCAGTTCCATGATGAACTTATCGACAACCTTGCCAACCACATCCTGTTCCAGATTAGCAAACGGAACGATGGCATCCAGACGGTTGCGGAATTCTGGTGTAAACAGCTTTTCAATCGCTTCCTGATCTTCGCCTTCGCGACTTTCTCGACCAAAGCCAATGGCATTTTTCGCCAAATCAGCCGCACCAGCGTTGGTGGTCATGATCAGAATGACGTTTCTGAAATCAATGGTCTTGCCGTTGTTATCGGTCAGCTTGCCGTGATCCATCACCTGCAGCAGGATGTTGAACAGATCCGGATGGGCCTTTTCAATCTCATCCAGCAGGACGATACAATGGGGATGCTGATCCACGCCATCGGTCAACAAGCCCCCCTGATCAAACCCGACATAGCCAGGAGGGGCGCCGATCAAACGCGACACACTATGACGTTCCATATATTCAGACATATCGAAACGCAACATTTCCACGCCCAATGTCATGGACAATTGTCGCGCCACTTCCGTTTTACCAACCCCTGTGGGGCCGGAGAACAGATAAGACCCGATCGGCTTATCCGGTTCACGCAAACCTGCACGCGACAATTTGATGGCCGTAGACAGCTTATCAATCGCCGCATCCTGACCAAAGACCATGCGTTTCAAGTCGCCTTCCAGGCTACGCAATGCTTCTTTATCATCTGTCGAAACGGTTTTAGGCGGGATGCGAGCGATTTTGGAAACCGTATCTTCCACATCCTTGACCGTCACAGTCTTGCGACGTTTGTTGGCTGGCAGCAACATACGTGAGGCACCGACCTCATCAATCACATCGATGGCTTTATCAGGAAGCTTGCGATCCCCTATGTAGCGTGCAGACAATTCAACAGCAGACACAATCGCATCGGACGTGTAGCGCACCTTGTGATGTTCTTCATAATAAGGTTTCAGGCCACGCAGGATTTTGACAGCATCATCAATGGATGGTTCAGCGATATCGATTTTCTGGAAACGACGCACGAGGGCGCGGTCTTTTTCAAAATGACCACGATATTCTTTATAAGTGGTCGATCCAATACAACGCAACGACCCATTGGCAAGCGAAGGTTTTAGCAGGTTTGAAGCATCCATCGCCCCGCCACTTGTGGCCCCTGCCCCAATGACCGTGTGAATTTCGTCGATAAACAAAACAGCATGGGGACGTTTTTCCAGTTCTTTGACAACTGCTTTCAAACGTTCTTCAAAGTCACCGCGATAGCGCGTCCCGGCCAGCAAACTGCCCATATCCAGCGAATAAATGATGGCTTCGTCCAGAACTTCCGGTACCTGCTTTTTAACGATACGC
Organism: Terasakiella sediminum; assembly: GCF_033100395.1. NCBI lineage: Bacteria > Pseudomonadati > Pseudomonadota > Alphaproteobacteria > Rhodospirillales > Terasakiellaceae > Terasakiella > Terasakiella sediminum. The sequence goes on along the minus strand of NZ_JAWLVJ010000003.1, from coordinate 116,537 downwards.
AGCGCAAGACCTTCTGCAATGGCCGTTTTACCCACACCGGGGTCACCCACATACAGCGGGTTGTTCTTGGAACGACGGCACAGCACCTGAATTGTACGGTCCAGTTCAGCCTGACGGCCGATCAGTGGATCGATTTTACCTTCATTGGCTTTGTCATTCAGGTTGACGCAATAGCTGTCCAGTGCTTTTGCGCCATCGCCAGACTCTTCATCATCTTCCAGATCTTCATCCGTGCCATGCACCGCGCGTTCTTCGGACAGACCGGGCACTTTGGCAATGCCGTGGGAAATATAGTTCACCGCATCCAGACGTGTCATTTCCTGAATAGAAAGGAAGTAAACCGCATGCGATTCCCGTTCAGAAAACAAGGCAACCAGCACATTGGCCCCGGTGACTTCTTCCCGGCCCGAGGACTGCACATGAATGGCTGCACGCTGGATCACACGCTGGAAACCGCTGGTAGGCGATGGTTCCACAGGGGTATCACTGCGCAGATCGTTCAGTTCTTCTTCCAAGAACGCATTTAGATCATCGCGCAACTGATCAATGGAGATATCGCAAGCCCGAAGGACCGCAATCGCATCCGGGTCTTCAATGAGAGAAAGGAGCAGATGCTCCAATGTTGACATTTCGTGTCGGCGCTCCGTCGCCAAAGCGAGAGCGCGATGAAGGGTTTGTTCGAGATTTCTTGACAGCATATATTATGTCCCTTCGCTTATTATTTAATCTTTTTCCACTGAGCACTGTAAAGGGTGTTGATGTTGCTTTGCCAGGTCCATGACCTGTGTTGCCTTGGTCTCGGCAACGTCATAGGTAAAGACCCCGCAAAGACCGACGCCTTTGGTATGGACATGAAGCATAATCTGTGTCGCTTCATCCTGATTTTTCCCAAAGAAACGTTCCAGAACATGAACGACAAATTCCATCGGTGTGTAGTCGTCATTCAACAACAACACCTTATACATAGAAGGCTTTTTGGTTTTGCTGCGTGTCTTTACCGCAATACCAACATCGCCGTCATCATCATGTCTATTGTCTTTGTTACTCATTTTACTCAAGTCACTTAATGGTTGGGTTTCTATAATATTAGTCTGTTTTGTGATTGATGTAAGGGGCAAAATAAAAAAAGCGCGCAAGGTGAAAATTCACCCGGCACGCTTTTTTAAAAAATGAAAGCTGAGTGCTTAGATTAAGCAGCTTTTTCGCTTACTTTTTCTACGCCAGCTTCGAAACGCTCTTTCAGAGGCTTAGCAGCTTCTTCAGCGATCTTTGTAGAAGCTTCCTGAATGCGACCAGCATCAGCGATCAGCTTGTCGTAGCCAGTTTTCAGAAGTTCAGTTTGCAACTCAGCAACTTCCTGAGGTGTTTTGCATTCGAAGATTTTCTTGGAAGCTTCAACGTTGCCTTCGATAGCAGCTTTAGTGATCTCAGTTACCAGAGTAGCAACGTCCTGAACACCTTTGGCAGCGATAGAGGAAGACTTAACGAAAGCGTCTACGTTCTCTTTAGAGAAAGACAGTGCATCTTCGTAAGATTTGAAGGCATCAACGCCTTCGACTTTAAAGAATTTTTCCATTTGTTCTTTACCGAAATCCATCATTTCGTTGTAACCTTCTTGAATTTGAGTGGAGAATTGTTCGAATTGTACTTCGAAGTCAGTAGCTGGAGCTGCAGGCGTTGCAGGAACTTCAGCTTTAGGCGCAGCAGGCTTCGGTGCAGCAGCTTTTGGCGCTTCTGCTTTCGGAGCTTGCGAAACTGGTTTTGATTCTGTTTTAGCAGCTGGCTTAGCCGCAGGCGCTTTCGCGGCAGGCTTGGCTGCTGGTTTTGCGGCAGCTGGCTTGGCAGCAGCGGGTGCAGCTTTCGCTGGCGCAGCCTTCGCAGCAGTCGCTTTAGGGGCAGCAGGCTTTTTAGCAGGCGCTTTCGGAGCAGCTTTAGCAGCAGCAGGTGTCTTGTTAGCAGGGGTAGTCATCTTCAACCTCACCAGCGAAAATACGTTAATCCGGTCGCTGCCAAATGCCCATTGCATTGCAGCATTGAAGACACCTTACCGATGTTTTTGCAGTGCGTCAATAATATTTTTCGCACCGCAACAAAATTGTCACTTACTTGTGCCACCCGCAAATCCGACCAAGCCGTTTTCGCCCACTTCCAATACAAATGGGCGGGCGTTAATGACACTGCCCCAAATGTCTGTTTTACTCAAAACTCTCGGTTTTACAGGTTTTACGCCTGTCACATCCAACCCGAGAAGCAGGTCATCAAAGGCCATATCGTCCCAATGGGGTGTGCCCCACAGATACGCATCAAAGTGGAATTCACCATCCACACAAGCAGCCACGGTCCAATAGAATTTATCTGATGAAAGACGTAACCCCTTCTGATTATTGTGCAACGCACCACTCTCTTTAAGCGTTTTCCTAACTATATCTAGAAGCTTGTCATTGATCACCAAATCTTCCTGCACCCCACGCCAAGGCGCCAGCAAATCATCTGTCTTCAAATTATTCAGATAAGCTTCACCGCGAACCTGCATGGTAATTTTCTTTGAATAAAAGAAGACGTCATAGCTACGGGTCTGATGTTGATAGATGCCGTTATAGACAAAGCGGTACCTGTCCGTGCCCAGATCGGCACAAACCTTGCGTATATCATCTCCGTTCACATAGCTAAACCAATTGAATTTACGCGAAATTGGGTCATTTGGCCCCAAACCACCAGTACAAGAGGCGGCAAAAATGACCATACACAGGGCAAAAACTGATCGAATAAGTGACATTTTTTCTATAACTCCGCCGCTTTCTTTACTCTTTCTTATCAAACTCAATGCACACTGATGAGTAAGTTTCACTCGACCTTAAGCTCTTGATGACATAGGCTGCAAGCACATGATGAAAAATTTTATAAATAATGCATCTCAACGCACCGGAAAAAAACTCGCCATTGGCGCGGTTGCTTTTATGCTGCTGATGGGCGCGGGCTTCACCTCCCCTGCTGTTGCTAAATATGCCTCTTTCGTCATGGATGCCGATACAGGCCGTGTCCTTCATAGTGTGAATGCCGATACCCGCAATTACCCGGCCTCTCTCACCAAAATGATGACGCTGTTTATGTTGTTTGAAGCACTTGAAAAGAAACAAGTCAGCCTGAACACCAAAATGCGTGTCTCACGCCGCGCGACCTGGCAGCCGCCATCCCGTCTCGGCCTGAAACGCGGCTCTCACATCCGTGTGGAAGATGCCATTTATGCGCTTGTAACCAAATCAGCCAACGATGTGGCGACTGTTGTTGCCGAAAAGCTCGGTGGGACAGAATGGGAATTTGCCAAGGCAATGACCAAGCGGGCCAAACAGATCGGCATGAAAAGCACCAATTTCCGCAACGCCTCCGGCCTGCCCAACCGTCGCCAGCTCAGCACCGCGCGCGATATGGCGGTTTTGGGCAACGAACTTTGGAAACGCTTTCCACAATATTACAAGTATTTCAAGACACAGAAATGGACCTACAAAGGCCGCACCTACGGCAACCATAACAAGCTGATGAAGAAATATGACGGTATGGACGGCATTAAGACCGGCTATATCCGTGCTTCCGGCTTTAACCTGGTTTCTTCTGTAAACCGCGGCGGTCACCGTCTGATCGGTGTTGTCTTTGGCGGCAAGACCTCTAACAAACGAAACGCCATTATGGAACGCATTCTGGATAAAGCGTTCAACAAAGTCGATCCACATATGATGGCGGCTTACACAAAGAAGAAAAAGGTCAAACAGGCCAAGAAAACCAACGCCATCATAGCCAAACGGCGCTCTACCGCCTGGGGTGTACAGGTTGGCGCCTTCAACACCATCAAAAAAGCCCGCGTTCAGGCCAATGCCGCGATCAAACGTGCGCCCAGCTATCTGACAGGCGCCAAGACAAAAGTGGTTCCGCTTAAAAACGGCAACAAAAAAGTCTACCGCGCCCGTGTGGTCGGCGTTGAAAAACGCGAAGCCTACCGCGCCTGTAAAGCCCTTAAACGTATGAAGCAACCCTGTATGGTCTTTCGAAACAAAACCCAGGTGGCTTTGAACAAGCGCTAATCTGAATACGAAAAACCCCGGATGATTTGTCCGAGGTTTTGTTTTATGTAACCAGCATATGTCGTCATTCCACACGCTCCCTCCATTGTCATCCCCGTGAAAACGGGGACCCAGAAATGCGTGTATCCCAGACCGCCTGGGTTCCCGCTTTTACGGGAATGACGGGTGGAGAGAGGTATCTCTTATCACCCCACAACATGTGCGAGGTGACAGGAACAATCACATCTCAGGTGCTTCGATGTTGCTGGCTTCGAGCTGTTCTACCAGGCTGGCTTTCAAGCGTTCAAGCCCGGCCTCATCCTTGGCTTCACAGCGCGCCACCAGCACGGGCTGGGTGTTTGACGCACGAAGCAGCCACCAGCCGTCTTCGGTCACCACACGCACGCCATCAACGGCGATGACTTCAACTCTGTCATCACTTGCCAAACGCGCTTTAACCTCTTCGGCTACATCGAATTTGCGTTCTTCAGCACAGTCAAAGCGGATTTCCGGGGTGTTGACCATCTTGGGCATGGCATCCAGCATGTCGTCGAGTTTCTCATCTGTCTGGGTGAGGATAGAGATCAGGCGGATGGCGGCGTAGAGCGCATCGTCAAAACCGTAATAGCCATCTTTAAAGAAGATATGGCCGCTCATTTCCCCGGCGAAGGGGGACGACAGTTCTTTCATCTTGGACTTGATCAGCGAATGCCCTGTCTTCCACATCATGGGCTCGCCCCCCATGCGGGCGACTTCGTCAAAGAGAACCTGCGACGCCTTAACATCTGCAATGATGGTAGAACCGGGTTTGCGTGACAGGATTTCTTTTGCCCAGACAACCATCAACTGATCGCCCCAAAGCACACGACCCTGACTGTCCACCACACCGATGCGATCGCCATCACCATCAAAGGCAATGCCGAGATCACAGCCTTTGGAACGCACGGCATCTTTCAAATCCGCCAGGTTCTTTTCGACCGTAGGGTCCGGGTGGTGGTTGGGGAAGTTGCCGTCAATATCGGCATACAAAAGGAAGTGTTTGCCCGGCAGCTTGTCACACATCATGGTCATGGCTTCACCTGCTACACCGTTTCCAGCATCCCAAGCGATTTTCAGCTCTTTACCCGGTTTAAAATCAGCCAGCATCCGTTCCACATAGGCATCCAGCATCAGGTGCGTTTCCGTGCTGCCTTCACCGCTTTCGTAATCTTCTTTTTCAGCAATAACACCCAGGTCCTGAATGTCGGCACCAAAGAAAGACAGCCCGGACATCATCATCTTCATGCCATTGTAATCTGGCGGGTTGTGGGACCCGGTGATCATCAGACCTGCATCCGTTTCAAGGGCGTAGGTAGCATAGTAAAGCATGGGCGTTGGACCACGACCTACTTCAAAGACCTTGAGCCCACAAGCCATCAGGCCGCGCACAGCAGCCGCTGCCAGACCGGGGGAGCTGAGACGTCCATCATATCCAACGGCAACCGATTTGCCCCCTGCCCGCTTGATCCGGGTGCCAAACGCGCGGCCCAGGGTTTCGACGACTTCTTCGGTGAAAGTATCGCCGACGATGCCACGGATGTCATATTCACGAAGGATGGTTGGATTGATGATAGAAGTCATAAAGATAGTCCATTCAATATATAAAAAGAGAGCCCCGAGCCAGGGGGCCGGAGCTCTCAATCAAAGTCTGTTTAGTCGGCCAGTTTTGGGCGACCGATGCAGGTATAATCAAACCCTGCTTCTTTCATTTCCACACGGTTGTAGATGTTGCGCAAGTCAATCATGACAGGTGCATTCAACAGCTCTTTCATACGGTCTTTATCCAGCATGCGGAACTCATTCCATTCCGTGATGATGACCAAAGCATCCGCACCGTCCATGGTGTCATAGGAATTTTCTTTCCACTCCACACCCGGCAACATTTCTTTGGCTTCACCCATGGCTTCAGGGTCAAACGCAGCAATCGACGCGCCTGCTTTTTGCAGGGCCGGGATAATGTCCAGACTGGGTGAATCGCGCATGTCGTCTGTATTTGGCTTAAAGGCCACACCCAGAACAGCGATTTTCTTACCGTCAACAGAACCACCACAGGCCGCAACGACTTTGTCAGCCATTTTCAGTTTACGTTCTTTGTTTACATCAACAACGGTTTCGATGATTTTCAACGGGCTGTTGTAGTCCTGCGCTGTTTTCACCAGTGCCAATGTGTCTTTCGGGAAGCAGGACCCCCCATAACCAGGGCCTGCATGCAGGAATTTCTTGCCGATGCGACCGTCAAGGCCGATGCCTTTGGCAACCTGCTGAACGTCCGCGCCCACTTCTTCACACAGGTCTGCGATTTCGTTGATGAAAGTGATCTTGGCAGCAAGGAACGTGTTGGCAGCGTATTTGATCAGCTCAGACGTGCGACGTTCTGTAAACAGGATCGGTGTCTCGATCAGGAACAAAGGACGATACAGCTGACGCATCACATCTTGGGCACGCTCACTTTCCGTACCGATAACAACTCGATCAGGGCGCATGAAATCTTCGATGGCAGAACCTTCACGCAGGAATTCAGGGTTGGAAACCACATCAAATTCCGCATCCGGGCGGGTTTCGCGGATGATTTTTTCGACTTCATCACCTGTGCCAACGGGAACAGTGGATTTAGTCACAACAACGGTGTAACCATCCATGGCTTCCGCAATTTCTTTAGCAGCCGCATAAACATATGACAGATCGGCATGACCATCGCCACGACGCGTTGGTGTGCCCACAGCGATAAAGACCGCATCTGCGCCTTTGACAGCTTCTTTCAGATCCGTGGTAAATTCCAGACGACCGCCGGAAACGTTGTTTTCAACCAATTTATCGAGGCCCGGCTCGTAAATCGGCATGATGTTTTCATGCAGGTTATCGATTTTCTTTACGTCTTTATCGACGCAAACAACGTTTGTACCAAATTCTGAAAAACATGCACCGGACACAAGTCCTACATAGCCGGTACCGATCATTGCAATACGCATGGGATTTCCTTAACGCGTTGTAGTAAAAATTATTTTGTGAAGTTTTCAAGCAGGTCCTGAACGCGATCACGCAGATCATCACGGTCCAGCGCAAATGCGATATTTGCCTCGATAAACCCGATTTTTGATCCGCAGTCATAGCGACGACCATCGAAACGCAGACCTCTAAAGTCCACACGATCCATGGTCTTTGCCATGGCATCGGTCAATTGAACTTCGTTTCCTGCACCGCGTTCCTGCTTATCCAGTTCCTTGAACACTTCCGGCTGAAGAACGTAACGCCCGATGATGGACAGATTACTTGGCGCATCTTCTGGCTTTGGCTTTTCAACCAGACCATCAGCCTTGGCAATGCGTCCATCATCTTCGGTGACTTTCAGCACACCATATTTGTTTGTTTCTTCGCGTGGCACTTCTTCAATTGCCACCACGTTACCGCCTGTCTCGTTATAGACGTCGATCATCTGTTTGAGACAGCATTTGTCTTTTGCCAGCACCAGATCATCGGCAAGCAAAACGGCGAATGGTTCATCACCGATCAGTTCTTTTGCACACCAGACGGCATGACCGAGACCACTTGGCTTCATCTGACGGGTATAAAAGACCGATCCGGGTTTTGGTAGAATATCCAGAACCGTTTTATGAATTTCGTCCTTACCCTTTTCCAACAGGGTGTCTTCCAATTCGTGGGAATGATCAAAGTGATCTTCCAGCGCTGTCTTTCCGCGACCGGTAACAAAGATAAATTGTTCAATACCAGCGTCGATCGCTTCTTCAACCGCATATTGGATCAGCGGTTTATCTACAACAGGCAACATTTCTTTTGGCATTGCTTTTGTTGCAGGAAGGAAACGGGTACCTAATCCCCCAACTGGGAACACCGCTTTCCTGACAGGCTTGGTCATACTTTTCCCCTAGACATCATCATGATCTTTCAAACACGGCTTTGTGCCACAGCGAATTGTTTAGCACAAGTGACGGGTTTGTGAAACGTGAACTAAATTTAATTGTCTTTTTTGTTGAGATAGTCTTTCCAAGCCGTTCTTGCTTTCTTGCAACCTTTGAATTTTATCGTGCGCGCAACCTTGCTTTGCGACATCTTTAATGCGGCTGCTGCCTTCACCTGCCAGAAGGTTGCCTCGCAATTCAACTTTGCCACACCTTCAGGGCCGGATTTATCCCATTGTTCAATCAGTTCTTTTTGTTTCCCTACCTGATTGGTGAACATATCCTGGGCGGCTTTCATATCGCCCTGCAGGGCACGCAGGATGGCGTCTTCACGTTTTTTACCATCGACTTTGCCCTTGAAGCCTTCGATCATCATATGCTGCTGAATTTGTGTCCCGATACGCACCAGATGGAGAATCACATCCTCGCTTTCTTCAAACACAAGTTTCCGGGTAATAACCCCAATGCGTTTTTCCGGCTGACTGCGCAGATAATCATAGCGCGCAAGTGATTTTTCCTGCCCCAGACGGCTCAGGTGATAGCGTGATGGCGGCATATAGTGGATTTCATCAATCAGATTGACCTTATCGCGCATCACCACCGGAAGATTACGCACGTTCTTTATCGCCTCTTTTAACAGAGATAAAAACCGATCCGTCTTCACATCCCCATAAAGCGACCCATATAGCTTAATCGCCCCATAGTTGGACGCGATCTGGTCAGCAAAAGTCGCATCCTTGATTTCATCAAACAAACGGCGTTGGGTCGCAAGAATAAGGGCAAAGCTTAATTGCCGGGATGTCTTGTCACGCAAATACCCGGATGAAACCTGAAGCCAACCATTTTCTATATCCCATCCTACGTAGCGATCTGCGCCTTTGCCTTCGATAATCTCAAAAGCCGGGATGAGGTCTGCCAACGGGCTTAAGATCGGCGCGACCTGATCGGTGATCAATAAAGCTTCTTCCAGACGCAGGCCAAACTGAACGAAGACATCTTCATCCAATCCTTCGGAACGGATCACCGGGAAGCGCCCGATAACTTTGAAATCATCATCCCCGTCATCCGGTGCGTCTGCGGAAAAACAATCCGGCTTTTTCGGACGCCAATCATTGGCCCAGGCAAGACCTGCTTCCGATACTGCATGTCGGGCAGACTCAACTGCACTTTTTAAAATTTTCTGTGCATCCTTATCCCCGCCCCAGGCGGCAAGGCGCGCCCACATGATGGCTTTTTCCAGCGCCATGTCTTCGCGGGATTCTTCCAGATAATAAAGGGCCGCATGACGTTGGGCAGGTGCAACACCGATATCAGCAAGACGCAGAAAGCTTTTAAAAGCGCTATCCTCATCCCCCAAATTCTTGCGTTTAAGTGCTGCCTTATAAGACGACAGCACCGTATCGATATCACAAAAATCAGAGGCCTGAACCGACGTCGGCGTAGAGAACAAGAGACCACATAGAACCCCTGCCCCCATCAAAGCTTTAACAGAGGATTTAATCATTCAACAGCACATCCTTTGCCTGATTGATCTGGGCGGCATGTTCATCTGATCCACCCAGATCAGGATGCGCTTCCTTGATCTTGCGGTGATAGGCGGCTTTGATTTCTTCCGGTGAAGAATCTTCATCCAGTTCAAGGACCTCCAGCGCCTGCTTGCGTGTCATCGGACCCTTTTTAGGATCAGGTGTCTGGATTTTCCCGGCACCGAATATACCCTTAAGTGCCCGCCCAAGCTGCATAATCATGCGAAATCGCTGAAACCAGATAAATAAGGCTGGCAATCCGGCAAATGCCAAAGCGAGCTTACCACTTAGCGCCAACCAAACCACAAACAGGATCAACAGAACACCACCGCCCCATTTCATGGCATGGATGACCGCTTTTGGGTCAGCCTGGGCAAACCATTGCAGCAAGGTATAAGCCACAATCAAAAAAGCGAGGATCAGAACGAGATAAAACAGCATGTTATTTCAGGCAGGGTAAATTAATCGCTTCCACTAAGGTACGCACCTCTTGTCTAGCTGCCAAGTGGGACATGGATAATTCTTCGCCCTTCAAGTCCATCATGGTCAGGCCTTTTAGGAAAAGTTCCCGATAGATCACCCGTTCCCCAAAACCCGGGACAAAGCGACAGCCCAGACGTTTGGACATTTCCGTCAAAAGCTTTTCCATATCCCGCTTGTTACGCGCATCCAGATGACTGAGGCGATTTCGCATCACGATCCAATCAATCCGCGCGCCATTTTGGTCCAGCGCTTTCTTCTGGCGTTGCTGCCAGATGGTCTCGGCATAATGACTTGGGCTTTTGATGGTCATTTTAGCAGGATCGACGCGGGCGAGCACATCCAGATCAATAAAGCTGTCATTCAGCGGGGTGATCAGCGTATCGGCCAGTGAATGGGCCAACACACCCAAGGGCGTATGATGACCGGGCGTATCAATGATGATGACATCTTCAGCCTCTTTCAAGCGGGCAAAGGCATCCTGAAAATGGCCATTGTCTTCAGTGATGCGCACATGATCCGGGCTGCGCAACAGACGGTCTGATTTCGTCCTGTTTTCGATATAGCGCGACAGCGTGCCCTGGCGTTGGTCCAGGTCTAAACTGCCGACATTCAACCCTTGTTCCAACAGGCCCGCAATGACATGCATGGCGGTGGTGGATTTACCCGTCCCACCCTTTTCATTCCCGAAAACAATGACATGCGCATTCATTACTGATGCACCTTCAACCAGACAGAGGTATCGTGATAAACCGCCCCATTATTGGGGTAACCCGGATCACTGGACACAAGACCATTAATCCCGCGTCCTTCGATAAAGGAACTTGCAGGCCAGATGCCTTCGACAACCAATGTATCTTCATGCTGACCTTTGGCCCCAACCGCATTTAACAGCACACTGCCCTGTTCATTGCCAATGCGCACGAGATCACCATCGACAACGCCAATTTTGCGCATAATGCGGCTATGAATCAGCACTTCTGGGCAACGTTCCTTGATGCGCGATGTCTTGGTTTCTGTAAAAGACGAATTCAGGAAATTTTGTGCCGGAGGCGTGATCAGGCGGAATGGTTTTTCGTCCGTCTTTTCATCAATGATGTCCCAATGATCGGGAAAGGCTGGCATGTCCTTGCCCTTTGGCCCCATATTCTTCCAGTCCGGTTTGAAATGGAATTTACGGTCCGGTGTTTCAAACCCGTTGATGAAATGCGACTCTTCAAAGCTTGGATAAAGGTCATGTCCGGTCTTTTCAATCAAACTATCCGCGTTCGGATAGCCAGATGCCGCCAGTGTTTCTTCAACAATCTCCAGCGAAGTTTTTTCAAAACCTTCGTGCCTGGCATTCAAACGTTTTGCAAGTTCACAGAGAACCTCGTGATTGGACTTACATTCGCCCGGGGCCTCAATCACTTTTTTACCGACCTGAAGCGTACCGTGGGCACTGGCTGTATAAAGATCATCATGTTCCAAAAACATCGTGGCAGGCAGGACAATATCGGCATATTTCGCCGTTTCCGTCATGAATTGTTCATGCACACAAGTAAACAAATCTTCACGCGCAAAGCCTTTGCGCACGGCTTCTGAATTCGGGGCAACGATTAAAGGGTTTGTATTTTGGATAAACAATGCCTTCACCTGTGGACCGCCCAGCAAGGCTTCTTTGCTGCCACACAAGATCTCCCCAATGCGTGATTGATCAAGGGTTCGAACAGATGGATCAATCACATCCAGCCCTTCAATCAGGGTAGTATTTAGCTTGGCAAGGTCTCCCTGCCCATAAAGCGCCCCACCGCCTTCAACCATCCACGCCCCCGTAACCGCTGGTAGGCAACTGACCGCATGCATGTTATGTGCGCCGTTGCGCGAACGGGTCATACCATGGCCGACACGGATAAAGCTTTTCTTGGTACTGCCATATAGACGGGCAAAAGATTCAATGGAATGGGCGGGTACGCCTGTGATTTCTGCCGCCCATTCCGGTGTTTTATCTTTCAGATGTTCTTCAAATTCACCCGGAACATCCGTGTATTTTTCCAGATAATCGCGATCCGCATAGCCTTCTTTAAACAACACATGCATCACCGCGCAAGCCAGCGCCCCATCCGTTCCCGGACGAACGGCCAAATGAAGATGCGATTTATCGGCTGTCTTGTTTTTATATGGGTCAACAACAACCAGCTTGGCGCCGTTCTTCACCCCTTTTAAGGCATGGGTCATCAGATGGATTTGACTGGAAACCGCATTCAAGCCCCAGATGACGATCAGATCGGACTTTTCCATTTCCAAAACATTAGTGCCGCGCTTGCTGCCCGTCCCAGCCGTCCATCCCGGGCCAGACAGACCAACACAGTATGTCCCCTGCATCTTGGAATATTTCTTGGCATGCGTCAGACGATTGATTCCGTCGCGCATCACATGCCCCATTGTTCCGGCATAATAAAATGGCCAGATGGAATCTGCCCCAAAGACCTGTTCTGTCTGCAAAAGGCGAGAGGATACTTCTTCCAAAGCTTCATCCCAACTGATCCGTTCAAACTGCCCGGAGCCTTTGGGACCAATCCGTTTTAAAGGGTGCATCAGACGATCTTCGTGGTGAATACGTTCGGCATAGCGCGCGACCTTGCCGCAGACCAGACCATTGGTAAATGGATTATCCTTGCTGCCATTGACCTTGCCAATGCGGGTATCACTTAGACGTTCAACCTCAACCGGGCAAACGCTTGGGCAGTCGTGTGGGCAGACAGACTTCACAATTTCAGAACACATGGGGGAAAGCTCTTTTTGAGTGATTAAAAATACCTGGCGACAATGTAGTGCGATTGCTTGCCTTTTTGCAAGCAACACAGTAGGGTCGGGCAAAGTTTCAACCGGGACGTTCCATCATGAAAAAAGCCTTTCTCTTCACCATTGTCTTTATCGCCCTTTTTGCTTCGGTTTCTTCCGTCATTATTTATATGAGCGAAGAAGTAAATAAAGAAGAAGGCTTCCTCTATAGCGCCATTGGCTGCATCAGCGTCTACAAGAAACTGGACCGTCAGGACAAGGCCGAAGTCGTCCTAAATTTGGTCCATAGCTTCAGTGAAAAACAGAATATCGACGAAATCAAGCCCGGCTACCTTACCCGCTTTATCAAGCTGGTAGAAAAGAAATGGGAAAAAGAAAATGACGTTGCGAAGAAGAACTGCGACGGCATTTATGCCATGGCCGAAAAAGAAGAAAAGCCCGCACAATATAATGCCGTCGCTATGAGCGTTGTTGACTATCTAGCTCAACTGCACGCCAAGAAAAAAGAAACTGCAACCGAGCGCGCGCATCGCGTCCTTGAAGAACAGAAACTCAATCAACAATAATCTGTTTATCCGGATGGAAAGCATGATAGGCAAAGGCAAAAGTCACATGGTGGGCGATGTCTTTGCCTTTTTTCTGCACAATGATATTGCCGACATCATCGCCCTGAAACACGGTTTCACCATCAAGGGCTGAAGCCAGACCTGCCTGCCATTCAATCACCATCCCATCGGTTTCAATCACCACTTTGGATTTGATCAATTCAACCGACCAGGCCTTGTCCCCGATCACCAAAACAGGGGCCATCGGCGCAATCCCTTTGGGCATATCCCCACCATAAAGAAACGGACGTGCAGATTTCGCGTAACCCACATAAGGATTGCGGCCATAATCGCGTGCACTTTCCTGATTTGGGATCAACACTTCGCCATTTGGATGACGTTCCTTAAACAAGGACCAGCTTTCCAGACGCGACGGAATAATGGGCAAAAGCGTACCCTGTAATTCCCCAACGATAGCTTCCCCCATAAATTGCTGCCACCAGGTCTCAGTCTGACGATCATACATGATCAAATCAGAATTCCTGAGTTTTCCTGTTGTCCCAAAATCCAACACCCGCCCATCCGGGAGACGACGATCAAAAACAAGGGCAGCGTTACATAGGGGGCAATAGGTCACCGCGACCGGAACGCCTGCGATTTCATCATTCACAATTTCATGCCACATCAGGATACGCAAAGGGTACGCACGGGCCACGCCATCAACTTCGACAGAGACCACCCCTTCTTTTGCCTGTAAATCCTTGATTTCATCTACTTGTAGAAAATGCGGCTCATCAATCGCCGGGATGCCATCCTTGGGCGGGCCGCCGGATAAAACGTCTTTAAATTCAACAGATGACTTGGAAAAATCGGTGTTTGGCCATTCATATTTCCAAAAATTGGGATCTGCCATTGCGCTGTGGGCAAAAGCTATCAATATTATCAGAGCTAACCGGATCATTCGAGACACCATCATTTTAAAACAGTGCCTTAATGATAATGATTACAATGGTAAACGCTAAATCACTTATGCGTTACCCAACCATATATTCAAGGATCAGCCATGGATGCGTCTGTATTTCTCATTGCCTGCATCATTTTAGCAATTCCGGTCATTCTCCTGGGTGCGGTGATCAAGATATACAATCTCGGCAAACGCATTGAAAAACTTGAAGCTGCGCTTCTTTCAACTGAACAGCCCTTACATCAAAAAACAAAGGAAATGGCAGCACAGACACCTCCTGTCATAAAAGAAAAGACTGAAACACCCACAACAAAAAAACCGACACCCACCATTCCGCAAATTAAGCCCCAGCCAAAGCAAAAGCAAAACACTCTCCCACCAAAAGAAACCATTGAAAGCCAGCTTGGTTCAAAGTGGCTGGTATGGGTCGGCGGGCTCGCACTAATATTCGGTGGAGTTTTTCTGGTCAATTATTCCATTGAAAATGGCCTCCTTGGCCCTTGGGGGCGCATCACATCCGGTCTTGTATTTGGCCTTATTATGCTGGGTGCAGGTGAATGGTTTCGCCGCCAACCAACCGATTCAAAATATACCAGTGCCTGGCCGCATATTCCCCTCGCGCTCACAAGTGCCGCCATTATCACATTGTTTGGTGCTGTCTATGCGGGGTACGCACTTTATAACCTGTTTCCCCCTGCAATTGCCTTTGGCCTTTTGGCAGTTGTGTCCATCGCAACTGTTATAATCGCCGTTCTGCACGGTCCGTTGTTGGGGCTATTGGGGGTGATCGGTGCCTACAGCGTACCGATGCTGATCAGTAGCTCTGACCCTTCCATCATCATCCTTTTCAGTTACCTCTTCCTTTTCTGTACAGCCAGTCTTGCCCTCTTTCGTTATATGAAATGGAAAAATATGGCCTGGGCTAATTTAATTGGGTCACTAAGCTGGGCAGCCATTGGGATGACGGGTTTTGCGTTATCAGATGGCAATAGCCTGGCTATTGGTCTCTATCTGCTCGCGACACTTTGTCTCTTTATCCTTTACGCATGGGATTGCACGGAAACAAAAAATGACGGATCACTCACTGATCAAATCCGCCAGAAATTACTCCACCCACCCTATCAGGTCAGTTTAATTGCAACCATCGCCATCAGTTTTTTAATGGTCATCTTTACCATTGACGCTGCGCACTCCGCCATCAGTCTATTCTTTGTGTGTTGCCTTGCCATTGGCCTACTGGTAATAGCCCGATTAAATGGCAATTTAATCGATTTTATCTTTATTAGCCTGATTGTTATCCTGACCACACTGTTATCCTGGGATTTTTCAAACGAAATTCTTGTCAAAACACCGCGTTTTCTGGGCACAGATATTCCATTTGGATTTAACCCAGAAATCATCATTCCTGATGGCTACGAACTTTTCCTCACCCTTGGTCTGGCGGCATCCTTGATCCATCTTGTTGTCGGGGCTTTTTTCACCTGCACCCATACCAATGCTGGGCGCTGGGCGCTTTTAAGTGTGCTGTCCCCCTTATTGATCTTTATCTTGTCTTACTGGAAGATCAACGGATTACAAACCATTCCGACCTGGAGCTTTATCGCACTGGGTATCGGACTTGTTTTCACCCTGCTTGCGCATCACGTCTCCCGCCAAGCAAAAACCGATATCCAGAAACACGCGCTGGCCGCTTACATCGTCGGCGGTTTTGCCGCAGTAGCGCTTGCCTTTGGTGCCGGGCTTGAAAGCCATTGGCTCGCCATATCCCTTTCCTTACTGTTGCCAGCGATGGCCTGGGTAAACAGCAAAATCCCGCTTGATGCACTTAAGTGGTTTGCCTATCCCATGATCATATTCGTCCTTGGGCAATTACTGTTGGAAGGTCATCTTTGGGCCTTCATGTCTGACAATTACAAGGCAGTGGACTGGTACCTTTATGGATACGGCCTGCCTGCTTTGTCCCTGGCACTGGCATCTTACATTTATGGGAAAGAACGCCCAAGCCACCTGATATCCCTACTGGAGGCCGGGGCCCTTTCATGCTGGATCACCACCTTGTCCTTGATGGTCCATGATTTTGCCGATATCGCCCTGAACCAACCTGGTTACAGCTTTGCAGAACAAAGCATGCAGTCCGTCATCTGGCTGATGAACAGTCTTGGCATTTTCTGGCTGAATAAACGCTATCCATCACGCATTCGAAATTTCGCATGGCGCCTCTTGCTGCTGATCTCAGCCTGCCAGGTTATTCTCTCTCAGGTCCTGCTGCATAATCCTTGGTTCATGGTCCCTAGCCCGATTGGCAACTGGCCGTTTTTCAACTGGCTTTTTGTCGCCTATGTTATCCCTGCGGTTTTCGCTTTCATCTTCGCTCGCATTTTCAAGGAAAAGGATCAGCAAAAATATGCCCGCTTTGCTGGCGTGGCGTCATTTGCATTGCTGTTCATCTATGTTTCAATGGAAATTCATCATTGGTTTGCCGGGCCGAACCTTCAATCCGTCACAATAAGTGAAACAGAACTTTATATCTATTCGCTGGTCTGGTTATTGTGCGCAGGAGGCTTAATGGCCCTTGCCATCCGTTATCAACAAGCCGATATGCAAAAAGGGGCAATGGCGGTACTGGTCCTCACCGTCTTTAAAGTCTTCATTTATGACATGGCACATCTCGAAGGATTGTTACGTGCAATTTCTTTTCTGGGACTGGGGGGAATCTTGATTGGGGTTGGGTATATCTATCAGCGTTATATCGTCAAACCGACCAGCTAAAACGAAACAACAAAAATATCTTTAGCTTTGCCACCGTCTTCTCCTATAGTCTGAAACAAAATGAACATAAACTGGAAAAATACTGAATATGAGTGAACGCGTTGATGCAATCGTTATTGGTGCCGGGGTTGTCGGACTGGCCGTTGCCCGGTCTCTTTCCATGTCAGGCAAAGAAGTCATTATTGTTGAGGCAGATAAGGCCATTGGAATGGGGACCAGTTCACGCAATAGTGAAGTCATCCATGCGGGCATCTATTATCCAAAAGACAGCCTGAAAGCCAAACTCTGTGTTTCTGGCAAGGAAATGCTTTATGACTTTTGCGACAGCCACGGGGTGCCTTATAACAAGATGGGCAAATTGATTGTCGCAACGTCCACAGACCAATTGGATGCGTTGAAAGCCTTAAAACAAAAGGCTGCGGACAATGGCGTGAATGATCTTGTCTGGCTTTCAAAAGAAGAAGCACTGCAGCGCGAACCCAACCTGAATTGCGAAGCCGCACTCTTATCGCCTTCTACCGGGATTATCGACACCCACGCCTTTATGCTCGCCCTGCAGGGGGACGCAGAAGAACATGGCGCCATGTTGGCCCTGAACAGCCCCGCCCTGTCCGGTAGCGTCACCGACGATGGCATCGCACTGGAAATCGGCGGGGAAATGCCCATGTCTATTACAGCCGACATTGTGATCAATGCCGCCGGATTAAGCGCGATCAAGCTTGCGCGTTTGATTGATGGACTGGATGCAAAACACATCCCTGATGATTATTTCTGTAAAGGCAATTACTTCAGCCTGGGATGCAAAGCACCCTTTTCTCACCTGATCTATCCCGTGCCGGAAAAAGCAGGCCTTGGTGTGCATCTGACCCTGGATATGGGCGGACAGGCCCGCTTTGGTCCGGATGTAGAATGGCTGGATGACGGTAATGACATTGATTACGAGGTTGATCCCAAACGCGGTGATATCTTCTATGATGCCATCCGCACCTATTGGCCGGATTTGAAAGATGGTGACCTGCATGCAGATTATTCCGGCGTGCGTCCGAAAATTCAGGCCCCCGGTGAAGAAGCGCGTGATTTTCTTATTCAGGGGCCATCGGTCCATGGTATTTTAGGATTTATAAACTTGTTTGGCATAGAATCACCCGGATTGACCTCTAGCCTCGCCATAGCACAAGAAGTCATGGATGAATTGAAACTGAAATAGTGTCTCGTGATGATGAAAAGAAAACTCGTTGGATTTTGTAGCGCCCTTATTCTCGGTTTAACACTGGCAGCCCCCAGTGCGGATGCGCAATTGCGCTCCCAAGGCAAGGTGCTGGAATTTGGCGAGGATGATGACGGCAACACGCTGTTTCAGGGTCCAACAGTTGATCATGCCCAGGAAATGCGACGCCTGATCCAGAATATCGCGAAATATGGCCGCAAGTTTAAACGCGACTTTGTTGTTCTTGTGCGCGATGCCAAAGGCTTGATGACGCAGGTTGTCGATGTTGACCTTCTGCTTTCTGCCCCCAGTTCCACCTACCTGCAGGCCATTGATGGTTTGATTGAACCGGACCTGTCTTTTGGTAAAGAAGAATTCGGCGAAGCCACATCTGAAAAAGACCAGAAAGATGCGATGGATCAGTTAAAAGTCGCCAATGATGTGGGCCTGAAAGTTTTCACCATTGATTATGCCAGCAAACCCAAGGACGTGGATAAAGCCATCCGCTTTGCCCAGAAAAACAAGTTTGTGCCCTATGTGGCACCGGGGCGCGGTTTCCAGAATAACAAACTGCCCAACTGGCCACGCCGTCCGGTCAATGAAAATTCCCACACGATTTCCAACGTAGGACTGGTCAAAAACTATCTGCTGATCGAAGAATCTTCGCGCATGGGTTCGGCGGCTGAATATGCCATGAAGATCCACAACACAAACTATGATCTGGTCGCAACCCCTGTATTTCACCATCGCTCCCAAACTTTGGGGCGTGATAATGTGCGCAAGATGCAGTTTAAAAAACTGGGTTCACGCCGCCCGGTTCTGGCGATTATGAACATCGGTACAGCAGACGTCGGAGCCTTTTACTGGAAAGACAGCTGGCGTCAGGGAAACCCTTCCTTTGTGCTGGAACTTGCACCTTTCAGTTCGGACCATCACCTGGTGCAATACTGGCATCCAAGCTGGCATCAACTTATGTATGGCAACACCATGTCTTACCTATATGGCATCATTAAAGAAGGCTATGACGGCGTGGTATTGGATGGGGTTAATGTCTATGAAATATTCGCAAACCCTGAATAAACCAGAACGCTCTACGTACTATTTTACGATCCCTACGCATTAATTGCGATTGTCATTTTGTTCTGTCTCCCTACAATATTTTGAAACTTTGGGAGGTTTAAACACATGCTGACGCAATATGACACTTATCAGGATGTCTACGATAAATTTGAATGGACGGTGCCGGAACGATTCAACATGGGAGTCTCGGTCTGTGATGTACATGCCGATGCCACCCCGGATAAAGAAGCCCTGATCGTTGAACAGGCCGATGGCCGGATAGATCGTTACAGCTTTAATGAGATCAGACGCTTTACCAATAAGTTGGCGAACCTTTTTACCGATAAAGGTGTCGATCATGGGGACCGGGTTGCCGTGCTGCTGACGCAGTCGCTAGAAACCGCCGCCACCCATGTGGCCAGCTGGAAAGCGGGTTTTATCTCCATTCCCCTTTTCACCCTGTTTCGCGAAGAAGCCCTGGAATTTCGCCTGCAAAACAGCGGCGCGCGTGTGCTTGTCACCGATCTTGAAAATTACGAAAAGATCAAACCACTGCGCGACAAACTCCCTGCCCTTGAATTTGTCTATCTGGTGGATGGATCGGCCGACGGTGCCCTTGATCTTTATGACGACCTGAAAGGTTGCACAGATGAGTTCACACCCGTTGAGACGAACGCTGAAGACCCAGCGTTAATCATCTATACATCTGGGACCACAGGGAACCCAAAGGGGGCCCTTCATGCCCATCGCACCATCATCGGGCATATCCCCTGTGTGCAGATGGCCCATGAATTTGCTCCACAGGAAAACGACTTGTTCTGGACCCCTGCGGAATGGGCCTGGATTGGCGGGTTGATGAATATCCTGATGGGAGCCTGGTATCTGGGCATTCCGGTGCTGGCTTATCGCGCCCGCAAATTTGATCCGGAAGCTGCCTTAAAGCTGATGGAACGCCATGGCGTCAGAAACATCTTTATGCCGCCCACCGCCCTTAAAATCATGCGTCAGGTCGATGATATCGCCGGGCGATTTGACCTAAAACTGCGCACCGTCACTGTTGCAGGTGAGCCGATGGGCCAGGAACTGTTGGACTGGGGGCAAAAAGCCTTTGGCCTGACGCTGAATGAATATTACGGCCAGACGGAATGTAATATCGTTGTCTCCAACTGCGCAGCCCTTATGCCCGTAAAGCCCGGTTCCATGGGTCGCCCCGTGCCCGGCCATGACGTGCGTATCATCGATGAAAATGCGAACGAAGTGCCGCGCGGTGAAGTTGGCGACATCGCCGTTTATAAAGGTGACCCGGTACAGTTGCTGGAATACTGGGATAATCCGACAGCAACCGAAAAGAAATACCGCAACGGCTGGCTGATTATGGGTGATCAGGGCTATATGGATGAAGATGGATATATCTTCTTTGTGGGGCGTGATGACGACCTAATTACTTCAGCCGGATATCGCATCGGCCCGTCAGAGATTGAAGACTGTCTGACCAAACACGAAGCCGTCGCTTTATGTGCCGTCATCGGTGTGCCCGACCCCATACGTACAGAAGCCATCAAAGCCTTTATCACCCTTCGTGACGGTCATGATGGCACTGAAGCTCTGGAAACGGAACTTAGGAATTTTGTGAAAGACAAATTGTCGCCCCACGAATATCCCCGCCATATCGAATTTGTTGATCACCTGCCTTTGACCGCAACGGGTAAAATCCGTCGCAAGGACTTGCGTGATCAGGAAATTGCAAAAATGGAACGTGCTTAATATCTGCGGTTTGAAACCTTCAGGGAAGTAACAACGAAGCCTTTGTCCGCCGGATAGCGATCCGTCACCATGGTCAGGGCTTCGGCTTCCGTAACGGCTACGATATTCTGGTAATGGACGTCTGCCCATTCATCCCCAAAATCAAGATGACTGTTGTTTTCTTTCACGCAGTTGCGCACCTCTTTATTATAGATGCCGACTTCAAATGTTTTTTGATTTCCGGTTGCGACAGCAAACATACCTTTTCTCCTTCATCGATATGGACTAAGGATCAATGGTAATACCAGTTTATTAAGAATTGATTATCACTGCCTAAAAATCAGGCAATCAGCCCGGCGTAATACCTTTAATGATAAAGCCTTTGTGCTTTGGGTATTTTTGCAGGATACGACGACGTGCGTCCATTTCATCGCGGGCATTGACTTCTATATAGTGGGTTTCTGCCCAATCATCGCTATACTGCGCACGTTCACCCGCTTGCATGGCTTGTTTCACAAGCTCGTTATAAATTGCTACTTCAAATAGAGCCATTTTTTAATTTTCCTCAAGAAACTATCTCGGGAGATAGTACTTTATTTCCAGTTCCCCGAATGTGACGCGGATCACACCTTAAAAGACTTTAGCACTGTTTCAAGACGTTCCCACGCCTTTTCTTCCCCTGGCAGACCAAAACGCAGGAATTCCGGCTGATCCACAAAAGGGCGCACCAAAATACCATTAATTGCCAAATACGCATATAATTCTTGCGCATTAGAGATTGAACAGTATCTAAAAAGATTTGTTCCTCCACAAACCTTTAATCCAGCAACCTGCAATACCTTATCCAACCTCGCAGTCTGTGCAGCCAGATCAAGGCGCGTCTGGTCAATCCAGGCGGTATCGCGAAACGCACGTTGCCCGATCTCCAAAGCCGGACCATTGACAGCCCAGGGACCAATACCGTCTTTCAGACGCTGCCCAAGTACACCACCGACCAGCACAAAGCCCAGACGCAGCCCCGCCAGCCCAAAAAACTTTCCAAATGATCGCAAGACCAACAGTCCGTCCATCCCGCTTGATGCCGAAACATCAATCTCTGGCGTGCAATCCACAAAGGCTGCATCCACGATCAACAGGCCACCTTTGGCATGTTGTCTTTTAGCAAGCTGGATCAGCTCATCCGGACTATAAATCTCCCCTGTCGGATTGTTCGGGCTGACCACAATAATAATGTCACCGTCTTTTTCTGCGGTTTGAAGATCAGGAACACCTTCAACCTCGTGGCCAGCCAGGTCCCAGCAATAGGCATGCTCTTTATATGTGGGTTCCAGAATGCGCACCTTCTTTGGCCGTTCAAACACATGCGGCAGAATTTGCAGCAAGGTCTGGGTGCCAGACACCGGGATCACCAGCGAAGGATCAGCCACATTATAATAAGAAGCAGCTGCAATTTTTAACTCTTCCAGCAAATCCTGATCGGGCAAACGGCCCCACAAGTCTGTTTTCAAGGGTGGGATCGGGTATGGATTCGGGTTGATGCCCGTCGATAAATCGACCCATCCGTCGACTGGGGTGCCGAATTTCTCTGCTGCATCTGCTAAATTACCGCCGTGGAAGACCGCCAAAGCCAAAACTCCGTGAAATATTATTACTCAACCGTCCCATCTTTGCGCAATGGGTAACACGTCCAAAAAACGGGCTCAAGCATCACCTGCGCAAAAACGTAATTAAATTACAAATGAAACTGTTTTTAGGTGGCAATAAATCCCCCCAAACCTCTTTCCTGTAATTTTTAGAACGTTTATTGCATTGCAAAAAATTACCTTAAAAACAACAACTTAAGCCATTTTTTCTCTTGAAATTATATTACAAATTCACAGATAAAAGAAAGACAAGTCCAAACAACAGGAGAGGATCATGTCCGTATTTGAAGCAGCCGATTTTGACAATCACGAAAACGTCGTGTTCGGCTTTGACGAAGAAACCGGCTTAAAATGCATCATCGGTATTCACAACACCAACCGTGGACCAGCGCTCGGCGGGTCACGTTTCTGGAACTATGCAACAGAACAAGAAGCCATTACCGATGTGCTGCGACTTTCAAAAGGCATGACGTATAAGGCTGCAATCACCGGGCTGGATCTGGGTGGCGGCAAGTCCGTAATCATTGGCGATCCGAAGAAAATCAAAACGCCTGATCTGATGCGTGCCTTCGGCCGTGTGATTGAACGTTTGAATGGCGCTTACATCACCGCAGAAGACGTCGGCACCACCGTGCAGGACATGGACTATATCCGTGAAAGCACCGCCCACGTACGGGGTAAATCCACAGGTACAGGCAACCCGTCTCCTGTCACAGCCTACGGAACCTTCATGGGCCTGAAAGCTGCGGTGAAGCACAAGCTGAAAACGGATGATTTGACCGACCTGCGCGTCATGGTTCAGGGTGTCGGCAACGTGGGTTACTACCTCTGTAAGGACCTGCATGAAGCAGGTGCCAAGCTGGTGGTGACAGACATCAACGCCGATGCCATCAAGCGTGTGGTCGATGAATTCGGCGCAACCGCTGTGGGTCTGGATGACGTTTACGGCCAGGACGTGGATATCTACGCCCCTTGCGCGTTGGGTGCGACCATCAACGATCAGACACTGGATCAGTTGAAAGTCAGCATCGTTGCAGGGGCTGCCAACAACCAACTGGCAAAAGACCACCACGGTCAGGCGATTAAAGACAAAGGCATCCTCTACGCCCCTGATTACGTCATCAATGCTGGTGGCCTGATCAACGTCTTTAGCGAAACCGATGACTACGACCCTGCTGTCGTCAAGGCACAGGTCGAAAAAATCTACGACACCTTGTTAGAAATCTTTGCGCGTGCCGATGCCGAAAACAAACCAACCTCCATCGTCGCCGACATCATGGCAGAAGAACGATTTCAAAAGCCCGTAACACTGGCTGCTGAATAAGGTTGGTCTGAGCAAAAAGAAACCGCCGTTTCCTGATATGGGAGACGGCGGTTTTGTATTTTATAGGCCAAGTTCACTCAGTCCCGGGTGATCATCCGGTCGGCGGCCCTGTGGCCAATGGAATTTGCGTTCGCTCTCTTTAATCGGCAGGTCATTGATGCTGGCGTAGCGTTCCATCATCAGGCCATCTTCATTAAAGACCCAGTTTTCATTGCCGTAAGATCGATACCAGTTGCCACTATCGTCATGCCATTCATAGGCATAACGCACAGAAATGCGATTATCCTTGAAGGCAAATAGCTCCTTGATCAGGCGATATTCAAGTTCCTTATCCCATTTGCCTTTCAGAAAATCCGCCGCTTCTGCACGGTTGGTGACAAAATGGGCACGGTTGCGCCATTTGGTATCTTCAGAATAAGCGAGTGCCACTTTTTCAGGGTTACGACCATTCCAGCCATCTTCGGCCAGGCGAACTTTTTCCGCGGCGGTTTCTTCAGTAAATGGAGGAAGCGGGTAGCGTTTTTCCATAGTCTTATCCTTTTGTTGATCAATCGTGCCAACATCTTAAGCCTCACTTGAACATGTCTCAATAATACGTTAACGTTTTTTTAGGACAAATCACCTTATTCATCAGCCAAGGGTCAGAGAAATCTTGAAACAGGAAAGCAGACACATCGTCATTGCCGTCCCACCAAAGGCACAGCCACTTGATGTTTCAGGTCCTCTTGCCGCTTTTCGTGAGGCCTACAGGCAATCTGACAAAAAGATACGCTACGAGGTTTCATTATTGTCCATTGATGGGTCCGATTTCATTGAAATTGAAGGCATGACAGTCAAAGCAGATTTGACACTGGAAACGCTAGACAGACCCATTGATACATTTCTCATTGCAGGCACCCATGCCTACCAACAGGCCTTTGAACATTCAACGTTTACAGATTGGCTGAAAGAAAACACACCGAACATTCGACGTTATGGTTCCGTTTGCACGGGTGCGTTCTTCCTCGGGGAGGCTGGCCTGCTGGATGGGCGCAAAGCAACCACCCACTGGCAACAGGCCGACGAACTTAAAGAGCGCTATCCCAAAGCAGACATCGACCGGGACGCCATTTTCATTCAGGACGGGGCGCTCTGCACGTCTGCCGGAATTACGGCCGGAATTGACCTTGCCCTGAAACTTATTGAAGATGACTATGGGCGAGACCTAGCCCTTAAAATCGCAAGGCGGCTGGTCGTATTTTTAAGACGCCCCGGTGGGCAATCCCAATATAGCGTTCATCTTCAGGCGCAAGTTGCCAATGAAGGACCTATTCAAACTGCACAGCAATGGATTTTAGACAATCTGGAAAGTGATCTCTGCCTACCCGTTTTGGCCAAAAAATCCGCCATGAGCGTGCGTAATTTCAGCCGCACCTTTAAAAAGGAAACCGGACACACACCGTCGGAATTTATCGAACAGGCCCGCATTGATGCGGCCAAAAGATTGCTGGAAGACGGCGACATGGCCCTGCAGCGCATCGCCTCTCACTGTGGGTTCACCAATGTCGATATGATGCGCCGTACCTTTATCAGACGCATCGGCATTAAACCCACAGATTATCGAAATCGCTTTCAGAGCTAGCCGATCAGTTCAATAACCCCGCACCCATTGCAGCGTCTGGTTTATTTTTATCGCCCGTAACCCTTTATTAAGTTATAATCAATAGGATAAGGTTGGGAGGAAGCAATATGTTCAAACCAGTCAATATGGACAAACGATCCAGTCGGCGCCATGAAATCAATGTGGTTGCCAACCTGATCAGTGAAGGCAAAAGCCATTCGGCCACGGTGCTGGATATCTCGACTGGTGGGGCAAAAATCGTTTTGAAGAACAGCACATTGCTGCAGTCAAGTGATGTTCAAATTGACCTGCCCTTTCTGAATGAACTGGACGCCTATGTCATCTGGGCCCATGGTGAAAAATGCGGCCTGAAATTCAATGATGACCAAGATCGTCTAAGTGAATTCCTCTATAATCTCGCTGTCTACGGCACCGCACATTCTTCTGAATGATCACTCTTTTATCACCCGCATGACAAAGTTGGTGCGAAAACGCAGCACATTGTCATCGTGGTTCAAGACCCGGTCACAAAACGCCTGATATTCTTCCATATCCTTCAGGCTGATATTCAAAATCACATCACTTTCCCCAGAAATACTGAAAGCTTTGGTCACGGCAATTTCGTGTTTGACCCGTTCCTGAAAGGCACTGTAGGCCTGATGACCGTGCCGGGCCAAATCAATTTCAACAATGGCGTGCAAGTTTCTGCCAAGCGTTTTTTCGTCAATCACGGCAACCGTTTTCTTGATGATGCCCTGCTGCTTAAGCTTCTGAACCCGGCGCAAACAGCTGCTTGGGGCCAGGTTAACACGTTCTGCCAATGCTGCATTTGTCAGGCTGGCATCCTGCTGCAGGATCGTGAGTATATTTTGATCAATCTTATCCATGCAATATTATTGCACATTTAAGCAATATTTGACCACAACTTCGTTTGGAATTGTTTTAGGGTTTGCGCAGGTTCAAAAGAAAGAAGTGCAAAACATGAATGCAATCATCCATTGGCTGAAAAAGCCCGTCACCGACAGCGTTAAACTTTATTGGGAACTTTTGAAAGTCATGGTCCCGATTATGATCGTGGTGCGCCTGGGTGTTGAATTTGGAATGATTGAACATGTGGCCCGTCTCTTTACCCCCTTTATGGACCTTGTTGGCCTGCCTGCTGAAGCAGGGATCATCTGGACAACGGCCATGCTGGTGAACATCTATGCCGGGATGGTGACCCTGATTGCGCTGCTGCCCGAAGCGCCAATGAGTGTCGCACAAATAACGGTTTTGGGATCCATGATCCTGATTGCCCACAGCCTGCCCATCGAACAACGCATCGTGCAAAAAGCCGGGCCCAGCTTTATCGCCACAACCTTGTTGCGTGTCGTCGGTGCATTGGTTTACGGCGCCATCCTGAACGCGATTTATCAGGCCTTTAATTTCTTACAGGATAACGCTACCATTTCATGGTTACCCCAAACCGAAGTAGATGCGGGTTGGGCGCAATGGTCTATCGATAGTGCCATTCAGTTGTTTTCCATCTTCTGGATCATTCTAGTGCTGGTCGTCCTGCTGAAAATTCTGGAAATCCTGAAGGTGACGGATTTTATTTCCAAACTTCTGTCGCCTGTTTTGGGGCTGATGGGAATTTCTGAAAAAGCCATCCCTGTGACCATGATCGGTGTGATGCTCGGACTGGGATATGGCGGGGCACTTATTATCCGCGAAGCCAAAGAAGGCAATATGTCAGGCCGGGATATTTTCCTGTCGCTCAGCTTCATGTCGCTGTTCCACAGCATGATCGAAGATACGCTTTTGATCTTTGCTTTAGGCGCTGATTTAACAGGTATTCTGATCGGGCGGTTTATCTTCTCCTTCATCGTGGTGATCCTGCTGAGCCAGTTAATCACACGGATGCCGGAACAGACCTTTAATCGGCTGCTGTTTCGCAAGACATAGAAATCTATCGACCCGCCTGCGCATTCCCTGTAGTAATGCGCCATGAACAGAGAAACAGAATTAGAAATCTTCCTCGTCTGCGCGCCCGGCTTTGAACAACTGGTGCGCGCAGAAGCGATTGAAAAAGGGTTCAAAAAACCCAAGTGCGACCATGGTGGCGTCACCATCCTTGGCGGCTGGTCTGTTGCCTGGCGGGCAAACCTGGAAATGCGCGGCGTCAGCAAAGTACTGGTGCGTCTCGCAAGTTTCAAAGTCACGCATCTGTCACAACTGGACAAACGCGCGCGCGAAATGGGCTGGAATACACTATTGCGCCGTGACGTTCCTGTCCGGGTGGAAGCTTCTTGTAAAAAATCCAAAATCTATCATCAGAAGGCCGCCGCAGAACGCATCGCACTCGCCATCACCGATGATGTGGGCTGTAAAATCTCTGATGAGGCCGAGGTCACAATCAAAGCCCGTATCTTTGAAAACCGCTGTACCCTCAGTATCGATACATCTGGCGAAGGCCTACATAAGCGCGGATCAAAAGAGGCCTTGAACAAAGCCCCCATGCGCGAAACGCTTGCTGCCCTGATCCTGCGCGATTGTGGTTATGACGGCAAAGAGCCTGTGCTTGACCCCATGTGCGGGTCTGGCACCTTCGTTCTGGAAGCAGCCGAGATCGCATCAAAGAAAAAAGCCGGGCGCAACCGATCCTTTGCCTTTGAAAAATTCATCAATTTTGATGAAGACCTCTGGTCACGGATGAAAGCCAAAGATGTCAGCATCACCCCTGATGTCCAGTTCTACGGTTTTGACCGGGACAAAGGGGCGATTGAACGGTCAGGCGCCAATGCAAAACGTGCAGGTGTTGAAGGCTGTTGTACTTTCACCAACCAGACCCTCAGCAATCTGAAAGCCCCGGAAGGTGAGAAAGGGCTGGTCGTGGTCAATCCCCCTTATGGAATCCGCATCGGGGACATGAAGAAGCTGGCGACACTCTATCAAAGCCTTGGTCATGTTTTGAAGGCAGAGTTCTCAGGTTGGCATGTCGGACTGGTGACAAATTCAGATCGTCTGGCAAACCGGACAGGCCTTCCCTTCACCAACGACGTAACACATTTTTCCCATGGCGGGATCAAGGTACAGCTTTATAAAACGGATGTGCTTCCTTAAAGCAGCCCCAAATCACGAAGTTCCGCTTGCATATCATCAGGCAGGTCATCGCCTGCGGCTGATCGATCACCGAGATCAGGCGGGACGTCTTTGGGTTCAAAATAGCGCCAGCCCTGAAAGGCTTTTTGCGCTTTCAATTCTGTACGGACCAGACCGGGCTTCAGAATGATCAGGCAATATTTGCGCCCTTCATCATCCATTTCTTCTTCAAAACCGATGATTTCCTGACGCACACGAAACTGCCCCTTGATCACCCAATAAAGCGAGCCACCATCCAGCAGATCATCTTTGCGTTTTGGAGTATTGCGGGTGTAGGTGAAGATGGTGCCGTAATCCTTCAGCTTTTGCGCCTGAATGGTTTCCAGCTCTTCAATATCTTCGATACGGGCAGCGAGTTTTCTTAAATGTACGGTCATGGTCTCAGCATGTTTTTTTGATCCATCACATGGCTTTATCCCATTTCCCGCGAAAAATGAAATCATTTCTGAACACACGCTTTAATTACCCCCTATCCTCTTAATCTGGCTTCTGTATACTCGGTTTGGAAAGGGATGTGTTTTATGGATAGATCACGCAATTACCTGACGAAAAGCCGCTATATCAACAGTATGGGATGCCAGACATTCCATTGGCTTGCCGTCCATGATCCCCTGCCCTATTTTGAGCCTGAACCCGGATCGATCCAAGCCATCGGGACTGCGATTGGCGAACATGCCTGTAAACTGTTTCCGGGTGGAGTTCTGGTAGAAGAGGCGGCCTTTGAACATCAAAAAGCACTAGAGACCACACAAAAACTGATGGCGGATGAAACCGTACCTGCCATCTTCGAAGCCTGTCTGGAATATAAAAACATCCGCATCTGGGTTGATATTCTGGAACGTCTACCCAACAACCAATGGGGCCTGCGCGAAGTTAAATCCAGCACCAGCGTGAAAGAATACCACACCCATGACGTGGCCCTGCAGCTGCACGTGCTTGAAGGTTGTGGCCTGACAGTAGCCTCGGCTGAACTGATTCATATCAATAGACATTACATCCGTGGCGCGGGCGAGATTGAATGGGATCAGCTTTTTGTTCGTCAAGAACTGATGGGGTTCCTGCCTCCCGTCGAAGATAATATTCAAGCCGCCTTTGATGTGCTTCATCAGGAAGACGCCCCTGCCCCGATTTATACATCAGAGTGCAAGAAATGTGATTTCTACGACACCTGTTGTGGGGATAAGCCCGAAGATTGGATTTTACACCTGCCGCGATTGACATCCAAAAAATTTCAGCAGCTTACCGATTTGGGGATTGAAAGTGCTCGTGACATCCCTACTGACTTTTCCCTAACGGCCAATCAGGCAACGGTGCGCAAGGTCTGGCAAACCGACAAACCCTTTATCTCAGACAACCTGCCCAAGGCCTTAAAACAGTTCCAGCGCCCGGCCTATTATCTGGATTTTGAAACCTTTGCACCAGCTTTGCCACTTTATGAAGGATCACGTCCCTTCCAGAACATGCCGTTTCAATGGTCGCTGCATCATATGGATGAAGACGATACCTTGACCCATTGGGAATTTCTGGCAGATGGGGATGAAAATCCGGCTTATAGCTTCACCAAAACATTGGTTGATCGACTTGCCTTTACTGATGGGCCGATCATTGTTTATTCCAGTTACGAGCGCCAAATTTTAAATGGCGTGAAAGAGAATTTCCCGGAATTTGCCGAAGAAATTGATAACCTGATCAGCCGCCTGCAAGACCTGTTGCTGATTGCACGCGGCTATACCTATTTCAAGGAATATAAAGGTTCTTTCTCCATCAAAGCCGTCGGCCCGACGCTTGCGCCAACCGTTCGCTATGACGCGCTTGATCATGTAAATGACGGATTGGGTGCAGCCTATGCTTTTGAAACCATCGCCGCTGGTTTATTGATCGACGAAGAAGTTCAAACTCTCAGACAGGCGCTGATCGATTACTGCACGCTGGATACCCTTGCCATGGTCGAGGTGCATTCTAGCCTTTTGCAGCTATCATCTGATGCAAAGCCTGAACAAGGCGATCTGTTTCCGCCTCAAGATTGAAATAATGAACGGATGCGCGGATGAGGTTGGGCAGTTGCTCAGCCTCAGCATTTATCGGGGTGCTGACGCGATACGAGGTACTAAGGTTGATGCCTTGTTCTCGCATGTGGCTGACGACTTCTTCCGCCTCAAAACCTTCTATGTAAAAGGTCACGATGCCGCACATATTATCGAGATGACCATGCAGGGTGAGCTGGTCGATCTCTGACAATTTACTGCGCAAATCAGATGCCAGCTGCTGAACACGCGCCTGAATATTTTCCAGCCCCAAATCCAGCGCATAGTCAATCGCCACCTTGAAACCAACCAGCGCCGCATAGTTGTTTTCCCAGTTTTCAAATCGTTTGGCCGTGGGCACCAGCTTATATTTATCCGGCCCCTCAAGTTCGGCAGAACGCAGGTCAATGATGGGTGGAAGAAGTTTTTTAATAACCGAAGATCGCACATATAAAAACCCCATACCACGCGGACCACGCAGGTATTTCCGGCTGGTGGCGCTGAGCATATCACAGTGGATTTCTTCCACATCCAGCGGCATTTGCCCGGCGGACTGGCAGGCATCGACCAGATAGAGAATATTATTCTTTCTTGCGATCTTCCCGACCTCTTTCACCGGGTTAACCTGCCCGCTGTTAGAGGGTACATGGGTAAGGGAGATCAATTTCACCCGATCATCAATCATCCCTTCCAGCGCTATGAGATCAAGCTCACCTGTTTCAACTTGCGGGATCACATCAATACTGATGCCCTTTTGATCACGCAGATGGAGGAAAGCCAGATAGTTTGATCCATATTCCGCTTCCCCACAAAGAATACGATCACCAGCTTGAAAATCGATCCCATAAAAAGCCATGGACCAGGCGACCGTTGCATTTTCAACAATCGCAACTTCATCGGCAGAACAGTTCAGCAGCCTTGCGATGGAATGATAGGTCGCATCAATTTTGCTTCGATAGCGATCGGTTGCTTCATATCCACCGATCTCTGCTTCCAGCTTGAGATAGCTCAGCTGCGCATCCAGCACACAGGTGGGCATGATCGATCCACCCGCATTGTTGAAATGGATCATGCCTTCTTTTATCTGCATCTCCTGACGGATGCGCGTTACATCAAGGCTCATCTAAAATTCCACAAGCAGTTCATGTTTTCGTTTATGGATACGTTCCGCCAGAAAATCCACAAACAGACGCACCCGTGCTGTTTTGCGCAAATCACGATGCAGCAACAGCCAGATATTGCGCTGATCCACCACGGGCTTTTGAAAAGGTGCACGCACAAGCCCAGATACACGATCCCCCATAAAACAGGGGATTTGCGTCAAACCCACACCAGCTGTTGCCAATGTAATCTGCGGTACACCTTCATGAATGCGATGGCGCAGCTTGGCTTTGGGATAAGCACTTTCCTTGATCCATGGAGCTGTGGTATCGCCTTCCGGTTCCATCCAGCCGATCCAGTGCAGCCCTTCGCCACCGTTATCCTGCATCTGCTCTGCATAATCCGGTGAACAATAAGCCGCCTTGGAATATCCTGACAGCTTACGCCCCACCACATCATCATGAACTTCACTGACCACGCGCAAAGACACATCGGCTTCGCGTCTCGCCAGATCAACGATGGTGTTGGTCACTTCGATATGCAGGTCGATGTCTTTGTAAAGGCTGGAAAAATCGGCCAGTTCTTCTGCCAGAAATGACATGGCCATAAAGGGCGGCATACTGAAATAGATCGGCCCCTTGGGGTCAAGGTCACGACCGATGACGGTTCTGGAAGCCGCATTAATCTCTTCCTCCACCCGCTGAGCATGAGGCAGCAGTTCTTCCCCGGTCTGGGTCAGGACAAGGCCGGACTGGGTGCGATCAAACAGACGCGCCCCCATATTTTCTTCCAGCATATTCAGCCTGCGAGATAGCGTGGCATGGTTGGCATTGATGCTTTCCGCCCCACCACGCAACGTCCCCACACGGGCAACGGCAAGGAAGTATTTCAGGTCATCCCAGTCAAAGGGTTTGGCGATACTTGGCATGGTTGGATGGTAAACCTAAACACCTGCTTTTAAAAGCATGACGGCGAAATAGTCATTTTCATCCGTTTCATAACGCACCATGTTCCAGCCGTTATCAGACGTCAGCTGTTCCAGTTCAGACCGTCTGAATTTGCGGGAATTTTCCGTATGGATGGATTGGCCTTTCGACAGCCTGAATCCCTGACCAGCAACTTCAAAGCTTTGGTCTTCCTGACTTTCCAGATGCATCTCAATTCGGCTTTTCTCATCATTCCAGATCGCACGATGTCTGAACTTTGCCACATCAATGGTGCCGTCCAGTTCCCGGTTGATGCGGGTCAGCAGGTTCAGGTTAAAGTCCGCCGTCACCCCTTGCGCATCATCATAGGCCGGGATTAACACATCAGGTGATTTACTCAAATCCGCCCCCAAGATGAAATAGGCGTCATCACCCAGATAATCGCGCGCACGTTTCAGAAAGGTATTGATATCATCATTGGACAAGTTCCCGATGGTGGAACCGGGGAAGAAACCGACCCGCTGTGTATCACTACCCAAATCCGTCGTCAGAATGCCTGAGATAAAATCACCCGCCAATGGCCGCACGTTCAGTTCAGGATAATCCAGTGCCAAGTCATTTAAGGACTGTTCCAGGTGATCAAAGGAAATATCAATCGCCACATATTCCGCCGGATCGACAAAAGCGTTTAAGAAAATCCGTGCCTTCATCGCCCCGCCTGCGCCATATTCCACCAGCGACGCATTGGGTCCAATGATATCGCAGAAGATCGGGGCAATTTCATGAAACAACGCAAGCTCAGTGCGGGTCACATAATATTCCGGCAAATCGGTGATGGCTTCAAAGATTTTTGATCCGCGATCATCATACAGCCAGTGCGGCGGGATATATCGGTTTTCTTTTGAAAGCCCCATGATCACATCGTTCAGGAAAGCTTGCGGGTAACTGTTTACCTGTTGGGTATTGAAATAGTTCATAGGTCCTCCGCCAGACGCAATCCAGTGAACTGCCAGCGCTTATCAGGGTGAAAGAAATTGCGATAGGTCGCACGCATATGGCCCGGTGGCGTCACGCAAGATCCCCCGCGCAGCACATACTGCCCGCACATGAATTTGCCGTTATATTCGCCAATGGCACCATGGGCTGGCTTGAATCCGGGATAAGGCGTAAAGGGACTTTGCGTCCATTCCCACACATCGCCATACATCTGCACCAGACCATCCCCATGGGCTGGCGCGGGGCGCAAACGGTCTGAGGCCAGCATATTACCATTGATGATTTGGCCTTTACTTGCCAGTTCCCATTCATATTCTGTCGGCAAGCGCTTGTTTTTAAAGCGGGCATAAGCGTCAGCCTCGAAATAACAAATGTGGGTGACGGGGGCGTCCAGATCAACAGGTTGCAGACCGCGCAGGGTCATGGACCACCAAGTATCCTCAATCTTTTCCCAATAAAGCGGTGCCTGCCAGCCTTCAGCCTGCACCCGATCCCAGCCATCGGATAACCAGATCGTCGGGGTCTGATAACCGCCCTGGTCAATAAAGTCGATCCATTCCCGGTTGCTGACGCAACGGGTGGCAAGCTTGAACGGCGCCACATGGAAGTGATGTTTCGGCCCTTCTGCATCAAAGGCAAAGCCATCGCCATCATGTCCAAACTCATGAAGGCCACCATCAAATTCCATCCAGTTTAACGGGGATGGATCAGCCTTTTTCACTTCTAGAGGGATGGCAGGTCTGAATTCCGGCTTTAAGGGGTTCTGGGCAAACAGATGCAGGATATCGGTCAGCAGCAGTTCCTGATGCTGCTGTTCATGGTTCAGACCCAGTTCCAGCAGATTTAATGCATCTTCAGACACATCCCCTGCCAGAAAAGAAGTCATGGCCTCATCAACATATTGGCGATAACTCAGGACTTCATCCAATGTGGGGCGGGTCAGCATGCCACGTTTGGGCCGGGGCTGTCGGTCACCAAGGGCGTTGTAATAGGAATTAAACAAGAAAGGGTATCGATCATTGAAAATCTGATACCCTTTTGCAAATTCACGCAAAATCAATGTTTCGAAAAACCAGGTCGTATGGGCCAAATGCCATTTGGCCGGACTGGCGTCTTCCATGGACTGAACAGTTGCATCTGCATCACTGAGATGTTCGCTCAGGCTTAAAGTCATCTTGCGGACATCATCATAGCGTTCTGATAACTGATCCGGTTGTGACTTGTGATCACGTTTCGTGTTCATGAAACCCCTGTTTTTTAGCACCCTTTTTTGCGGGCTCAAATTAAATCTAGGAAGCTCTATTCCAACTTCCAAGGTCTAAATGTAGGTGTCACATTTATTTAATTAAACAGGTCAAAACGAAACGTGATGGTTCAAAATTGAACCGCTAAATTTGTGATTTTATAACTCTTAAAACTCCAACATCCGTGGTTACGTTCAGATAAGCCCGACAATCAGACCAATCAAGCCGCCAAAGACACCACCCCAGACCACAAGCCAACCCAGGTGTTTGCGGATCATATCCTGCACGATCTCTTTGACATTTTCCGGGGTCAATTCGTCTAGACGACGATCAATAATTTCTTCGATTTTGCTGATCAGCCCGCTGGTAATATCCTGCCCGATGCCATCGCCCACATTACCATCTGCCAGTTCAGAAATAATGCCTTCCAGTTTGCGGGTCACCGGTTCACGAAGGGGTTCCAGGGCCTTTTTGCCGCCAACCATCGCCAGCATGCCACCCAGGCTTGATTCTTCAATCGCATCACTTAAGCCATTAAAGACCCGATCAAAGTCCACCTTTTCCACGATATTGCCGCCCATGCCTTTTTTGTTGGCTTCAAAGAACCTTTCAATATGTTCATGGGAGAAAAATTCTTCGATGATCAAGTGCTTGATCCCAGCCTTGAAGTCTTCAAAACGATTGGGAATGACGCCGGACCCATAAAGAAACGGGATTTTTTCAAACAGCATATGGATCGCCAGCCAGTTGGTGATACTGCCGGAAAGCGCAAATAAGCCCGTCATCATAATGATCTCACTATATTGGGTGCTGATCAGACCGATCAGGGTGATTAACAGTGCAATCAGATTTGTTAATGCGGATTTATTCATCTCTTCCCTCAAAGATTTGCGAAACTATGCTGCCTGAGTATAATCCTTTTCCAAAATTTGCAAGTCTTCCAAAGGTCAAAATGCCATGAATGCCCCAACTGTCGAGATCAAAAAATTTGAAACCCGCGCTGATTGGGTCCAGGCACTGGCCGATAAAATGGCAACGCAGATAAAACAGAAACTTCAATCTGACGGGACTGCGTCTATCGCCCTAAGTGGTGGTCGCTCCCCTGCCCCTATGCTAGATGCTTTATCCGGTCATGATCTGGACTGGCAAAATGTAACCGTGACCCTGGTGGATGACCGCTGGGTCCCGGTGGGGTCAGATCGTAGTAATGAAGCTTTGGTGCGAAACCACCTGTTACAAGGCCCGGCTGCGGCAGCGCAATTTATTGGGCTGACTACGGATCATAAAACACCCGAAGAAGGCTTGGATGGCGTTGAACGACAACTAAGCACACTCCCCCTGCCCTTTGCCAGCTTATTTATTGGGCTGGGCGAAGATGGTCATACTGCCAGCCTGTTTCCGTGCGCACCAGCACAGGAACTTGCCCAAGGCTTTGCGCCTAACGAGGAACAAAAAGTCGCCGCCATCAATCCAGAAAGCCAGCCGGAAGCGCGCATCACCCTGACCCTGCCGACCATTTTGAATTCAGACCATATTGCCTTGTTTATCTATGGGGAAGAAAAATGGCAGGTCTTTGAAGAAGCCATGAAAAACGGACCGGAAGAAGAACTTCCGATCCGTGCAGTCTTACGTGGGGCAAAGACCCCGATAGAAGTGTACTGGGCACCTTAACCAACAGAAAGAGCCAGAGAAACCTTAGATGCAGGCTTGCGGTTAATCACTTCACTGATGAAACGGCCTGCTTCACAGAGTTTTTCCAGATCAACACCGCTTTCAATGCCCAGGCCATTGAGCATGTAAACCACATCCTCGGTCGCAACGTTCCCAGACGCCCCCTTGGCATAAGGACAGCCACCAAGACCCGCAACCGATGAATCCACCGTTGCCACACCCATTTCAAGGGCTGCATAAATATTGGCAAGGGCCTGACCGTAAGTGTCATGGAAATGTGCCGCCAGATGTTCCATTGGTACCTGCTGGGAAACGGCGCGCAGCATATCCTGCACCTTGCCCGGTGTGCCTACGCCAACGGTATCACCAAGGGAAATTTCATAGCAGCCCATGTCGTAAAGTTTAGCGGACACTTCAGCGACTTTATCGGCGGCAATTTCACCTTCATAAGGACATCCAACCACGCAGGACACATAACCACGCACGCGGATGTTTTCTTTTTTGGCTGCTTCCACAACGGGTTTGAACCGTTCCAGGCTTTCATCGATGGAACAATTAATGTTCTTCTGTGAAAAACTTTCAGAAGCTGCACCAAAGATCGCGACTTCTTCAGCCCCTACAGCCAGCGCGCCTTCAAAACCTTTCATGTTGGGCGTCAGGACGGGGTAAGAGACACCATCCTTGCGGGTGATTTTCTCCATGATCTCTGCACTATCACCCATCTGCGGCACCCACTTGGGGGAGACGAAGCTGCCTGCTTCAATCACAGACAGGCCCGCATCACCCAACGCATGGATCAGCTGAATTTTCGCTTCCGTGGGAACAACTTCCTTTTCGTTTTGCAGCCCATCACGTGGGCCAACTTCAACGATTTTTACTTTTTTTGGTAAAGCCATTGTCTTACTCACCATGAATTTTCAGCAGTTCAACACCTTCTTCAAGCTGATCACCTGCATTAAAGAAGATATCTTCCACCACACCGTCCATGGGCGCAGAAATGGTATGTTCCATCTTCATGGCTTCAAGGATCATCAGGGCGTCACCTTCTTTGACTTCCTGATCTTTTTCCACCAGAACAGAAACCACTTTCCCCGGCATAGGCGATGTCAGTGACCCACTCGCTTCATTTTGATTTTCAGCCGCAGACAGCGGATCAAACAGTTTCAAAGCGTGCGCACGACCATGAACCAGAATTTCCAGATCATCACCATGACGAACCACGGTTGCCTTCATGCGGCGACCACCCAGATCAGCCAGGAGGTCACCATTTTCATCGCGTTCACCACGCACCAGAATGTCACCACCCGGCAGTTCCATAACAAAGCCACTTTCACGATAATGACATGTGACCGTGATGGTATCTTCCTCGTTCACAAAATAAAGTTCGTGATGATTGTCATCATTCATGCGGAAACCGCTTGTGGAATGCCATGGGCTGAACGGATCACCCGACCAGTCGGCCTGTGCCTGCACTTCTTCTTCGCGGGCAATGAACACATCCAGACAAGCCAAGGCAAGCGCATCGTCGGTGATATGTTCACGCTCGGGGAAGAGGTCGTTTTCATGACGTTCAATAAAGCCCGTATCCACGTCAAAATTAACGAATGCCGGATGAGACACAAGTGTTGCCAGAAATTCGATATTGGTCGTCAAACCCACAACCTGATAGTCCGCCAAAGCTTTACGCATATAACGAAGTGCACCATCGCGCGTGTCGCCCCAGACGATCAGTTTTGAAATCATCGGATCATAGTAAATCGAGACTTCATCACCTTCACGCACACCTGTATCAATACGCACATGGGCGCTTTCTTCTGGTGTGCGCAGATGTTTCAGCTTCCCCGTTGCAGGCAGGAAGTCATTATCCGGATCTTCGGCATAAATCCGAACTTCCATGGCATGACCGCTGATGGACAGATCATCCTGTTTAACCGGGATGGGCTGACCGGATGCGATGCGCAACTGCCATTCCACCAGGTCTTCGCCTGTGATCAATTCTGTCACCGGATGTTCCACCTGAAGACGGGTGTTCATTTCCATAAAATAGAAAGACCCATCTTCATCAAGCAGGAATTCAACGGTGCCTGCGCCTTCATAGCCAATGGCACGCGCGGCATTACAAGCTGCCACACCCATGCGGTGACGCAGGTCCTGCGTCATGTTCGGTGCCGGGGCTTCTTCCACCACTTTCTGGTGGCGACGCTGGACAGAACAATCACGTTCAAACAGATAAACCGCTTCGTCATGCTGGTCAGCGAAGACCTGAATTTCCACGTGACGTGGCTTGGTCAGATATTTTTCCACCAGCATGTGGTCATCGCCAAAGCCTTTCATAGATTCGCGTTTGGCGGCCTCATAAGAATCTTCGATCTCATCTTCCGACCAGACGATCCGCATGCCTTTACCACCGCCGCCAGCAGCGGCTTTCAAGATCACCGGATAGCCCATCTTGTTGGCATGTTCGCGCATCAGCTCAATGCCCTGCTCATCCCCGTGATAACCCGGGACCAGCGGCACATTGGCTTCTTCCATAATCTTCTTGGCTTCAGATTTTGACCCCATGGCCTCAATCGCACCGACGGGTGGGCCGATAAAGGTAATGTCATTTTCCGCCAAGGCACGGCAGAAGGCTGCATTTTCAGACAGGAAGCCATAGCCCGGGTGCATGGCTTGCGCACCGGATTTCTTACAAACTTCGATGATCTTGTTGTAATCAAGATAACTTTCAGCCGCTGGTGAAGCCCCAATATAATAAGCCTCATCCGCCATGGAAACATGCATGGCGCCCGCATCTGCATCAGAATAGACAGCGACAGTTTTCACGCCCATACGACGGGCTGTTTTGATCACACGACAAGCGATCTCGCCACGGTTGGCAATCAGGATTTTATTAAACATTATGCGTTCCCCTTAACCCAAGACGGTTTTCGTTTTTCAAGAAAAGCGCCAAGGCCTTCTTTCCCTTCGACAGATGCGCGTTGATTGGCAATCCGCTCGGCTGTGTCTTTAATGACAGTTTCATCCACTGGACGGTTATAAACTGCAAAGATCAGGTCTTTACAGGCCGCAACAGAGGCTGGACCATTGCCCATCATGGCTTCAATCAGTTTTTCAACCGCACCGTCCAGTTCGTCCGCCGCCACAACTTCATGCAGCAGGCCGAAACGCAAGGCTTCATCGGCCTTGAACCGTTCTGCTGTCAGCATATATCGACGGCTTGCACGTTGCCCCATGGCATTCACCACATAAGGGGAAATCACCGCCGGGATCAGGCCCAGTTTCACTTCGGACAGGCAGAAGCTGGCATATTCTGACCCCACAGCCATATCACAGGCCGCAACCAGTCCAACACCGCCGCCAAAGGCCGCGCCCTGAACTTTCGCAATGGTCGGTTTCTTCAGGAAATTCAATGTTTCCATCAGACCGCCCAAGCCCATGGCATCTTCAAAGTTTTCTTCATAAGAATAAGCCGCCATGCGCTTCATCCAGTTCAGATCGGCGCCGGCTGAAAAGCTTTTGCCTTCTGCAGCCAACACGACAACGCGCACGTCATCGTTGGCTTCCAGCTCTTTCAATTTCGCTGTCAGATCAGCGATCATCACATCGTCAAAAGCGTTGTGCATCTCTGCGCGCGTCATGGTCAGTGTGGCCACACCACGTGCATCAATTTCAATTTTTGAAGTCTCAGTCATGATCCACCCTTACATCCTGAAGATGCCGAAGTTGGTCGGCTCGATTGGTTTATTAAGCGACGCTGACAGGGACAAGCCCAGCATCATGCGCGTATCAACCGGATCAAACACACCATCATCCCACAGACGGGCTGAGGCGTAATACGGATGACCTTCGACTTCATATTTATCAAGGATCGGTTTTTTGAATTCTTCTTCAGCCTCGGCTGACCATTCTTCGCCTTTGCGTTCCATCCCATCACGCTTGATGGTGGACAGCACGCCTGCGGCCTGTTCACCGCCCATTACGGAAATACGAGAATTTGGCCACATAAACATGAAGTTTGGATCATAGCCACGGCCACACATGGC
Source organism: Terasakiella sediminum (assembly GCF_033100395.1). Taxonomy (NCBI): domain Bacteria; kingdom Pseudomonadati; phylum Pseudomonadota; class Alphaproteobacteria; order Rhodospirillales; family Terasakiellaceae; genus Terasakiella; species Terasakiella sediminum. Next base: position 75,736 of record NZ_JAWLVJ010000003.1, on the reverse strand, counting down.
GTAGTTGCCCGCACCAAAGGAGCCACCGATCACACAGGTGATTTTTGGCACATTGGCACAAGCCGTTGCCGTTACCATCTTCGCACCATGTTTAGCGATGCCTTCTGCTTCGTACTTGCGACCAACCATAAAGCCGGTGATGTTTTGCAGATACAGAAGCGGAATACCGCGTTGAGCACAAAGCTCGATAAAGTGCGCGCCTTTTTGCGCAGCTTCGGAGAACAGAATACCGTTGTTCGCCACAATCCCGACCGGATAGCCATAAAGATGCGCAAAACCAGTGACAATCGTTGTGCCATAAAGGGCCTTGAATTCATCAAAGCGGGATCCATCAACGATACGGGCGATGACTTCGCGGATATCAAACGGCTTTTTGGTATCAGCCGGGATAATGCCGTAAAGTTCTTCTGCTGGATAAAGTGGCTCTTCCGGTTCACGGATGTCCAGGTTTGGATTTTTCACACGGTTGAGGTTGCGCACGACTTGGCGGGCCAGGGCAAGCGCATGACCATCATCCTGTGCATAATGGTCCGCCACACCGGATGTCTTACAGTGCACGTCCGCACCACCCAGATCTTCGGCAGAAACCACTTCACCTGTCGCCGCTTTTACCAGTGGGGGGCCGCCCAGGAAGATGGTTCCTTGTTCTTTTACAATGATACTTTCATCCGACATAGCAGGCACATACGCCCCACCCGCTGTACAGGACCCGTGAACAACGGCGACCTGCGGAATGTTCTGACCCGACATATTGGCCTGATTATAGAAGATACGACCAAAGTGATCACGATCCGGGAAAACTTCATCCTGACGTGGCAGGTTCGCCCCACCAGATTCCACTAGGTAGACGCAAGGCAGATTGTTTTTCAGTGCGATTTCCTGGGCGCGCAGGTGTTTTTTCACCGTGATGGGATAGTAAGACCCGCCTTTTACGGTTGGATCGTTGGCAACCACCATACATTCCTGACCTTCGATGCGGCCAATCCCGGTGATCACGCCACCAGCGGCAATGGTGCCGTCTTCCGGATACATATCCCAACCGGCAAGCTGAGAAAGCTCCAAGAATGGTGAACCCACATCCAGCAGACGACGGATACGTTCACGCGCCAGCAGTTTACCGCGACGGATATGACGTTCGTTGGCTGTCACGCCACCGCCTTGTTTAACAGTCGCAATGACTTCGCGCAGATCATCAACCTGCTTTTTCATTGCTTCAGCATTGGCCTTGAAATCGTCAGACCGGGTGTTGATGGACGTTTTTAGAATGCTCATGATTTATGACCACTTCCCCTGTTTGAGCCAGTCACGGATCATCGGCAATCGGTCCCATCCCCAAAAACTCTCACCATCAATGATGATGAAGGGAGAACCGAAGACGCCACGATCAATCGCTTTCTGACCTTCTTCAATTAATCTTGCTTTAACGTGTTTATCCTGAACAGCGCTCAGGAATTCTTCTTTGTCGATGCCACACTCTGCGGCAACTTCTGCGGTTTCTTCGTTCGTCCACATCGGACGACGATCCGCGAAATAAGCTTTGTAGGCAGCTTTGGCAAATCTAATGGCAAGCTCTTCACGACCTTGATCCATCAGCCAGTAAAACCCGCGTGGTGCCGCCAGAATTCCGGTTGGGAATTTGGCAGGCAGGTGCCAGGGCGTGCCCGTATAGGCGCTGATGCGTTCCCAATCGTTCAGGCAATAATCGCCTTTTAACGGAACATCGCGCAGCGGAACCGCCCCTGTTTTCTCAAAGGCTGAGCCCAGCATATAAGGTTTCCAAATGACCTTGCGGCCAAACTCTTCGCCAATGGCCTCAATCTGATTGGCGGCGAAATATCCATAGGGGCTGCCAAATTCGAAATAAAACTCAATGATTTTGTCTGTCATGTCACCAGCCACCTGTTTTCAGCCATTGATCGATTTGTTCCTTTCGATCGTTGCCCCAAAAGCCTTCGCCATCAACTCTTATAAAGGGGGCACCAAACACGCCATTTTCAATGGCGCGGGTGGTTTCATCTTTCAGGCGATCTTTGATCATAGGTTCACGAATGCCAGCGATCAATGTGCTTGCATCAATATCAAGATGATCACACAGAAGCTTTAATTCTTCCGCACTGGCCGGGGCCACGCCCTCTTCGAAATATCGGTTAAAAGCCAGCTTGGCAAAAGCCACAGCTTTTTCCGGTGCGTTTTTTTCCAACCAGTAAAAGCCACGCGACGGGGCAAGCGCGAGATACGGAAACGGATCAGCGATGACCACATCCAAACCGACCATACGCGCAGATCGTAAAAAGTCGTGCATGCCATAGTCACCGCGCAGCGGCTGATGGAACAGCGGCTTCATGCCCGTTTCTTTAAACATAACGCCCAACATGACCGGCTTCCAGGTGACCGTGCGGTCATATCGGGCCGCCAGATCATCGATCCACTTGCTGGTCAGATAGGCAAATGGCGAAGACAGATCAAAGTAAAATTCAATCGGTTTCTGGGTCATGATAAAAGCCCTTCAACTACGCCCGCAGGTCGCGTTTTTTGGTATGTTTCTTTGCTATATTTCATCTTGCGATCAGTGCCTCAAAGCTGAAAATGTTAACCATTTAACATATAAAAAACAAAACCTTATGGACCTAGTAGATGGCCGAATTAACCATTTAAGACGGCGCGCGAGATGACGATTTTCTGCACCTCGCTGGTGCCTTCATAAATCTGGCAAATACGTACATCGCGGTAATATTTCTCCACCGGAAATTCCGATGAATAGCCATAACCACCAAAAATCTGGATCGCTTCGGAACAGACTTTTTCTGCCATCTCTGAAGCAAAGACTTTCGCCATGGAGGCCTCTTTCAGGCACGGCATATCCGCATCGCGAAGGCTGGCAGCGTGCAATACCATCTGACGCGCGGCATGAATTTGCGTTGCCATGTCAGAAAGCTTGAATGCGATGGCCTGATGTTGGGCAATCGGCTTGCCGAACGCTTCACGTTCTTTTGCATATTCAACAGATGCATCCAGTGCCGCACGTGCCATACCGACACATTGTGATGCGATCCCAATGCGGCCACTTTCCAGATTTGAAAGCGCAATTTTATATCCCATGCCTTCTTCGCCCAGCAGATTTTCAGCTGGCAAACGCATGTCTTCAAAAACGATCTGTGCGGTGTCAGATGCCTTCTGACCCATCTTATGTTCCAGGCTAGAAACGATATATCCGGGCGTATCTGTCGGCACGATGAAGGCAGAAATCCCTTTTGCACCAGCCTCCGGATCAGTTACGGCAAATGCAATGAGCGTATCGCCAATCTTGCCGGAGGTGATAAATTGCTTGGTGCCATTAAGAACATAATGATCGCCATCACGCTTGGCGCGACACTTCAAAGCAGACGCATCAGAACCGGTATGTGGCTCAGTTAAAGCAAAACATCCAAGTTGTTCTCCGGCCGCCATTGGCTTAAGAAACTTCTCTTTCTGCTCGTTATTGCCAAACTTTAAGATTGGCCCATAACCAACTGAATTATGTACAGAAAGAACCGTACTTAAAGCACCATCTCCTGCTGCAATTTCTTCAAGTGCCAAAGCTAAACCAACATAGCCAATTTCGGATCCGTTGTGTTCAGCCGGAGCAACCATCCCCATCAGTCCAAGCTCTGCCATCTCGGCAAAAATCTCTTTTGGGAAGGCCTCATCAGCCTCCCACTGGCGGGCGTTCGGGGCGATGCGATCGGTGGCGAAGTTACGCACCATATCGCGGATCAAAACCTGTTCTTCGTTCAGAATCATTTGTTTGACTCTATTTTCCACATATCATTACTGAAATTAAGCGACGCGTTCAAAGGCCATGGCAGTTGCTTCGCCACCACCAATACACAGGGACGCCACACCGTTTTTCTTGCCGTATTTTTCAAGCGCTGCGAGCAGCGTCACAATCACACGGGCACCGGATGCACCGATGGGGTGACCCAAGGCACAGGCCCCGCCATGAACGTTAACTTTATCCGCATCCAGTTCCAGATCACGCATGGCGGCCATGGTCACAACAGCAAAGGCTTCGTTAATTTCCCACAGGTCCACATCGTCCTTGGACCAGCCGACATTTTCCAAAAGCTCTTTCATCGCGCCAACAGGGGCGGTGGTGAAGAGATTTGGTTCCTGCGCAAAGGTCGTGTGACCGAGAACGCGTGCAATTAGCTTCAGCCCACGCTTTTCAGCTTCACTTTCACGCATCATCACAAGCGCTGCTGCCCCATCAGAGATAGAAGACGAGTTTGCAGCTGTCACCGTACCGTCTTTTGCAAAGGCAGGACGCAGGGATGGAATTTTATCAGGGCGCGCATTACCTGGCTGCTCATCCGTATCGATCACAGTTTCGCTTTTACGCGTCTTGACCGTCACAGGTGTGATTTCCGCCTTAAACGAACCATCTTCAATCGCAGCATTGGCGCGCGACAGGGAACGGATGGCAAATTCATCCTGTTCTTCACGGGTAAACTGATAAGATTGCGCACACTCTTCAGCGAACGTGCCCATCAGGCGACCTTTATCATAGGCGTCTTCCAGACCGTCCAGGAACATATGGTCTTTGACCTGACCATGGCCCAGACGCATGCCGTCACGGGCTTTTTCCAGCAGATACGGTGCATTGGTCATACTTTCCATGCCACCAGCAACCATCACATCATTGACACCTGCCTTGATCAAATCATGACACAGCATCGCAGCTTTCATGCCGGAGCCACACATTTTGTTGATGGTGGTACAGCCTGTCGCCAACTCAAGGCCACCAGAAAGGGCAGCCTGACGTGCCGGGGCCTGGCCCTGACCTGCACCAAGAACGTTCCCGAAGATCACTTCACCGACATCTTCTGCCTTAACGCCTGCACGTTCCACAGCCGCTTTAATCGCTTCGCCACCCAATTCAGACGCTGTCAGGGCAGAGAACATACCCTGCATACCGCCCATGGGCGTACGTGCAGAACCAACAATTACGATAGGATCATTCTGAGACATGTTTTTTCCTCTTTGTCATCCCGGCGAAGGCCGGGATCTGATAAATTCGAACAAGATCCCTGCCTTCGCAGGGATGACGCTTTATATGTAGGACTTATTTGGTTTCGTTAAACAGTTCGCGACCGATCAGCATACGGCGAATTTCGGATGTACCCGCGCCGATTTCATAAAGCTTGGCATCACGCAGCAGACGACCTGTTGGATATTCGTTGATATAGCCATTGCCACCCAGAATTTGAATAGCATCCAGGGCCATCTGTGTTGCTTTTTCAGCTGCATACAAGATCACACCAGCCGCATCCTTACGGGTTGTTTCCCCACGGGCACAGGCTGCGTTTACCGCATAGACATAAGCTTTACAGGCATTCATGGTGGAATACATATCGGCAACCTTGCCCTGGATCAGCTGGAACTCGCCGATGGACTGACCGAATTGCTTGCGTTCGTGAATGTAGGGGACAACAACATCCATACACGCTTGCATAATCCCGGTCGGTCCACCTGCAAGAACAGAACGTTCGTAATCCAGACCGGACATCAGAACGCGGACACCTTTGTTCAATTCACCCAGAATATTTTCTTCCGGCACTTCGCAATCCTGGAACACAAGCTCACAGGTATTGGACCCTCGCATCCCAAGCTTATCGAGCTTTTGCGCAGTTGAGAAACCCGGGAAATCTTTTTCAATGATGAAGGCTGTGATCCCTTTGGGGCCGGCATCCATATCGGTTTTCGCATAAACAACCAATGTATCAGCGTCCGGTCCGTTGGTGATCCACATCTTATTGCCGTTCAGGATGAAACGATCACCCTTCTTTTCAGCCTTCAACTTCATGGACACAACGTCGGAACCCGCACCTGGCTCACTCATCGCCAAGGAACCGATATGTTCACCAGAAATCAGTTTTGGCAGATATTTTTCTTTCTGCGCCTGATTACCATTACGATAAATCTGGTTCACACACAGGTTTGAGTGCGCACCATAGGATAGACCGATAGAAGCAGAGGCACGGCTGATTTCTTCAACAGCGATCACATGTTCCAGATAGGACATCCCTGCCCCGCCAAATTCTTCTGAAACCGTAATCCCCAAAAGACCCAGCTCCCCAAAGCGCGGCCACAAGTCATTAGGAAAGGCATTTTCTTCATCCGTCTTGGCGGCAATTGGTGCGATCTCTTCTTTTGCAAAAGAACTGACCATATCGCGGATCATGTCTGCGGTTTCACCCAGATTAAAGTTCAAAGAAGGATATTCTACGAAGCTCATAACTCTTTCCCATTTCCCTAAAGGTGCATCTTCATGCGTTTTAAAATCTGCCAAAAATATATTTTACGTTTACGTAAACGTCAACTTATGAATTGTAAAAAAAAGTGAGGGCACAAACGCACCCTCACCCTTAACCGACCAAAACCAGCTTAGAACCTGATGTTTCCAGAGCTTCCATCCCGGATATCATCCAGAAATTCCTGCACGGAACTTCTAAGATGCTGGCTTGCATTTTTCACATTATTGGCAGAATCCGCAACGCTATGGGCCAGCCGACCTGTGTCACTGGCAGCTTGCGCCACGCCGGAAATATTGGAAGAAACTTCTTCATTACCACGGGCTGCTTCATTCACATTATGGGCAATCTCACCTGTTGCCGCACTTTGTTCTTCAACAGCAGCAGCAATGGAGGAAGTATATTCATTCAAATGCCCGATGGTGGTAGCAATACCATCGATCGCATCTACCGCCCCGGTTGTCTCACTTTGAATTTTACCAATTTGCGCACCGATCTCTTCGGTTGCCTTGGCAGTTTGTTGGGCAAGGTTCTTCACCTCACTTGCCACAACCGCAAACCCTTTACCCGCATCGCCCGCACGGGCCGCTTCGATGGTAGCGTTCAAGGCTAGCATATTGGTTTGTTCCGCAATATCGGTGATCAGCTTGACCACATCCCCAATACGCCCAACTTCTTCAGCCAGCGTTGAAATCGTCTGGGTGGTTTCCTGTGCTTCGGCAACCGCACCACTTGAAATCTCGGATGATTTTGCGACCTGCTCAGAAATCTCGTTGATTGATGCTGTCAATTGTGCACCAGACGCCGAAACAGCCTCCACATTCGCAGTTGCTTCTTCGGTTGCTGCAGATACCGCCTGGCTTTGCGCACTTGTCTGATCCGCTGCTGAAGACATCTGACCTGCCATACCTTCCAGGTCTGTCAGCACATCTGAAATTTCCTGCATACTACCGGAAACACGGCCTTCCAGATCGTCCGCCATCTGCATCATGGTTGCCTGACGCTCTTTTTTGACTTTTTCTTCCGCTTCTTTTTGCTCATCCTGAAGGCGCTTGTTTTCAATCGCACTTTCTTTAAAGATTTGAACAGACTCTGCCATCTCGCCCAACTCGTCCGAACGATCACGACCATGAACCTCAGTGTCCAGTTTCCCTTGTGAAAGCCCGGTCATAGTTGCCGTCATCTGCGAGATATTCTTGCACAACTTGGTCACTGCAATAATCGCAGCAAAACCAACAAGTACAGAAATCACAATCGGCACAAGCGAAACATTACGCAAAGAATTGTTCTTTTCTTTATCCTTCGCCAGAAGCTCACCTTCTTCTGTCAGGCTTTCTTTAACAATGGCTTTAACACCTTTGTTCACCTGGCCAACGCCATCCTGAATCTTGGCCGCAACTTCATCAAAGTTGCCCATCATCTTATTACCACCCGCCGGACCGTCAGCAATATAGGCTTCAGCCATCTGAACACCGACCTGATAATAAGGACCAAAGGCGTCGCCCATTTCTTTAAGGCTCGCTGTCAGTTTGGGTTGATTAAGCTCTTCTGTCAGTTTAAGTGCCACTGCAAGATTGGCTTTAAATTCATCTGCATTGGCCTTGGCTTCATCAAAACCATCATTCAGACCATCCAGACCACGGGTCGCGGAAATATCCGTCAGCCACTGCTGCACCTGAATCACATTGACTTTCAGGTCTTGCGTAACGGTAATTAAAGGCAGAACTTTATCTTTAATTTTGTTAGAAGATGCGGAAATCTCATCGAATGCATCGGAACTTTGCCCGGCAATCATCAACAGCAACGCGCTATTAACCATTACGAAAGCAAGCATCAGTGCAAAAGCACCAATTAATTTAGTACGGATTGTCATAATCTCAGCCACCCAAAAAGGTTGATTTATCTTTTGGGAAATACATAGCAGACTATAACGACAAAATTAAGCCTTTTGTATAAACGCCAAGATTATGGTTATTGCAAAAATTCTACACATCAACAGCCATCAATGTCTGTATCGCACATGCACAATGAGTTTCATGCCCCTCTGTCACTGCATACACATCAATGTTGGTTACAGTCAGGGTGCGGCCATGTTTAACCACGCGCCCTACTCCTTTCAGATAATCACCAGCGCCAGGGGCCATGATATTCAGTTTATATTCCACAGTCAGCATGGCCTGACCTTCTGCCAGCAAGGAATATCCCGCAAAGCCACCGGAGACATCAGCCAATGTCCCAATCACACCACCATGGAAATAGCCATGATGCTGATCCAGTTCCGACTTGAACGGGATATGAAGCTCACAAAACCCAGGCTGGATTTCAACCATCTCCACGCCCAGATGTTCCATAAAACCTTGCTTGGCGAAAGCCTGCTGGACGATCTCGATATAATTTTCTGACCTGGGCTGAAACTGGCTCATGACTTACTCCGCCGCCTTTTTCGTTTCACCCAAAAAAGCCTGCCCTTTTGCCAGAATATCTTTCGGGATTTCAGACGCACGGCGCGCCGTCTGATCCATATGGACACCAAACAATTCGCAATCGGCAACCAGATCACCCGTGATACTGTCGAACATGCGATGGATCATCTTGAATTTCTTGCCTTCAAACAGCGCCAGATGGGTGCGCACTGTTACACTGTCACCTGCGACCATTTCTTTTTTATAGGTCACATGATGATCCACAGCCGCCACACCGCCATTACGTTCGGAGAAATATTTCTTGTTGATCCCCAGCTCCGCCAACAAATTCCAGGCAGCATCATCAAATTTTGCCATATAGTGACGCACATTCAGGTGCCCCATATGATCACATTCCCACTGCTGAACGACACTGCGATGGGTCACGATGGATTTTGGGTGAATTAAATCAGTCATGGGGGGGGCACTCTCTTCAATTTACGTTTACGTAAAGGTTAACTATTAGATCAAACAAATACCCTGATCACCGACCAAGGTCACAGACGAAAAGTTAGGCTTTTTTATTTTTAAGAAGGGTCGAACACTGATCTTCCAGTGTATCCAGCTCACCCAGCATGGCTTCGATATCTGCCTGTTGCTGGGTCAGGGCCGTGCGACGTTCCTGAATACGGTCCAGAAAGACCTGTAATTGGGTAACTTCTGATCTGTCCGTATCATAAAGATCGATCAATTCCTGAATTTCAGACAGGGCAAAACCAAGGCGTTTACCGCGCATAATCAAGCGTAGACGAACGCGATCACGCTGAGAATAAATCCGGCGCTGTCCTTCGCGCGCAGGCGAAATCAGACCTTTATCTTCATAGAAACGGATGGTTCGCGTGGTGATATCGAACTCTTTGGATAAATCCGTAATGCTGAATGTTGTTTTCTTTTGATCACTCATAACGCGCAAAGCTTAATTTACCTTTACGTAAACGTAAAGCATTTTCTTTCTGCCATGTCGTTTTCTATCAAAGAAGGACCAGGGCCGCCAGCCCTAAAAAGGCGAAGAAGCCCACAACGTCTGTGACGGTCGTCAAAAAGACAGAGGATGAAATCGCAGGGTCCGCCCCAAATCGATCCAGCGCAACCGGGATGAGCGCACCTGCAAATCCAGCCACCACCATATTCACAATCATGGCCGCCCCGATCACGCCTGCCAAAGCCCCGTCGCCAAACCAGGCCCAGGTGGCAAGCCCGACAAGGACAGCAAAGACCGCCCCGTTTACACAACCAACAGCGACTTCCTTGCCCACTACTCGAATGGCGTTGGCAGGCGTCAATTCATTCATGGCAATGGCACGCACCGCAATGGTCAGGGTCTGCGTCCCCGCATTTCCGCCCATGGAAGCCACAATCGGCATCAGGACGGCGAGCGCAACCAACTGTTCAATCGTATCGGTGAACAAACCGATTACAACGGACGCCAGAATGGCCGTCCCCAGATTGACCACAAGCCACCAGACCCGTGATTTCGCCGCATCCATGGCGGAGCTATAGAACTCATCCTGGGTTACCCCCCCCATACGCATGATGTCTTCTTCGTGTTCTTCATCAATAACGTCGAGAACGTCATCGACTGTGATCACACCCAAGAGACGCGAATTGTCATCGACAACAGGGGCTGATACCAGGTCACGGTCCCGGAAAATAAAAGCCACCGCTTCCTGATCGGTATCGACCGGAATGGTGGTCAATTGTTCTTCCATCAGATTGCCGATCCGCACCGGGCGCTTGTTGCGCATCAACCGGCTAAGCTGCACGGTACCCAGGGGATTGAATTTTGGGTCCACCACAAAGATTTCATAGAAATCATCTGGTAAATCCACATCACCGCGCAGATAATCCAGCGTCTCGCCCACCGTCCAGAAAGCAGGGACAGTGACGAGTTCGCGCTGCATCAAACGACCAGCGGAATCTTCCGGGAAAGACAGACCTTCTAAAATCGCCTGGCGTTCTTCCCCGTGAGGAAGCGCTTCCAAGACTTCTTTCTGGTCTTCTTCGTCCAGTTCTTCGATAACGGCCAAAGCGTCATCGCTATCCATCTCGACGATGACCTGGGCAACCTGATCGGCACCCATTTCATCAACGACTTCTTCAAGGATATCTTCGTCGAGTTCTGAAATAACGTCCGGGTCAACTTCATCCCCGACGATCTGATAAACCTGCGAACGGTCATCAGATTTAAGCTGCTGCAAGATATCTGCAGCATCCGCATAGTGCAGATCGTCAAACAGTTCTTTTACAGCTTCTTCATTGCCATCACGCAAATGATCGTGAAGTTGGGAGAGGTGTTCCTCCCCCAAACCGAATGCATCCCCTTCTTCGATCTCGACATCGGGTTGCACATCCGTTTCTTCAACGATTTGCTTTTCAGGCATATCCGTCACGTCGAACTTACTCCGACTCACCAGCGTGGATTTGTGCATCCACAACTGCAACCGCACTGACGTTCACCACTGCACGCACAGTGGCAGATGGTGACAGGATATGTGCAGGTTTCGCAGCCCCTAGCAACAACGGACCAACAGGCAGGCCATCAGCCGTCATTTTCACCAGGTTATAGGCGATGTTAGCGGAATCCAGATTTGGCATAATCAACAGGTTCGCCGACCCGCGCAAACGCGAGTTCGGGAAGATGTTGTTACGCAGCTGTTCAGAAAGCGCAGCATCGGAATGCATCTCGCCTTCGATTTCCAGTTTTGGATCCTGTTCCAGCACCAACTCACGCACGCGGCGCATTTTAAACGATGACTCGTTGTCACGGTTACCGAAGTTGGAATGACACAACAGCGCAACTTTTGGCGTGATACCAAAACGACGCACTTCTTCCGCCGCCATCAACGTAATCTCCGCCAGCTGTTCGGCCGTCGGGTCATAGTTCACGTAGGTATCACACATAAAGAGCGTGTCTTTTTCCATGATCACAAGGTTCATCGCAGCCAGAACGGACTGTTTCTCACGAATACCGATCACACCTTCCAACTGTTCCAGATGCTTACCGTAACGCCCCGAAGTCCCACAGATCATGGCATCGGCTTCCCCCCGGCGCACCATGATGGAGGCCAGAATGGTCGGACGGGTACGCACCAGGCTAAGGGCTGCTGACGGTGAAATACCGCGACGCCCCATCAGACGGTGATAGTAATCACCATAACTGTGTAGGCGGAAATCACGCATGATCTCGACAATCTCGATATCTTTATCGACTTCCAGACGCAAACCCAGGTCTTTGATCTTTTTCTCAATTACATCACGGCGACCGATCAGGATCGGTGTTGCCAGACCATCATCCACAACGATCTGAACCGCGCGCAATACGCGATCATCTTCCCCTTCAGCATAAACGATCTTCTTAGGATTACGTTTTGCCTGTTCAAACACAGGCTTCATGATCATGCCGGAACGATAAACGAACTGTGACAGTTTTTCACGATACGCACGGAAATCATCGATCGGACGTGTGGCAACGCCACTATCCATCGCCGCTTTGGCAACGGCCAAAGTCACGTTCAGGATCAGACGTGGATCAAACGGTTTCGGGATCAGATATTCCGGGCCAAAACAAAGGTTTTCTTCACCATAAGCTTTGGTCACTCGTTCATCCGCTTCCACCAATGCCAGATCAGCCAGCGCTTCCACACAGGCCATTTTCATTTCAGCATTAATGGTTGTCGCCCCTACATCCAACGCACCTCGGAAGATGTATGGGAAACATAAAACGTTGTTCACCTGGTTTGGATAGTCAGAACGACCTGTCGCCATGATGCAGTCCGGGCGCACTTCTTTGGCCAGTTCCGGGCGAATTTCAGGTTCCGGGTTGGCCAATGCAAAGATGATCGGCTGCTCACCCATCTTGGCGACCATTTCCTGCTTCAGCACCCCTGGGGCAGAAAGACCGAGGAAGATGTCTGCACCTTCAATGGCTTCATCCATGGTGCGATGATCAGTATCGATGGCGAAAACTTCTTTATATTCGTCCATCTCTTCCGTGCGACCTTTATAGACCACACCAACGATATCACAGACGGTGATATTTTCACGGGGCAGACCCATGTGCTTCAGCACGTTCAGACACGAAAGAGCCGCAGCCCCCGCACCGGATGCCACAAGCTTCACGTTCTTGATATCTTTGCCGATGATGCGCAGCGCGTTCTTGATCGCAGCGCCCACAATAATGGCTGTACCATGCTGGTCATCGTGGAAGACCGGAATGTTGCAGCGTTCTTTCAGTTCGCGCTCGACATAAAAACATTCAGGTGCTTTGATATCTTCAAGGTTAATCCCGCCGAAGGTTGGTTCCAGCGCGGCAATAATATCAACCAGCTTTTCCGGATCACGTTCTTCAACTTCGATATCAAACACATCAATATCGGCAAATTTCTTGAAGAGAACGCCTTTACCTTCCATCACCGGCTTTGACGCCAGCGGTCCAATGGCACCCAAGCCCAGAACGGCCGTCCCGTTGGAAATAACGCCCACCAGATTGCCGCGTGCGGTCATGTTTGCCGCTTCTTTTTCATCACGCACAATCTCTTCACAGGCAAAGGCCACGCCTGGTGAATAAGCCAGCGCAAGGTCGCGTTGGTTTGCCAGTGGTTTTGTTGCAGTTACACTGATTTTACCCGGTACAGGAAAGCGGTGGTAGTCCAGCGCGCCCTGACGGAATTTTGCCTCAGTATTCTTTTTTTCTTCATCTGCCATGCACTCGTCCCCTTTGTGTGGCTAGGTGTTACCCTATAAATTTCGACAGCGATTCGAATTTAATTTTTTGGTCTCTAATGCTCCCCTCTCCTGAAGCATTAAAAATCCTGCAGCCATCGTCTTTTTTGTTTGATCACGATTGTCCTGCAAGAAGGACGTTTCCTTCTGCCACAATAGCTTTATCGACAAAAAGCACAATAAAAAAAGGCCCATTGGGCCTTATTTTTCAACCAGCAGATTGAAATATTTTTGCAATCTTTTAGAAACTATCAAAAACCTATTCATCACCGACATATTTGAAACGCGGCAACGTCTGCCCGTCCACTTCCACATCTTCCACAAACATATCAAGCGGGCGTACCCAAATACCGCGCTCTCCATATTGCGGCTGATAGACCACCAGTTCTTCCAGGGTCTCTGAATGTTTCGCCACACCCATCACCACATATTCATTACCTTTGTAGTGGATATATTTGCCGTTTTTAACTATGCTCATCGATTATACTTTTTCTTGAGTTTTTCAGTGTCGCGACGGTAGCCAGATACTTAGACAAGTTCAATGTTTTTTCATCTATGATAAAGTAATTTCTGCTAACGTCTTAAATAAATATAACAAAAGGACATCCGTGTCAGACATGCGCACAAGAAAGCTAAACGCAAAAACAAATCTTTTCGTCACCGGGCTTTCCCTTTGCTGGGTCACCGCAATGCTATGGTTTGCTTCTCCGCTTTCCCATCAGTTGGGTTTCTTAATCCTCAGCGTCACAGAACTTAAAATTCTGACACTTGGCTATGCGGTATTTTTAGGGCTTTTGTGTTACCCTTCCAGTCAGAATAAAAAAGACACATCCGCCCAAACATCTGATTACCTTCTTGCCTTTGCAGGAAGTATTGGCATCCTGTACTTCCTGTTTTTCATTACAAACCTTCATGACATCATGAAAAGTAGTCTCTACATTGACTGGATCTTTGCCACGGTTGGTTTAATCCTCTTGCTGGAAGCAACACGAAGGGTCCTTGCCTTGCCACTTGCACTCCTGGCCGGGCTTACCCTTCTGATCATTGCCTTCCTGCCGGATACCAGTGCACAGAATCTCTTTCTTCATTACTGGTTTTCAACAGAAGCCGTGTTTGGTGTTAGTCTGGGCATTGCAACCACAATGCTTTCCTTTGCCGTTGTCATCGGATCAAAACTTGACTATCTCGGTTTTGGACAACAGATGATTGCAAAGCTCTATCAGCTGTTTATTCCCACCACCCACAAATCACTTATCCCGACGTGGCTAGATCAAAAGTTCTGGGCCTGGGCCTTCACCTTACTTTATCTGGAAGAAATTTATCGAACAGGCACTACCTATTTTGGACTACAAATCTTATTAGTCTTTCTCATTGTCACCCCTTATGGCTTGTTTCAGTATTGGCGCATAAAAACAAACCGGGAAGAAACACCTCTCATAAACCGCGTCCGCCAATTTTTCCCAATTGTCACCATCCTTACACTTGCACTAACTGGCTTTATGCAATCGACATTGTTTCTTCTGTTGCTCTGCGCCCCGGTATCAGTTTACAGAGCCCGACAATCCGCCGATCAAAAAGAAAAACCATCCCTCCTCAGCCTTTTGGAATCCTCCGCCCTAGGGGTCTTGTCTATCAGCCTGACCGCAACCGCCCTTTCTCTTCTTCTTTTCCTGATTGGTCAGTTAGGACATACAATTGATCTTTCAGCCCAGATTTCCAGAAGCTTGCTGATCAGTCTCATAACGGTTTTCGGGGGCATCCTGTTCCTTATATTGAGATCATCCTCCAGAAAGGTTTTCGCCCTCCCCGTTGCCTTTCTTTGCACAATTCTTCTGATCCTTGGCCTAGAACTGATTATGTTCAGACTATCGCCAGGCCTATCTGCTATACACGCAATTGCAGCCAGCAGCCTTATAGTCGCCCTATCGCAACTTCACGCCTTTTTCTTTCCCGGCAAACAAGATGATGCGCGTCCTGGCAGTCTGATGGACTGGTTCACCCTTGCGGGTCGAAATGCCGTCCCTGTGATCATCGCCGCTGCCACTGGCGGCATATTTATCGGTGCCATCACGCAAACGGGATTTCTCGTTCACTTATTCGGCTGATTGATCCGCACTGGGTACATCGACCCAGAAGATACTGCCGCCTTCCTGGTTGGGTTCAAACCCGATATTCCCGCCAATTTGCTCAGCCGTTTTCTGGGCAACGCAAAGACCAATGCCAACACCGGGAATAGATCCATTTTCCCGCCCCAACCGATTAAAGGGCTGAAACAAGTCGCCCTTATGTTTATCAATGATCCCCTGGCCGGAATCTTCCACACGGATGCGCACCATGTCGCCATGATGATGCATGCATTTGACGATCACGGTACCATCTTCGATATTAAATTTGATGGCATTTTCAACAAATTCCCCAAGAATACGCTTCAGGTGCGTCTCGCTGCATTTGACCGAGCAACAGTTGCTGCTGGTATTGACCAGATGGACTTTGGACTTTTCCCCAACATGCTGATGGGCTTCCAAAACATCAGAGACAATCTGGTTGACATGAAGCGTTTCCGGATTGAAATCCGCATCTTCAAGGGCGGTAAATTCAATCAGTTTATCCACCATATAAAGCAGCTCATCCCCGTTGTGCTGAATGTAGGTCAGCATCTCCAACTGCTTGTCTGTCAGGTTGGATTGCGAATTGCCCAGCAACAACTGTACAAAACCGTTGATGGAATTCAAGGGCGTCCTGAATTCATGGCTCAGCAAGGATAAGAAATCCGATTTCGCCTGACTTGCCACCATGGATTTCTGTTCGGCAATCACGCGTTCGGTTACATCCACCACGGTGGTCTGCACCACCTGTTCATCATACCAGGTCACCAGATTGTTAAAGGATTCCAGCCAGACCTTGGTGCCGTCTTTCTTAAGATATCGTGCGATATGCTGGGTGGGGGCTGTCATGCCGTTTTCACGGTTTTTGCGATATTGATGCAGCCTGTCGCGTTCTTCCGGCGCAATGAACTGCTCAACATTTTCAAGCTTCAAAAAGTCATCCACCTTTTCATAGCCCAAAATCCGCGCCATGGCATTATTGGCAAACAAAAGGTTCCACTCTTTATGGACATAGACCCCTTGAATGGAGTTTTCCAACAGGTCTTTAAAGCGCTGCTCACTGGCAAGCCACAGTTTTTCTGCTTCTTTTTCCTTGGTCAGATCCCGAACCGAAATCGCCACCCGGTACACATTGCCTTCATCATCCAGCACAGGGTGATATCGGTTGGAATAATAATGATCCCCATCCTTATCGATCTGCTCAAAGGCGTTTCCGGTTTCAAACACCCGCTGATGCCACTTTTGCCGCCTGCGCCCGAGCTCCGTAATCGGCTCTCTGAACATAGGCATTCCCGTCAGGGTGCCATCCGCGTTTTTGCGTTCATCCTCATACATATCTTCAAGGTTTTTGTTTGCAATCACGATGGTGCCGTCTTGTTCCACCAGCGCGGCATAATCGGTAGAGGCATTCAGAAAAGATAAAAGCTCCTGCCGGGACCTGTTCGTCACCCGCTCACTTTTCAGATGCCGAAGCAAGCCATATCCCACCGCCCAGATCGCCCCCAGCGACAACAGTCGATTTGTCAGCACAATCCATTCTTCACTGCCCATATCAGACAGGAAGTAGCCAACAGCAATTAAAAGACTGCAGATAAAAACACAGGTCCAGACATGCGTGGAAGATCGTGTCCGGCTGATCAGTATGACAGGGACAACATAGCCGACCCCCATTGCCACCCCTAAAGGAAACAACAGGTCCGCCCCAAAGACGATGAGGGTCAGTAAAACCGCGCCCCCAACAATCCTGTTTGTCATACGGCCCATAAAATACTCATTCCCGGTTTTCAGGACACACGATTGGTCTGATGCCCGCTTATTGGGTCAGTATAATGATTTTCTATCAGAAGGGGGAACTTTTGTTGAGACCGCCCAAAACAAAAAATCCCCGCCTCATCACTGAAGCAGGGATTTTATGGTGCGGTCGAGAAGACTCGAACTTCCACGGGGGTTAGCCCATAGCGACCTCAACGCTACGCGTCTACCAATTCCGCCACGACCGCATATTTTGTGGCATAAGATGTTGGAAGGGTGTATGAGGTTTTTTAATCACCCGAACATCTTGTGTGGGCGTGGGTATAAACAAACTCTTCAGATAGATCAAGACATGAATGATAAAAATTTTACATCTTTGTTAAGAAACGGCATCGAATGGCGTTTTAGCGACGATGAAGTGCCGTACGAAGAAGCGCTTTCCTTTATGGAACAACGTGTTAGTGAAATTCAAAAAGGCGAGGCTCCGGAATGTATCTGGTTGCTGGAACATCCGCCACTTTACACGGCCGGGACCAGCGCGGACCCGAAAGACCTGATCGACCCTGAACGTTTCCCCGTTTATGACGCCGGACGTGGCGGTCAGTACACTTATCACGGCCCCGGACAACGTATTGCCTATGTCATGCTGGACCTGTCAAAGCGCGGACGTGACATCCGTAAATTCGTCAGCAATCTGGAAGAATGGGTTATTCAAACCCTTGCC
Organism: Terasakiella sediminum; assembly: GCF_033100395.1. Taxonomy (NCBI): domain Bacteria; kingdom Pseudomonadati; phylum Pseudomonadota; class Alphaproteobacteria; order Rhodospirillales; family Terasakiellaceae; genus Terasakiella; species Terasakiella sediminum. Next base: position 57,681 of record NZ_JAWLVJ010000003.1, on the reverse strand, counting down.
ACCTTTAACATTCAGGGGGAACGCCGCGAAGGCCGCGTTGGCATCTGGGTGGATCGGGGCATGGGTCGTGAAGATAAAATTGGTGCCATTGGTGTACGTGTGCGCAAATGGGTCACCTTCCATGGGATCTCCCTGAATGTAGAACCTGACCTGTCCCACTTTGGGGGAATCGTGCCTTGCGGCATTTCTGAACATGGGGTGACGTCCCTGCAGGACCTCGGCATCTGGATCACCATGCAGGAAGTTGATAGTCTGCTGATGACCTGTTTTGATGCGGTGTTTGCCGACACCGAGGCTGAAACAGACGAAGACGAAGACGAAGACGCAGAATAAAAAAAGGCGGCCCCAGAAAATCAGGAGCCGCCTTCTTCATTAAAGATAATCGCTTATCTTATTTGAACTTGATGGTTACACGGCGGTTACGTGCTTCCTCCACATTGTCGCCTGTTGTAACTGCATTCATGTTCTCACCGCTTGCGCCCACACGGATGGACTTGCCAGAAATACCATGAGATTTCAGGAAGTCGGAAACCGCTTGCGCACGAGAAAGTGCCAGCGCTTCGTTGTAAGCAGAGTCACCTTTGGTGTCCGTATGACCTTCAACCATCAGCGCATCAGCACCTCGACCCATCATGGAAGCTTTCACCAGCAGGCCTTTGGCTTCGTCTGTCAGCATCGAGCTGTTGAAGTCGAAATAGACAACGATGTCATCCATCTTCTTCATCATTGGCTTTTTCTCTGCCATGTCAGCCAGACCAGCCATGAAGTACTTTTTACATGCTTCGATATCTTCCGGCTGGAAGTTTTCTTCCTGTTCCTGCATCCAGCAGTCAAAGCCAGCTTGTGCACGCGCCGCAGCTTGTGGGTATTTCACCTTGCCGCCCTGCGCAAACGCCATGGTCAGCTTGTTGCGCGCCATGGTCAGTTCTTCAACTTTATCATCCGGAATGCGACGATCTGCAACCATTTGCGGTTCTACATCGCCCATCGTGGCCGCACGTGCTTTGGACACGAAGCGGCGTGCATCGCGCCAATCGCCTTCGTCACGTTCCAGGCCTGCAAGACGTGCATATTCGCCTTGAAGTTCTTTCTGGAAAGCCGAACCATCGTTCGGTGCCATTTTAGCGCCTTCTACATCCCAGTTAGATGCACAAGCTGCCAAAAATGGGAGTGCGCTCAATGCAACGGCTGTTTTTAAAAATTTCATGAATTAGCCTCCTAGACTTTTTTCCCTATCGCTCGACTTAACAAAACTAAACGAATGTATAATCACGCTGTCTTGCCACTCTCATAAATTCAACGCACGTATTTCTCAAAGATATTCAATTGTCTTTGTTTTCAAAACTGTGCCTTAAATCTTGCAAATTTTCTACATTTGTAGAAGCATTTGAAAAGTAAGATCATTAAAATGATTGTGTCGCACGTCAAAGAGTGCAAGCTAAATATTTATGATTATGACTTTTTTTCCAAATGGAGCCCCTTTTGAACACTGAGACCCCTTTACAACTGGCGATTTTCGACTGTGACGGTACATTGGTAGACAGTCAGCATTCCATTATCAAAGCCATGGACCTGACCTGTAAAACCTATGGAATCGACAAATTAGGGCGCGACTCGGTACGCAGAGTCGTTGGATTACCCCTTGAAATTGCTATGGCAAACCTGATTGACGGTCTCACCCAATCACAATGTGATGAAATGGCCGAATGCTATCGTAACCATTTCCGCACCATGCGCATAAATGATGATGTGGAAGAACCGCTTTTCCCCGGCACCGTCGATGCGCTTAATCAATTGGAAGACGACGGATGGTTACTTGGCGTTGCTACAGGCAAGGCAATGCGCGGTTTAATTCCAACCTTGCAAACCCACAATCTGGAAAAGAAATTCACCACTCTTCAGACGGCGTGTCGGGCGCGCGGCAAACCGGACCCTGAAATGGTGGAAAAAGCCCTCAATAAAACCGGGGTGGAAACGCAGAATGCAATTGTAATTGGCGATACGACTTACGATATCCATATGGCATGTAACGCAAATGTAAAATCAATTGGCGTTGCCTGGGGGTATCATGAACCAGACGAACTGATGGAGGCTGGTGCAGTTTCAGTCATCCATGACTATTCAGAACTGACACAGGCGATAAAAAAAGCGATGGAGACTTGAGCATATGGGACGCATTAAATTAATTGTCGGCGGTATTTTTGCCGTCATCGTGGGGGGTATTGTTGCGGGTGTTGCAATCCTCAGCTCCATGGACTTCAACCAATATAAAGGCATGATCGCGGAAGAAGCCAAGGCGGCCACAGGCCGTGATCTGGTGATTGCAGGTGATCTTAATCTTGAAATCTCCCTCAGCCCAAAAGTCCGGGTTGATGGCGTCACCTTTGCCAACGCAAGCTGGGGATCACGCCCGGAAATGGTCAAGCTGAAAAGCTTTGCTGCGGAAATGAAACTCCTGCCCCTGATCTTCGGCGATATCCATATCGTTGAACTGGTGCTGATTGAACCAGACATCCTGCTGGAAACCGATAAATCCGGAAAAGGTAACTGGATGATGGGTGAGGCTTCCACCGAAAAGAAAGAAGAAGAAAAGTCTGAAAGCGCATCCGGTGGCAGCCTGCCTGCCGTCAGTGCGGTCCGTATTGATAAAGCACGTTTCACCTATAAAGATGGTCAGAAAGGCGAAGAAACCTCTATCGTCATTGATACCATGCAGGCCAAAGCCGCCGACCTGAATGATCCGCTGGACCTGTTGTTCAAAGGTTCCTTCAACAATCATGTGGTGGAACTGACAGGTCAGCTGGGTTCGCCCGATGCGTTAATGAGCGGCGATCCTCTGGATGTCAATCTGGCGCTGAAAGCAGCTGGGGCCGTTGTGAATGTCACAGGTAAGATTGCAGAACCCGCAGCAGGTAAAGGTCTCAACCTTGCCATTTCCGCCAAAAGTGACAATATCGCCAAGCTGGCAGAACTGGGCGGTGCCAAAGTTGGCAAAGTCGGCCCCTTTGAAATGGCCGCAACAGTTTCTGATGGCGATAAATCCTATAAGCTAGGTGGCTTGAGCATCAAGATCGGCCAGACGGACTTAAGCGGTGATGTTACCGTCAGCCTTGCCAATAAAAAGCCTTATATCAATGTGGCACTTGCCTCCAACCGCTTTGCGCTGAATGACGTTCTGCCACAAGGTGAAGAAATGGCAGAAGCTGCTCCCGCACCAAAGAAAGAAACCTCTGACAAACCAGCAAAACTCTTCCCCAAAGCCCCCTTGCCAATCGAAGGCTTAAAAGCGGTAAATGCGGATGTGTCTTTCAAAGCCAAGAAATTCATCCTGGGTGATTTTGCACTCAACAACCTGTCTGATGTGATCTCGCTTAAAGACGGAAAAATGACGGGCCAGCATGACTTTGTTATGGGCGGTGGCACATTTGGTGGCCACATCAATTTTGATGGTCGCAAACTGCCTGCCAATCTTGATGTTGATCTGACAGGCAAGAACCTGGGACTGGGCAAAAGCCTTGAAGAAACAGGGGTGACCGACCTGATCCATGGCGGTGCGACCCAGATGAAGATCAATCTGAAGGCATCCGGTAAATCAGCCGCTGGCCTGATGGCATCGCTGCAGGGTAAGACCCTGATCAATGTCGGGGAAGGTAAAATCAAGTCTGACAAAGTAAACTTCCTTGGCGGTGATCTGGTCACTGGCGTTCTGGAAAATATCCTGCCAAGCGGGACGGAAGGTGAATTCACCCCCTTTGCCTGTATGGTGGTCAATCTGGATTTTGAAAAAGGCGTTGCAGATTACGATAAACGCATTGCTGTTCAAACCAATGTGATGAACATCTCAAGCTCCGGCAACATCAACCTGGCAAAGGAAACACTGGATATCGGCATCAAGCCCGAACCCCGTGGCGATTCCGTTGATTTAGGCGTCAATGCGGGCGGTATTGCCAGTATGGTGCGCCTGACTGGTCCGCTGTCTTCGCCTGGTATCGGTATTGATGCGCTGGAAACAGCCAAAGCCGCCATGGGCGTTGCCTCTGCCATTGCAACAGGTGGTGTGTCCCTGCTGATCAGCGGACTAACCGACAAAGCCCTGTCGGACAGCGCACCTTGTGATACTGCCCTTGGCATCAAATCCAGCCAGAAAAAATCTTCTTCCGGCACCACTCAGAAGAAAGAAGAAAAGTCAGACAATCCAATTGGTGGCTTGCTAAATATGCTGGGAGGGAATAAATAAGGCCCCAAATTTAACTATTACGCCCTTCCCTGTTATTCAGGGAGGGGCGATAATTTGGGGAAAAGACAATGGATCCATCTGCACCACTGAAACGTTTTTATAAGACCGTCAGCGTCGATCAGGACGGCGATGGATTTCGTGTTCTGTTAGATGGTCGCCAGCTGAAAAGCCCGGCCAAACGATCCATGCTCCTGCCCACCAAAGCACTGGCTGAAGCCCTTGCAAAAGAATGGGATTCACAGGACGAAAACATCCTGCCCCTCACCATGCCCCTGATGGCGCTTGCGTCCACAGCCGTTGACCGGATCGGTCAATTGCGTGATGGCGTTGTCGAACAAATCGCAAAATATGGCGAAACTGATCTTATCTGTTACTGGACCGATGACCCTGCCGACCTTGCCAAGCGCCAGTCGGACACCTGGCTGCCCCACATCAAATGGGCAAAAGACCGTTATGGCGCGACACTGAAAACCCAGACAGGCATTCTCCATATCGAACAATCCCAGGATGCCATTGACGCGCTTAAAAAAGCCGTTGATGCCCTGAACGACTGGGAACTGGCGGGCCTTTCCATCGCCACCCATGGCACAGGTTCCATCATCCTCGGTCTTGCGTTAATCGAAGGCGTGATTGACAGCGAACAGGCCTTTGAAGATTCCCAGGTTGATGAAACCTATCAGATCGAACAATGGGGTGAAGACTGGGAAGCAGCTGACCGCCGAAAAGCCCTGCGCGCAGACCTGCAATCCGTCACAACCTGGATTGAACTTCTCAAAGACTGATCAACCTGATCACCGATTCTTACCCAAGAATGTCCTTTTTGATAATTTTATGTGCTATTTTTCTGGCATTCTTGGGTTGCCTAAAATATAAAATTTCACTTTTCCTTTTTATAAAATATTTTAAAATCAAATACTTATTTGGTATTTTTGCATTAAATCGGTAATTCGGTATTAGAGTACGTATTTTTTCTGGAACAGCGTATCCGATTGTGTTATTCAATCTCTCAGGAAGGCATCAGTCTTCCACATATATCGACTGCCCGGTTGGGCGAAGGGGACATATATAGATGCACGACATTATCCAAATGCTGGACGAAAAACGCGCGAAAGCACGTCTGGGCGGTGGTCAGCGCCGTATCGACTCACAGCATAAAAAGGGCAAGCTGACAGCCCGTGAAAGAATTGACCTTTTCCTTGACGAAGGTTCCTTTGAAGAATGGGACATGTTCGTTGAACACCGCTGTACCGATTTTGGTATGGAACAAGACCACACACCGGGCGACGGTGTTGTAACAGGTTACGGTACTGTAAATGGTCGTCTGGTTTTCGTTTTCTCTCAGGATTTCACTGTATACGGTGGTTCTCTGTCAGAAACACACGCTGAGAAAATCTGCAAGATCATGGATCAAGCCATGAAAGTTGGCGCGCCATGTATCGGTCTGAACGATTCAGGTGGTGCCCGTATTCAGGAAGGTATCGCTTCTCTGGGTGGTTATGCTGATGTGTTCCAACGCAATGTTGAAGCCTCCGGTGTGATCCCTCAAATCTCCATGATCATGGGCCCATGTGCGGGTGGTGCAGTATACTCCCCTGCCATGACTGACTTTATCTTTATGGTTAAAGACAGCTCCTTCATGTTTGTAACTGGTCCTGACGTTGTTAAGACTGTGACACATGAAGAAGTCACACAGGAAGAACTCGGTGGTGCAATCACGCATACAACCAAATCCGGTGTTGCGCACCTGGCTTTTGAAAATGATGTTGATGCGCTTGTACAGCTGCGCGACTTTGTTGACTTCCTGCCAAGCAACAACAAAGAAAAAGCACCACACCGCCCAACAACTGACCCGGCGGACCGTGATGATGCATCACTTGATACGCTGGTCCCGAGCAATGCCAACATGCCTTATGACATGAAGGAACTGATTGAAAAAGTTGTCGATGAAGGTCACTTCTTTGAAATCATGCCTGACTTCGCCAAAAACATCATCGTCGGCTTTGGTCGCATGAATGGTGACACTGTTGGTTTTGTTGCCAACCAGCCAATGGTTCTGGCGGGTTGCCTGGATATCGACAGCTCCGTTAAGGCTGCACGTTTCGTTCGTTTCTGTGATGCGTTCAACATTCCGCTGGTGACATTTGTTGACGTACCAGGCTTCATGCCGGGTACCGATCAGGAATACAACGGTATCATCACCCACGGTGCGAAACTGCTTTACGCTTTTGCGGAAGCAACTGTACCAAAAGTGACTGTGATTACCCGTAAGGCTTACGGTGGTGCTTATGACGTAATGAGCTCCAAACACCTGCGTGGTGATGCGAACTTCGCATGGCCATCTGCGGAAATCGCGGTAATGGGTGCCAAAGGTGCGGTGGAAATCATCTTCCGTCAGGACATCGGCGATGCTGATAAAATTCAAGAACGCACAGACGAATATGCCCGCAACTTCGCCAACCCGTTCAAGGCTGGTGGCCGCGGCTTCATTGATGATGTGATCATGCCACACGGTACACGTCGTCGTATCTGTCAATCTCTCGCAATGCTGAAGAACAAAGATCTGAAGAACCCCGAGCGCAAGCACGGCAACATCCCTCTTTAAGATCGTCTCAAGTAAGCTATTGAAAAGGAAACGGACACATGTTCGATAAAATCCTGATTGCAAACCGCGGTGAGATTGCTTGTCGCGTAATCAAATCAGCCCGTAAGATGGGCATCAAGACCGTTGCGGTCTATTCTGACGCCGATAAAGACGCGCTGCACGTCGAAATGGCGGACGAAGCCGTTAACATCGGTCCAGCACCAAGTGCCCAGTCTTATCTGGTCATGGAAAACATCCTGGACGCCATCAAACAAACAGGCGCACAAGCTGTGCACCCTGGTTACGGCTTCCTGTCAGAAAACGCTGCGTTCTTTGACGCTTTGGATGAGGCTGGCATTGAATTCATCGGCCCTGAAAAACTCGCCATCCAGGCAATGGGTGACAAGATTGAATCCAAACTTCTGGCGCAAAAAGCGGGTGTAAGTACTGTACCTGGTTACACAGAAGTCATTAAAGACACCGACCACGCGGTCGAAATCTCCAATAAAATCGGCTACCCGGTTATGCTGAAAGCCTCCGCCGGTGGTGGTGGTAAAGGTATGCGTGTTGCCTTTAACGAAGAAGAATGCCGCGACGGTTTTGAACGTGCAACCTCTGAAGCGATTTCTTCTTTTGGTGATGGCCGTGTCTTCATCGAAAAATTCATCGAAGAACCACGCCACATCGAAATTCAGGTTCTGGCCGATAAACACGGTAACGCCGTTTATCTGCAGGAACGTGAATGCTCGATCCAGCGTCGTCACCAAAAGGTAATTGAGGAAGCGCCATCGCCATTCCTCACACCTGAAACACGTAAGAAAATGGGTGAAGAAGCTGTTGCTTTGGCAAAAGCTGTGGATTACCGTTCTGCCGGTACTGTGGAATTCATCGTCGATAAAGACCAGAACTTCTACTTCCTGGAAATGAACACCCGTCTGCAGGTGGAACACCCTGTAACAGAACTGATCACAGGTGTTGACCTGGTTGAATGGATGATCAAGATCGCTGACGGTCAGGAACTGACCCTGAAGCAGGATGAAATTCCAATCAACGGCTGGTCCATGGAAAGCCGAGTTTATGCGGAAGATCCTTTCCGTAACTTCCTGCCATCAACTGGTCGTCTGATCAAATATCGCCCACCTGTTGAAAGCGACACGGTTCGTGTTGACACAGGCGTTTATGAAGGTGGCGAAATCTCCATGTTCTATGACCCGATGATCGCCAAGCTGATCACATGGGGCAAGGATCGTGAAGAATGTACTGAAAACATGAAACGTGCCCTTGATGAATATTACATCCGCGGTGTAGGCCATAACATCTCGTTCCTGAACGCTGTTATGTCCAAGCAACGTTTTGTTGATGGTAACCTGACCACAAACTTCATCGCCGAAGAATATCCAGATGGCTTTGATGCGTCCATGGTGCCGCAGAAAGACCCGAAAAACCTGGTGGCTGTTGCCTGCTTCATGAAACGTATGGAGACAGAGCGCGAAACCATGATTTCCGATCAGATGGAAGGTGGTCGTGGTCGTCAGATTAACGATGAATGGGTTGTTAAATATAACGACGAGAAATTCAACGCGACTGTGACACCAAACGAAGTTGAAGGCTATGACGTTGCCATCGACGGTGCGACCCTGCATGTTCGTTCTGAATGGACATTTGGTGAGCCCCTGTTCTTTGCTGACATCAATGGTCACGAACTGTGTGTCCAGGTTGACAAGCAACCAACAGGCTACAGCCTGTTCCACGCTGGTGCACAGGCTGATGTAAAAGTCATGACTGCCCGTCAGGCTGAACTGAACGACCTGATGCCGTTTAAAGCACCGCCTGACATGTCTGCCTTCCTTCTGTCGCCAATGCCAGGTCTGCTCCTGTCCATTGCGGTTGAAGAAGGCCAGGAAGTCAAAGCAGGTGAAGAGCTTTGCGTAATCGAAGCCATGAAAATGGAAAACATCATGCGCGCAGAAAAAGATGTGGTCATCAAAAAGATCCACGCTTCTGCCGGTGGTAGCCTTTCTGTTGATGAGAAAATCATCGAATTTGAAAGCGACGATTAAGGCAAGTTTTGACAGGACTTGAGAAAAGGCAGCTGATCATTTCAGCTGCCTTTTTTTATGCTATGTCACCAATTGTGCATTTGCTTATACACGTAAAGATAATACACCTATCCGTAAGAACCTGATTAGGTGGTCAAAAACTTGCGCTGCATCATATTGCGGCGCACATAAACATGATAATTTCCCTCCAAACACCCATGAAGGGGGAATAGATCATGTCATTACAAAACATCTCAATTTCAAAAAAAATCCTGATGCTCTCGCTGATTGCGTTCACAGGTATTGTTGTACTGGTTGGCATCAGCCTGCAACAATTCAAAGCCACAATGATTGCAGACCGGGAAATTAAAACCCGGCATATTGTCGAAACGGCCTACTCTATTGTTGAAAATTTCGCCAATCGCGCTGAGGCGGGTGAACTCTCTTTGGGTGAAGCCAAGCAACAAGCTGCAAAAACCCTGCAAGCCATGCGCTATGATGGATCAGAATATCTGTTCATCACAGATTTCAACGCAACCATCGTCATGCATCCGATTAAACCGGAACTAAACGGCAAAGACCTGTCAGCATCAAAAGACCCAAAGGGCGTGCCGCTGTTCCAGCTGGTTGCAGCAACAGCGAAATCCGGTGACGGTTTCGTCTCTTATCACTGGCCCAAAGCTGGTTTTGACGACCCGGTGGAAAAACTGTCTTTCGTAAAAGGCTATAAGCCATGGGAATGGGCCATTGGCTCCGGCATCTATATGGATGATGTGGACAGCGCCTTTTTCAATCAGGTTCTGGTCCTTGGCGGCATCGTTATCGCAGTTTTACTGATCGTCTTTTTTGGATCATTTTTGATCGGACGTGACATCACAAGACCATTAGCCGTCATGACACAAAACATGTCTGCTCTGGCCTCCGGTGATCTATCAACCGAGATAAGGGGCCGAGAACGCGGTGATGAAATCGGTGATATGGCCGATGCCGTTCAAGTCTTCAAAGACAATATGATCAAGACACAAGAACTGACCCGCGCACAGGAACGCGATCAGGAAATCAAGGAACAGCAGCGCCAGTTGATCAACAGCTATATCCGTGAGTTTGAAGTCACCATGATCAATGTGCTGGATGGGCTCAACAACGCCGATGCCTCGGTTCGATCTGCGTCCAAGGATGTTTCTGCTGAATCAACCGAAACCAAACTGCAGGCCACAACGGTTGCCAGTGCCTCAGAAGAAGCCACCGCCAATGTGCAGACGGTCGCCGCCGCCGCCGAAGAACTTTCCAGTTCCATCTCCGAAATTGGCCGTCAGGTGAGACAGTCTTCTGATGTGACATCACGTGCCGTGGCCCAATCCGAAGCCACATCTGCACAGATGGGCGAACTGGCGGGGGCTGTCTCCAAAATCGGGGAGATCGTAAACCTGATTAACGATATCGCTGAACAGACCAACCTCCTGGCCCTGAACGCAACCATCGAAGCTGCCCGTGCGGGTGAGGCTGGCAAAGGCTTTGCGGTTGTTGCTTCCGAGGTCAAGAACCTCGCCAACCAAACCACACGTGCGACCGAAGACATCACCCAGCAGATCACCGAAATTCAAAGCTCGACTGACCGCTCTGTCGATGCCATTCGCTCCATCGCGGGTGTGATTACAGAGATCAATCAAATCTCTTCCACCATTTCCACAGCGGTGGAACAACAAAGTGCCGCTACCCAGGAAATCGCCATGAATGTGGATCAGGCCTCCAGTGGCACACAGGAAGTCTCCACCTCCATTCAACAGGTGCAGAAATCAGCCGAGGCTGCCAATGAATCGGCCAACGTCTTGATGCAGACTTCTGAAGGACTGGAACGTGAATCCAATACCTTACGTGAGCAGGTCGCGCGCTTCTTAAAACAGGTTCAACTTGAAGATGTGGATGAACAGACACTATTCACCTGGTCCGATGACCTATCCTGCGGCGATGCGCGCGTGGATGAAGATCACCAACAAATGCTTGTGCGCATTAACGAGCTTTATAACGCCATCAAACACAACAGCGAAAGCGGCGTGGTTGCGGGCATGTATAAGGACCTGAAAGACTATACGCTGCAGCACTTTAGCGAAGAAGAAAAAGTGATGGAACGTGTTGCTTATCCTGATCTGGAAGCCCACAGGGAAGAACATTCGGTCTTCATCAACCGGGTAGAAAAATCCTATGACGACTATATCCAGAACCCAAGTGAATATGCCTCTGTTGAACTGATCGGACTGCTGGCCAGCCTATGGCAAAAACATATCAGCACAACCGACAAGAAATTTGCGACTTTTATGCAAAACAATTCTAAACAAGCCGCCTGATCATGCTAAGGTGGGGTCAGGACCAACGACCCCACCTAATTGATTATGAAAACAGTAAATTTAAGAATTACCGGACGCGTTCAGGGTGTCTGGTATCGCGCCTGGACCCGTGACACAGCGACAGAACTTGGCCTCAACGGCTGGGTGCGCAACCGCATGGACGGCAGTGTGGAAGCCGTCGTGCAGGGCGACGACGCAGCCATCAATCAGTTGATTGAAAAATGCTGGGGCGGATCGCCTGCTTCCAAAGTCCATGACATCAAAGTCACCAATAGCGATGAAACGGTGGATGCCGGATTCAAGCAGGAACGCACTGTTTGACGAAAAAGCGATTTACGCGCATAATATCGGCTATTCGGCGCGCAGAAAGAAATTCTGCATTAGGCGTGAAAAGAACCCTGACATCATAAAATTGATTACGTTGACGCTATGGCCATTCCCAGCTTAGGCACCACGGTTCCTTTTCAGACTCTGGAAAACATCTCTCCGGCAGAGGCTAGAGAGACCAGAGAAGCACGTGCGGCGGCCACTGCAGAACGCCGTAATACCAACCAACGTGTCGCTATCAATGTTGACAATAATCCACAACCTCAACGTACCGTCAGCGACCCAACCCAGATCAGAAGCCGCCTAAGCGCTGATATCGCCGAAGACATCCAACGCGGGATTATTGACCGTGCGGACGCGCGCGCCGTGCAGGATGCCCTGGATAATCTCGATCAGATCATTCAGGATAACGTCAACGCAACTGATATTCAGATCACACAAGAACGCCGCAACAGAAACGCAGATACCAGTGCGCAGGATGCGGCAGATAGCACGCGCGTTGCCGGAACAGAAACCAGCACGTCTTCTTCAGGTATCGTCACTGAAACCACGCTTTATGCCAATGGGGCGCAGGACACCAGCCAGTATTATCTGGCCGCACAAGACCTGACACGCCCCAGAGCACAGGATCAAAGCGCTTTATCCACCATTCAGGAAAGCCTGCAGCAATCCGGCCAGGATCAGGCCACGGTTGATTACGCCAACCGCCTGCTCAGCCAGAACCGTCTGGATATTGTGGGTTGATTGCCTTGCCCTCTCCCTGTCATCCCGGATTTATTCCGGGACAACCCGTTGAGGGAAAAGATAAATTCTCAAACATGCCATCTACAGATTGTCCCGCAACAAGTGCGGGATGACAGGGAGCGTGTGTGGGATGACAGATTGAATTAATCGTGGCGCTTGTAGGTCGCCGTCACTTTCTGTGTCAGGTCAAACAGCTCGTCAGCGTCTTCTTCATCCACATCAAAGCCAAAGAAATCCCACGACTTGATCATGTGATCCGGCATAGGGGCGGTCACATCGATGACACCATAACCATCCGGTGACGGGATTTGCAGGCGACGGGCATGAAGGTGCATTTTCTTGGAAACCCCATCCCCTGTCAGATATGCGTCCTGGCCACCATATTTGCCATCACCCTGAATAGGTGTCTTCAGGTACGCGCAATGAACACGCAACTGGTGTGTGCGACCTGTGCGCGGTTCCAACGCAACCCAGGCAGCGACGTTCCCGGTGCTTTCGATGGTGCGATAAAGGGATCGCGCATCCTGGCCTTCATCCGCATCGATGACCATCCGTTCGCCATGATGGCTGTGATATTTCGCGATGGGCTGAAAGACCTTGCCTTCTTTCGGAGTTGGCACTTTAACCGTCAGCGCCCAATAGAGCTTACGTGCATCCTTGGTCTTAAACGCCTTGGTCATTTTGGCCGCAACATTGGCACTGCGTGCGAGCAGCAAAACACCGGAAGTATCTTTATCCAGACGATGACACAGTTTGGGCTTTTCCGTCTTTTCATATTTCAAAGCATGCAACAAGCCATCCAGATGACGTTTCACGCCCGTGCCGCCCTGTGTCGGAAGGCCCGCAGGCTTGTTGATCACGATCACATCGTCATCGCGGTACAAGACCCAGCTGCGGATTTCTTCGATTTCCTGATCCGACAGATGGGCATCCTGTTTCTTTTCAATGGGTTTTACGCCGCCATCATTGCCAAAGGGCGGGACGCGCACGACCTGACCCGCAGAAATACGCTGGTTGGATTTCGCCCGTTTGCCATCCAGTCGGATCTGACCTTTGCGCAGCAGCTTTTCCAGACGACCATAGGACAGTTCTGGGTAATGACGTTTAAACCAACGGTCCAAACGGATATCGTCGTCATCATTGGCGACGGTAATTTGCTTCACACCGGACATAGCGGGCGTTCCTTATGATAAGAGGGCTTTCATCGATTGCATGCCCATATATAGGGCTGCGATGGACAATGCAACAGATAACCCGGTATAAAGCGCCAATTGCACCCATTCACCACGGCTGCCCAATGTTATCACATCCAGCGAAAATGTGGAAAAAGTGGTAAAGGCACCCAGCATCCCGACCACCAGCATGGCCCGGATTTCCGGACTGGGTGACCAGGCGAGTGCCGAGATTTCCACCAATACCCCCAAGATAAACGAGCCCAGAATATTCACCGTCATGGTTCCGTAAGGAAAGTGTGATCCCGCATGATGCGCCCAATGACCCACCATGGAAACAACCGCAAACCGCCCCATCGCGCCGATGGCCCCGCCAATGGCGACATAGATAAATGTAGTAAATGACATAAAAATCAGAACCAGTTGTGAATAATTTTCACTGAATCTATCAAAAAATGCGGCACTGCACCATAGAAATATAGAAGATGGCTGGAAACCTTCTGATTATCATTGATTGAAGCGCTAAAGCAGACTATTTCTGTGGGCAATGCTTATCTTTTAGGGGAATAAAAGACGATGGATTTGCGAACGAAAGTTGCCAACTGGATTGAGGGTCCAAAAGTTCAGCACTTCATTACGGCTGTGATCATCATCAATGCCATCACATTGGGGTTGGAAACGGATGCCGGGATCATGGCGGAATTTGGCCCAGCCCTCCATCTGATTGACCAAGTTGCGCTTAGCATCTATGTGGTTGAAATTCTCCTGAAACTTTTTGGCCGGGGCTTAAGCTTCTTTAAAGATGGCTGGAACCTGTTTGACACCCTTGTTGTCGGCATCGCACTTATCCCGGCTTCTGGACCACTCGCGGTTCTTCGATCTTTCCGTATCCTGCGGGTGCTTCGTCTTCTATCCACCGTGCCGCAGATGCGCGCGGTTATTCAGGCCCTGATCACGGCCATTCCGGGCATGTTTTCCATCATCGGGTTGATCACCGTGATCTTTTATGTTTTTGCCGTTTTGACCACAAATTTCTATCAGGATACCTTTACCGAATGGTTTGGCGATATCGGGGCCTCCATGTACACGCTGTTCCAGATCATGACACTGGAAAGCTGGTCCATGGGAATCGTGCGCCCTGTGATGGCAGTCCACGAAGATGCCTATTGGATTTTCATTCCCTTCATCATGATCACCACCTTTGCCGTTGTGAACCTGATCATCGGTGTGGTGGTTGACGCCATGCAGAGCCAACACACCGCCGATGCCCAGGAAGTCGAAGCCAACGCCCATGACGAACGCGAAAACCTGCTCCTGGAAATCGTTGCTTTGCGTGACGAGATGAAAGAATTGAAAGAGATTATTAAGGCGAAGTAAGTTTATACAAATTCGTCATGCCGCACCTGTTGCGGCATAATGGGAAAAGTCCGCGCTCTGGCACTACTCCATTAGCCCGCAACGCGTGCGGGCTGACGGTTTCCCCAACTACCACTTCTCGCGTCTCAGCTTTGCCCAATAGGCCTGACGTTTAGAAAGTTCGCGCTCAAACCCTTTGTCTTTGGGGTGATAGAACTGCTGACGCCCCAATTCTTCGGGGAAGAAATCCTGACCGGAAAAGCCGTCTTCAGCATCGTGATCATACTGATAGCCCTCGCCATAGCCGATCTCTTTCATCATTTTGGTGGGGGCATTCAAAATGTGTTTGGGCGGCATCAACGATCCCGTGCGTTTTGCCATATCCCGTGCGGCCTTGTAACTCACGTATGACGCATTGGATTTCGGTGCCGTCGCCACATAAACAACGGCCTGTGCAAGCGCATATTCCCCTTGTGGACTGCCCAACCGTTCATAGCTTTCCCACGCCTGTAAAGCTTGCGTCATGGCATTGGGGTCCGCTGTGCCCACATCTTCGACCGACGTAATCAGCAGGCGACGCGCGATATATTTCGGGTCTTCCCCGCCATCCAGCATCCGGGCAAACCAATAAAGGGCCGCATCCGCATCACTGCCGCGCAGGGATTTCTGGAAGGCGGAGATCAGGTTATAGTGGCCTTCCTGGGACTTGTCATAAATCGGCATGCGTTTCTGCACGACCTGAGAAAGCGTGTCTGTGCCCAACACTTCCCCATCCGGCACTTCATAGACCGCTTCCACCATATTCAAAAGATACCGCCCATCGCCATCAGCCATCGCCCGCAAGGATGCACGCGCATCTTCATCCAACGGCAAATCACGCTTCTTTTCCGCCTCTGCCCGGCCCAAAAGCCCTTCCAAGGCGTCATCAGACAAGCGATTGAGCACCATCACCCGGCAGCGTGACATCAAGGCTGCGTTCAGTTCAAAAGACGGATTTTCCGTCGTTGCCCCGACCAGCACCACCGTACCGTCTTCGACAAAGGGCAGAAAGCCATCTTGTTGCGCACGATTGAAGCGATGGATCTCATCGATAAACAACAAGGTGCCCTGCCCGCCTTCGCGGCGCATCTTGGCATCCTTAAAGACTTTTTTCAGATCAGCCACACCGGAAAAGATGGCAGACAGTGGTTCGAAGTATAAATCCGTCTTATCCGCTAAAAGCCGCGCCACAGTGGTTTTACCGCACCCCGGCGGCCCCCACAGGATCATCGAAGTCAGGCGCCCGCCATTGGCAACCATACGGCCAATAGGGCCATCTTCGGCCAACAGATGGTCCTGCCCGATCACCTCTTCCAGCGATTGGGGGCGCAGACTGTCAGCTAAAGGCCGTGGGGCCTGATCTTCGAATAGGGAACTCATCCGCGGAATCTTAGCTCTTTTCGTTTACCATTGCGAATAATACCGACAAGCCAGTCGCCTTTGCGCGGTTCAAACTTGTTCAGCACCCGCACCAGATCACGCACGGATTTAATCTCAATGCCGTTGATCCCGGTGATACGGTCGCCGGGCTTGAAGCGCAGGCGATTGGCCGTACTGCCCCGACGAATTTTTTCAATCGCCACACCGGACAACATGGTGTTCCACCCCAGTTCATCATTCAGCGCCGGGGACATATTCACCACGACCGCACCGTCAAACGGGTGATAGCCTTTTAGGCCTGTCTGATTGCGCTTGGGGGTTTCAGGTGGTGGCAAAGCTTCAAACATCAGTTTCACCTGCTGTCCACGGCGCAGAACGCCCAATTCAATGGTATCGCCCAATGCCAATGTCGCCAGACGGAAACGCAGGGCCTGTGGCTCATTAACTTCACGCCCGTCGATGGACAGGATGATATCGCCCCGTTTCAGACCCGCCTGGTCCGCGGGACCTTTGGGATAGACGTCATCAATCAATACGCCTGTCGGGCGTGACAAATTAAAACTGGTGGCCAAGTCTTGTGTGACAGCCTGACCGTTTGCCCCAAGCCACGGGCGAACCACCTTGCCTGTTTTGCTAACGCCCGACAGAACAGAGCGCACCATACTGGCCGGAATCGCAAAGCCGATACCGTTAGACCCACCGCCTTTGGAATAAATAGCCGAATTCACCCCGATCAGCTTGCCATGCATATCCACAAGCGCACCACCGGAATTACCCGGGTTAATGGCCGCATCGGTCTGAATAAAGAAGCTGTAATCGGTAATGCCGACCTGCGTACGTGCAAGCGCTGAGACAATCCCGCTGGTCACCGTCTGGCCAACACCAAAAGGGTTACCGATGGCAAGCACCAGGTCACCCACTTCCAGACTATCAGAATCACCCAGTTGCAGGGTCGGCAACATCTCGCCTTCCGTGTTGATTTTAAGGATGGCAAGGTCTGTGCGTTCGTCTGACCCCAAGAGCTTGGCTTCATATTCCCGACGATCATTCAAAACCACCTTGATGTCATCAGCCCCTTCAATCACGTGATGATTGGTGATCACCACACCGGTTGGCTCAACAATCACGCCGGAACCCAGAGAGTTCTGAACCTTTTTCTTACGCCCACCTTGCTGCGGGGCATTGGGAAAGGCCTGCCCAAAAAAACGGCGGAAGAAAGGATCGTTAAACAGCGGCGAACGCGTACGCGTGCGCACCGTCTTGGTGGTAAAAATATTCACCACCGCTGGTGCGGCTGACTTCACCAAAGGAGCATAAGACAGCTGCACTTCAGACTGAGAAGAAGGCACTGTTTTAATTTCGGCATGTGCCACATTCATCACAAAAAAGGACAGAACGACAATTCTAAATAACATATGGACCCGTATTTTCGGCATTTTCAGGAATGATTAATGTGTTCTTATCATCTTGAGAACGCAAGTCCAAGCCTGTTAGCCTTCTAACTGATCTTCCACTGATTTTGTTTTGTCATCTTGCACATTCCCCGTATGCAGTGTCGTTTTTGTCTCCACCAACGCAACAAGGCATTCCTCAGCTGCAATTGGGTTGTGTTCAACGCCCTTGGGGATCACATGCACGTCACCTACGCCCAGATCCACCACATGGTCACGATATTCAATACGCAGATTGCCTTTCAAAATATAAAACAGTTCGTCTTCATCCTCATGTGCGTGCCAAACGAATTGCCCTCTGATCTTGGCAACTTTGACATATTGATCATTCACTTCCGCCACCACACGTGGCGACCAGTATTCTGTCAGACTTTCAGCTTCTTTTAAAAGATTGGTGGAAACAGCAAACATAAGGGCACTCCAAATTCGATAAAACTATCCAGAGGATTTCACAAGCCTGTCATGCAATCCACCTTTTAAAGTGCACAAATGTTCTAGACTTTCTCTGTGAATGTGGTTTTCTTGTAACTATGACGCATTCTAAACAGGAAAGCTGGCTGAATTTACAATTTGATCCGGCCACAGGGATTGAGACCCTGCACGCACATTTCAAAGGTCATGCCTATGATTCCCATTGGCATGAAACCTATGTTATTGGCCTGACTGAAAGCGGGGTCCAGCAGTTTGACTGCCGCCACAAAACCCACAACTCCCTTGAAGGCGGATGTTTCCTTTTGGAACCGGGCGAAGTCCACAATGGCCGTGCGCCTTGTGAAACGGGCTTTACCTATCGCACGCTCTATATCCCGCAAGACTGGCTACACCAGCAGATCAACGATATGTTTGAACAAAAGCCAGACCATTTCGAACTGACATTTAACAACACGCTCTGTGCCGATAAACGGCTGGCTGCGGCCACATCAGCAGCCTTTATGGCCAAACATATGAATGACCCAAAGATCGTGCAGGAAGGTTGCCTCGACCATATGATCCAGGCCCTGACCAGTCATATGAACTGGCGACAAAAGAAACAATCAGAAAACGGCCACCATCTGGCCTATCGCATCCGTGATTATTTCCATGACCACATGGAAGACGATATCCTGTTACAGGATGTGGCCACCGAATTTGGCTATGACCGTTTCCAGATCAATCGTGCTTTCAAAAATGCCTTTCATATCTCGCCCCATGTCTACCTGATCCAGCTGCGGCTCGCTAAAGCCCGAACGTTACTTGCAGGCGGACGGTCCCCCAATGACGTGGCCCATCAACTTTGTTTTTCAGATCAAAGCCATCTGGGACGTTGGTTTAAACGCGCGTATCGTTTGACCCCGGCAGCATACAAAAAATGCTGCACACCTGTTCCAGACAGGCAGTAACAAAGTTTCAGATAATGAAGGTCATCAACGAACAAGGTGACCAACATGATTTCTTACTTCGCAAGCTTTTCCCTTTTTGCCTTTATCGCCGCCATTACGCCAGGCCCTACCAACATTATTTCGCTTTCCACCGGCATGCGCGCGGATGTCCGCTCTGCCCTGCCCTTTATGTTTGGATCAGCAAGTGGGGCTGGTATGTTGTTATTCCTGACCTGCCTGGGGATGACAGAGATCTTTAAACATTATCCGTCCTTACGTATATTTATTACCCTTGCCGGGTCCATCTGGCTTAGCTGGATGGCGTGGAAATTGTTTAATCTCAACGCAGCCGAAGCCACATCGCTTGAAAAGCTGCCCACCTGGCAAGACGGTGCCATTCTTCAATTTATAAATCCAAAAACCTGGATGACGACACTGAGCATGAGCAGCCTGTTTTATTCAACACACCTCGATCAGGTAACCAATGCTGTCAGTCTGGGACTAATCTTCTTTGCGATCACCTGTCCCTGCATGCTGACATGGGCAGCCATGGGAAAATATTTACAGCAGCATATCAAATCAACCCGTCATCAGAGACTGATCTATAAAACGCTTTCACTTCTGCTGCTGATGACCGTCTGGGGTCTGGTTTATGACGTATTGTCTTAAACGCAAAAAAGGCGGCTACCATATGGTAACCGCCTTTTTCGATGTGGTGCAAAGAGAAGCTTATACAGCTACGTCTTCAATCGCATCTTCTGCTTCGCGTTCGGCTTCAACGCGGGCTTTATCTGCAGCGCCTTTGGCGTCTACATCACGATCTACCAACTCGATGAAAGCCATCGGGGCAGCATCGCCTGTACGGAAACCAGCTTTAAGAACGCGTGTGTAGCCACCTTTACGATCCGCGTAACGTGGACCCAGGACTTCAAACAGTTTCTTAACAGCAGCTTCGTCGCGCAGTTCAGCCAGAGCTTGACGACGCGCGTGCAAATCACCGCGTTTGCCCAAAGTGATCATTTTGTCAGCAATGCTGCGCAGATCTTTTGCTTTTGGCAAAGTTGTTTTGATTTGCTCGTGTGTAAGCAGAGCAACCGCCATGTTCGCAAACAAAGCGCGGCGGTGTGATTTAGTACGGTTCAGTTTGCGACCAGATAAACGGTGACGCATGACGGTATCTCCTATCTATTCGTTTCGCCAGTAGCGAAAGCGATAAGTAAAACTTTCCGCCGCGCCTCTGTTCAATCCAAAACAGAGGCAGGAACGAAAAGGTTGGATCAAAACGATCCGGTAAACTTCGGCTTACGGCCTGTCAGATCAAAATGGATCTTCCAGACGTTTTGCCAAATCTTCGATATTTTCTGGCGGCCAGCCGTCCACATCCATACCCAGCGAAAGTTCCATACCGGAGAGCACTTCTTTGATCTCGTTCAGGGACTTACGACCGAAGTTAGGTGTACGCAGCATTTCCGCTTCGGTTTTCTGTACCAGATCACCGATGTAGATAATGTTGTCGTTTTTGAGACAGTTAGCAGAACGAACAGACAGTTCCAGTTCGTCCACTTTACGCAGCAAGTTCTTGTTGAACGGAAGGTCGTCTTCTTTCTTCTCCACAACAGCCACTTCTGGCTCTTCGAAGTTGATGAAGAGTTGCAGCTGGTCTTGCAGGATACGACCCGCCAGAGCAACAGCGTCCTCCGGTGTCACGGAACCGTCAGTGGTGACTGTCAGAGACAGTTTGTCATAGTCGGTTACGCGGCCAACACGAGTGTTGTCTACCTTGTAAGATACTTTCTTCACAGGTGAGAAGATCGCATCAACAGGTATCAAACCGATCGGAGAATCTTCCGGACGGTTCTGAACAGCAGGCACATAGCCTTTACCCGTATCAACGGTAAATTCAATGCTCAGTTTCGCATCGGCATCCAGGTGACAGATCACCAGATCGGGATCCATAACTTCCATGTCACCAGGGCATTCAATCATGCCAGCGGTTACAGGACCTGGGCCAGTTGCTTCCAGATGCATTTTCTTTACGCCTTCGCTTTCACAGCGAAGCGCAATGTTCTTAACGTTAAGAACGATATCAGTAACGTCTTCACGGACACCCGGGACAGACGAAAACTCGTGCAAAACACCATCGATTTGGATAGCGGTTACTGCTGCACCTTGCAGCGACGACAGCAACACACGACGGATGGCGTTACCAAGAGTCAGACCGAAGCCACGCTCGAGTGGTTCAGCAACGATAACAGCCGTACGACCATCATCTTCACCGGATTTCACTTCAAGCTTGGACGGTTTGATGAGTTCTTGCCAATTCTTTTGAATCACAACCCTGACCTCACACAAGTATAAAAAAAACAGCGAATCCGTTTTACAGGCTATTCAAGCCAAAAACCGATACCCAAAAATGGTACCGGTTATTGGCATAAGAAGAACCTGTCGGACAGGCAGATTAGACGCGACGACGTTTGCGCGGACGGCAACCGTTGTGCGGGATAGGTGTCACATCCTTGATAGAAGTGATGTTGAAACCTACAGCATTCAACGCACGAAGTGCTGATTCACGCCCAGAACCTGGACCTTTAACCAAAACTTCAAGAGTTTTCATGCCGTGATCCATCGCCTTTTTGCCTGCATCTTCAGCAGCAATCTGTGCAGCGTAAGGTGTAGACTTACGAGAGCCTTTGAAACCTTGTGCACCTGCAGAAGACCAAGAGATAGCATTACCTTGTGCATCGGCAATGGTGATGATCGTGTTGTTAAACGTTGCGTTAACGTGTGCAATACCGGAAACGATATTTTTGCGCTCACGTCTTTTAGTACGCTGTGTTGTAGCTTTTGCCATTATCAAACAATCCTAGCTGAATTATTTCTTCTTACCAGCAATCGGACGCGCAGGTCCTTTGCGGGTACGAGCGTTACACTTGGTACGTTGACCACGAACCGGAAGACCTTTCCGGTGACGTAGGCCGCGGTAACTTTTCAAGTCCAGCAGTCGTTTAATGTTCATCGCAACTTCACGACGAAGGTCACCTTCTACCGTGTAGTCTGCATCAATCGTTTCACGAATTTTAACGACGTCGTCGTCAGACAATTCGTTTACACGCTTCTCTGACGGAATGCCTACTTTTGCACAGATTTCCTGTGACTTAGCCGGGCCGATTCCGTGAATATATGTAAGTGCAATCACAACTCGTTTTTGAGTTGGGATGTTCACACCTGCAATACGCGCCAAAGCGGTTCTCCTCACACCAAAAATAAAAAAGGTAAGATAAATACTTACCCTGAACCAAGGGGCGGGATTATAGAAACGATTAAGTTTCTGTCAACCCCTTAGTTCAATTAAATAATTAACCCAAGATTGCCTTGAGTTGGTTCGTGACTTCATCGATGTCAGCCATGCCATCGACAGTCTTTAACATCCCTTTTGCATCATAGTGTGATGCAATCGGTGCAGTTTGTTCACGATAGGAAACCAGACGTGAACGAACAGTTTCTTCATTATCATCGGCACGGCGTGTAAATTCGGTTGCGCCGCACTTGTCACAAACGCCTTCAGTAGCAGGCTTTTGGAACTCGTCATGGTAACCCTGGCCACATTTGGCACAGGTGTAACGACCGGTGATACGTCCAACAAGCACTTCTTCATCAACAACCATTTCGATGACGCTATCCAGTTTCTGACCTTTTTCTTCCAGCATGGAATCTAAAGCTTCAGCCTGGGCTGTTGTACGTGGGAAACCATCAAGAATGTAACCTTTCTTGCAGTCGTCTTGTTCAACACGGCTGGAAATCATGGAAATGATCAGTTCGTCGGTTACGAGATTACCCGCTTCCATCACTGCTTTCAGTTCTTTCCCGATCTCACTGCCACTGGCAACTTCTGCACGCAGCATGTCACCTGTAGACAATTGAACGATACCGTAAGCTTCTTCAAGACGTTTGGCCTGGGTTCCTTTACCGGCACCCGGTGCCCCTAACAAGATTAGTTTCATCCTCTTTTTCCCCTAAGTTTGGATTTCTTAATCAAGCCTTCATATTGGTGGGCCAGAAGATGCGAGTGCACCTGACCAACTGTATCCATAGTTACAGTCACCACAATCAACAAGCTGGTTCCACCGAAGTAGAAAGGTACTTGCCATTTTGCGATCAGCAATTCAGGCAGCAGACAGACAGCGGACAGATAAGCTGCACCAATGACTGTCAGTCGTGTTGTGATCTTGTCCAGATATTCTGCAGTATTTTTGCCTGGACGGATCCCCGGAACATATCCACCGTTCTTGCGCAGGTTTTCCGCCGTTTCCGTTGGGTTGAAAACAACCCCCGTGTAGAAAAAGGCGAAGAAGACGATCAAACCGACATAAAGTGCAATATATGCGGGCTGACCATGCCCCAACCATGCCGCAACAGTTTGCAGCCAATCCGGCCCCTGCCCTGCAGTCATAGAGATCACAGTTGTTGGCAACAACAGCAAGGAACTGGCAAAGATTGGTGGGATAACACCGGAAGTATTGATTTTCAGCGGCATATGGGAAGACTCGCCCCCATATACTTTATTACCACGCTGACGTTTCGGATATTGGATAATCACCTTGCGCTGCGCACGTTCAACGTAAACGATAAACATGATAACAGCCACACTCATCACCAGCAAACCAACGATCAACAGTGCAGACAATGCACCAGTTCGACCCAGTTCGAAGGTCCCTGCAAGGGCTGATGGCAAGTTTGCCACAATCCCTGCGAAGATGATGAGGGAAATCCCGTTACCGATACCACGTGCCGTGATTTGCTCGCCCAGCCACATCAGGAAGATAGTACCACCAACCAATGTGATCACTGTAGCTGCCCGGAAGAACATTCCCGGGTCAATTACAGCGCTGCCCGCACTGGATGACATACCTTCCAGACCAACGGCAATACCGTAAGCCTGCAATGAAGCAATAAGAACCGTCAGATAACGGGTATATTGCGTAATCTTCTTGCGCCCTTGCTCGCCCTCTTTCTTCATCGCTTCGAGGGTCGGCGAAACCGCAGTCCCCAGTTGCATGATGATCGATGCCGAGATGTAAGGCATGATGTTCAACGCAAAAATGGTCATACGACCCAATGCGCCACCGGCAAACATATCAAACATACCCAGGATGCCACCTGCATTCTGCGTGAAGAGATCACGCAGAATGACAGGGTCGATACCCGGAATAGGAATGTAAGCGCCAATGCGATAGACGATCAACGCCCCTAACGTAAACCAGATGCGTTTTTTCAGTTCTTCCGCTTTCGCGATAGCACCGAAGCTCATGTTAGAAGCCAATTGTTCTGCGGCAGATGCCATAACGGTCCCCTGGACTTACTTGGTCCGAAATCGAAGTGTGGTTTATTCAGCAGCGTCAACTGTAACTGAACCGCCTGCTTTTTCAACAGCGGCAACAGCTGCAGGTGAAGCACTATTGACTTCAACCGAAATCTTGGCAGTGATCTCGCCTTTGTTAAGAAGACGAACGCCGTCCTTAACATTGTTGACAAGACCAGCAGCTTTAAGAGCGTCAATGTTCAGTGTATCACCGGCATTGATTTTGCCTGCATCAATCGCTTTTTGAATACGACCAACGTTAACAACAGCGAATTCCTGACGGAAGATGTTGTTAAAGCCGCGTTTCGGCAAACGACGATACAAAGGCATTTGACCGCCTTCAAAGCCAACCGCAACAGTGTTACGGGCTTTTTGACCTTTTTGACCGCGACCAGAAGTCTTGCCTTTGCCTGAAGCCATACCACGGCCCACGCGCATGCGAGTTTTTCTAGCGCCATCATTGTCACGAAGCTCATTGAGTTTCATGTTTCAAATCCTTTAAAGTTTCTCGAGACAATTCGAAAGAGGGAGGTGTGGAAAAATCCACACCTTACTCAACGATTTGTACGAGATGTTGAACTTTACTGATCATGCCGCGAACAGAAGGAGTATCTTCCAGTTCAGAAACACGATTAATTTTGTTCAAACCCAGACCAACCAGCGTAGCACGCTGGTCTTTTCTGCGACCGATCGGGCTTCCGATCTGTTGCACTTTAACGGTTTTCTTCGTAGCCATATCTCATTACTCCTTTGCAGCAGCTTGTGCAGCCGCACCTGAGTCCCGGCGTGCCACGATCTCACCCACTTTCTTACCACGCTTGGAAGCGATGGAACGCGGAGAGAACGAATTCTGCAGCGCATCGAAAGTAGCTTTAATCATGTTTTGCGGGTTTTGAGTGCCCTGAGACTTCGCAACAACGTCTTGTACGCCCATTGTTTCGAATACTGCGCGCATTGGACCACCGGCGATGATACCAGTACCTGAAGGCGCAGCACGCAGGATTACTTTACCTGCGCCGAAGTGCCCCTTCACATCGTGGTGAAGTGTACGACCTTCGCGAAGCGGAACGCGGATCATGTTACGTTTAGCCTGATCGGTTGCCTTACGGATAGCTTCCGGAACTTCACGTGCTTTACCTGTGCCGAAACCGACACGGCCACGACCGTCACCTACAACGACCATAGCAGCAAACGAGAAGCGACGGCCACCTTTGACCACCTTGGCGACACGGTTAATACCGACGAGCTTGTCGATAAGATCGGAATCAGCTTCCTGTTGCTTATCTTTGCCCCGGCCTTTACCGCGAGAGTTTTCTTTTGGATTACGTGCCATATCTCATTCTTCCTTTAGAACGACAGACCAGCTTCACGAGCTGCGTCAGCCAAAGCTTTTACGCGCCCGTGATAGCGGTAGCCACCACGATCGAAGACGACATCTTTGATACCGGCTTTAACAGCACGCTCAGCAACCAAAGCACCAACTTTGGCAGCAGCGTCTGTATCAGCACCAGTTTTCAAGCTACCCTTGAGATCTTTCTCAATGGAAGATGCAGCCACCAGAGTAACGCCATTGGCGTCATCGATAACTTGTGCATAGATGTGCTTGCTGGAACGGAAAACCGACAAACGTGGACGACCAGTAGCACGCTTGCGGATTTGGTAACGTACGCGACGGGCGCGACGGTCCTGAAGTTGTTTTGAATTCAACATTACTTCTTCTTCCCTTCCTTACGAAGGATGTACTCACCCTTATAACGTACACCTTTGCCTTTGTAAGGCTCTGGTGGACGGTAACCACGGATTTCAGCAGCGATCTGACCGACCTTCTGTTTATCCGCGCCAGAGATGGTGATCTCTGTTTGTGAAGGACAAGCAATCTTCAGGTCAGACGGAATCGGCACGATTACGTCATGGGAGAAACCAAGTTGAAGCTCCAGGTTAGAACCCTTAACGGCGGCACGATAACCAACGCCTTGGATTTCCAACTCTTTGGAGAAACCTTCGTTCACACCAATGACCAGATTGTTAATACGTGTGCGAGCAGTCGCCCACATTTGACGAGCACGGCGGGAGTCGTTCTTCGGAGAAACAGTGACTTTACCATCGTCCATAGCGACAGCAACTTCATCCATTACAACGAAAGTCAATTCGCCAAGTTTACCTTTGGCAACAACTTCCTGACCGTTGACAGTGACCGTAACGCCAGAAGGCACTTCTACTGGGTGCTTACCAATACGTGACATAGTATGCTCCCCTTAGAATACGGTGCAGAGAACTTCGCCGCCAACGTTGGCTTCACGTGCTTCTGCATCACTCATAACACCGCGAGGTGTTGTCAAAATGGAAATACCCAGGCCGTTGAAAACCTTCGGCAGATCATTCACGCCAGAATACACACGGCGACCCGGTGTAGAAACGCGTTTGATTTTCGAGATGACAGGCTTGCCATCAAAGTATTTCAGCTCAATGCGCAGTTCGTCAAAGCCTGAATCACCAGTAACTTTTTCGAAACCACGAATGTAACCTTCCCGTTTCAATACTTCCAAAACGTTCGCACGAAGCTTGGACGCAGGCGCGTTAACAGCGCTTTTGCTTGCTTGTTGACCGTTACGGATACGGGTCAGCATATCCCCTAAGGGATCTGACATAGACATTATCGTATCTCCTTACCAGCTGGACTTGACGACGCCAGGCAGGCTACCGTTAGAAGCCAAGTCGCGGAATTTAATCCGGCACATCTTGAACTTGCGGTAGTTACCACGTGGGCGACCAGTGACTTCACAACGCATGCGAATGCGGCTTTTAGACGCATCACGCGGCAGAGCATTCAGCTTGAACTGAGCTGCAAAACGATCTTCAGGAGATGTCTCACGGTTCATGATGATTGCTTTAAGTTCTGCGCGCTTTTTAGCGTACTTAGCAACGGTACGTTCGCGACGCTTGTTTTTTTCGACAGCACTTACTTTAGCCATAACTAAATATCCTTCTATCGATTACTTCGCGAACGGCATGTCGAATTTAGCAAGAAGAGATCTTGCTTCTTCGTCGTTCTTAGCCGTTGTGCAGATTACGATGTCCATACCACGGATCGCGTCTACTTGATCGTAGTCGATTTCCGGGAAGATGATTTGTTCTTTGACACCCATGGCGTAGTTGCCACGACCATCGAAAGACTTGCCGTTCAGACCACGGAAGTCACGAACACGCGGCAATGCGATGTTTACCAGGCGATCCATGAATTCGTACATCTGGTTACGACGCAGCGTAACTTTACAGCCGATCACTTGCTCTTCACGAAGCTTGAAGCCCGCGATAGATTTGGATGCTTTGGTTTTAACCGCTTTCTGACCTGAAATTGCTTCCAGCTCATTTACCGCTGCTTCGATTTTCTTCTTGTCTGCAGCAGCTTCACCAACACCCATATTGATGACGATTTTGTCCAACTTCGGAATTTCCATTTCATTCGCGTAGTTGAACTCATCTTTCATCGCTTGACGGATGGTGGAGTTGTATAATTCTTTAAGACGAGCCATTTGATCCTATCCCTTAGCTATCGATGACTTCGCCAGAAAGTTTCGCAACGCGTACTTTCTTGCCGTCTTCGAGGGTTTTGAAGCCAACGCGAGTCGCTTTGCCTTCTTTAGGATCAACAATCGCTACGTTAGAGATAGCAATTGCAGCTTCTTTTTCAACGATACCGCCAGCTTGGAACTGGGTTGGCTTCGTATGGCGCTTCACCATGTTGATGCCTTGAACAACGGCTTTGCCAGCAGCAGGTTGAATGCTGAGAACTTCGCCTTGTTTGCCCTTGTCTTTGCCTGTCAGAACGATAACGTTGTCGCCCTTTTTAATCTTAGCAGCCATCTTAGAGTACCTCCGGTGCAAGGGAGACAATTTTCATGTAGTTACGACCGCGCAGTTCGCGTGTAACAGGGCCGAAGATACGTGTGCCGATAGGTTCGCCGTTTTTGTTGATCAAAACAGCAGCGTTCTTATCGAAACGAATTACAGAGCCATCAGGGCGACGGATGTCCTTAGATGTGCGAACGATAACGGCGCGATGCACGTCACCTTTTTTCACACGACCGCGTGGGATAGCTTCTTTAACGGAAACGACGATAACGTCCCCAACAGAAGCCCAGCGGCGCTTAGAACCACCGAGAACCTTGATGCACTGCACCCGACGTGCGCCCGAGTTATCGGCCACTTCCAGGTTGGTTTGCATCTGAATCATAGAAAAATCCTCTATCTAGATTCTGGTCACGAAAGTAAGGAAGCACGATAAATCATGCTTCCCTATGTAAGACATACAAGTTGAATATTGATGTCGCGAGGGGGATACCTAAGCGATTAGGTATCCCCAGTCAAGAGATATCAATAATTTCTTGTCGTCACGAAGTTGAGGAAGCTTAAAATTAAGCTTCCTCTGTCAGGACTTCCCAAGTTTTGTTCTTGGAAATAGGCTTGGTTTCCTGAATTTTCACCAGGTCACCAGTTTTGAACTGATTGTTCTCGTCGTGCGCGGCATACTTTTTAGAACGCTTAATGAATTTTTTGTAGAGCGGGTGCATGAAGCGGCGCTCAACTTTCACTACAACGGTCTTTTCTTGTTTGTCGCTAACAACAACGCCTTGGAGTATACGCTTAGGCATTTGAATTGCTCCTTAGGCTTTTTCACTGATGACCGTCTTGATACGTGCGATATCGCGACGTACCTGACGGACACGAGCTGTGTTTTCCAATTGGCCGCTGGCTTGCTGGAAACGCAGGTTAAACGCTTCCTTACGCAATTTCAGCAACTCATCCTTCAGCTCGTCAGAGCTTTTGGAACGGATTTCTGCAGCGTTCATCTTATTCTCCTTCACCCAGACGGG
The DNA here is from genome assembly GCF_033100395.1 of Terasakiella sediminum. NCBI lineage: Bacteria > Pseudomonadati > Pseudomonadota > Alphaproteobacteria > Rhodospirillales > Terasakiellaceae > Terasakiella > Terasakiella sediminum. The sequence continues at coordinate 28,419 of NZ_JAWLVJ010000003.1, read as the reverse complement.
TTACGAAGCGTGTACGCACTGGCAGCTTTGCAGCGGCCAATTCCATAGCACGACGTGCTACGTCTTGTGGTACACCGTCGATTTCGAACATGATGCGACCCGGCTTCACTTTACAAGCCCAGAATTCTACAGAACCTTTACCTTTACCCATACGGACTTCAGCAGGTTTTTTAGAAACTGGAACATCAGGGAAGATGCGGATCCATACACGACCAGCACGTTTCATGTGACGAGTCATCGCACGACGTGCGGCTTCGATTTGACGAGACGTTACACGCTCAGGAGTCAAAGCTTTCAAGCCGTATGTTCCGAAGTTCAAAGAAGAACCGCCTTTTGCATTGCCCTTGATACGGCCTTTATGCATTTTGCGGAACTTAGTACGTTTTGGCAATAACATGATAACCTACTCCTTAGCGTGCGGCTTGCGCATCAGCGGCAAGGTTTTCAACAGCCATTGGATCGTGTTCCATGATCTCGCCTTTGAAGATCCAGACCTTCACACCGCACGCACCGTAAGTAGTGTGTCCAGTAGAAGTCCCGTAATCAACGTTTGCACGCAGTGTGTGCAGCGGAACACGGCCTTCACGATACCATTCAGTACGCGCGATCTCAGCACCACCCAGACGGCCGGAGCAGTTGATACGAATACCGAGTGCGCCAAGGCGCATGGCAGATTGAACAGAACGTTTCATCGCACGACGGAAAGAAACACGACGTTCCAGCTGCTGAGCGATACCGTCAGCGACCAGTTGTGCGTCCAATTCAGGCTTGCGGATCTCAACGATGTTCAAACGAACGTCATTGCCTGTCATTTCAGAAAGCTTCAGACGAAGCTTCTCGATGTCGGCACCTTTTTTACCAATGATTACACCCGGACGAGCCGTGTGAATGGTAATGCGGGCACGCTTTGCAGGACGCTCAATAACAACTTTTGCAACACCGGCTTGAGCGAGTTCTTTTTTGATGAACTCACGCAATTTGATATCTTGGTGCAGCTTGGATGCATAATCGCCTTTATCAGCGTACCAACGAGATTCCCAAGTACGGTTAATCCCGAGGCGCAGACCAATAGGGTTTACCTTCTGACCCATTATGCTGTCTCCTCTTCACGCTCACGAAGAATGATGCGCATGTTGCTCCATGGTTTCATGATCTTGCCAACACGACCACGAGCACGTGGACGCCAGCGTTTCATAACCATAGCGCGACCTACAGAAGCTTCTGCGACAAACAGGTTGTCAACATCAAGCTGGTGATTGTTTTCTGCGTTGGCGATTGCAGATTCCAGGATAGCTTTCACGTCTTTAGCGACGCGACGCTTGGAAAATGCCAATTCAGCTACCGCTGCAGAAGCGCTTTTGCCACGGATGGAGGCACAGACCAGGTTCAGCTTTTGAGGGCTGATACGGATCATTTTGGCGCGAGCCATTGCCTCGTTATCGGCAAGGCGACGATCTGCCTTTTTCTTACCCATAACTTACTTCCTTTTGGCTTTTTTATCGGCTGCGTGACCATAATAGGTACGAGTTGGTGAGAATTCACCGAACTTGTGACCAATCATGTCTTCTGTCACCAAAACCGGGATGAACTTATTACCGTTGTAGACACCAAAGGTGATGCCCACGAACTGCGGCAGAATAGTGGAGCGACGGGACCAAGTTTTGATCACGTCGTTGCGACCTGAGTCACGTGCTGCCTCTGCTTTTTTCAGAAGGTAGCCGTCAACAAACGGTCCTTTCCATACGGAACGAGCCACGATCAGACCTCCTTACTTCTTATGACGCGAACGCATAATCAATGCGTCGGTCTTTTTGTTGCTACGAGTGCGCTTACCCTTAGTAGGCTTACCCCAAGGTGTCACCGGATGACGACCACCTGAAGTACGACCCTCACCACCACCATGTGGGTGATCAACAGGGTTCATTGCTACACCACGAACAGAAGGACGCTTACCGAGCCAGCGGTTACGACCCGCTTTACCAAGTTTAACGTTCTGCTGATCAGGGTTAGATACAGCGCCGATAGTTGCCATGCACTCACCACGGACCAGGCGAACTTCACCAGAACCGAGACGAAGCTGAGCGTATCCTTGGTCTTTACCAACGAGCTGAACGTATGTACCGGCAGAACGAGCGATCTGACCACCTTTACCAGGCTTCATTTCGACGTTGTGAATGATGGTACCAACTGGGATATTAGCGATTGGCATCGCGTTACCCGGTTTCACGTCAACACGTTGACCAGACACAACAGTGTCGCCAACTTGCAGGCGTTGTGGAGCGAGGATGTAAGACAACTCGCCATCTTCGTAGCGGATAAGAGCAATAAAGGCTGTACGGTTAGGATCGTACTCAAGACGCTCTACTGTAGCCGGAACATCAAATTTCGCATTACGTTTGAAGTCGATGAAGCGATAACGACGCTTATGACCACCGCCGATACGGCGAGATGTAATACGACCTGTGTTGTTACGACCGCCGCTTTTACGCAGACCTTCAGTCAGACCTTTGACTGGCTTGCCTTTGTAAAGATCGGAACGATCAACCAGAACCAGGTTACGTTGGCCTGGAGTCGTTGGTTTGAATTTTTTCAAAGCCATGGATTAAACCCCCGTCGTCACATCGATAGACTCACCTTCAGCGAGTGTAACGATTGCTTTTTTGACATCGGCACGACGACCTACGCGACCACGGAAACGTTTGGTTTTACCTTTAGTGATAATGGTATTAACCGCAGTTACCTTGACACCAAATACGTTTTCAACCGCTTTACGAACTTCAACCTTATTGGCATCCATTGGTACGCGGAACGTAACTTGGTTATGCTCTGACAACAGAGTCGCTTTCTCGGTGATTACCGGAGAACGCAGCAATTCAAACTCACGCTCTTTAGAAACGGTAATTTTGCTTGCTAGATATTTTGTCATGACAAGCGCTCCACCAATTTTTCGACTGCACCCTTGGTCAGAACCAATTTGTCAGCACGCAGGATATCATAAACGTTAGCGCCTTGGCTTGGCAGAGCGTCTACGCCAGGAATGTTGGCAATAGCGTTCTGGAAGTTGGCGTCAACATCTGTACCGTCGATAACCAGTGCAGAAGTCCAGCCCAATGCTTTGAGCTTAGCTGCTGCTTCTTTGGTTTTCGGGGTATCGAACTTAGCATCTTCAACAACGACCAAAGCACCGTCAGCAGCTTTTGCAGACAGCGCACATTTCAGGCCGAGTTTGCGAACTTTTTTGTTCAGGCTGTGTGCGTAAGAACGAACAACAGGACCATGAACAGTCGCACCGCCGCGCATTTGAGTAGCACCTTTAAAGCCCTGACGAGCGTTACCGGTACCCTTTTGCTTGAACGGCTTTGTCTTAACGATGTTAAGTTCACCACGAGTTTTTACTTTGTGTGTACCGGATTGGCGAGATGCCAACTGCCAGTTAACCACACGGTGAAGAATGTCAGCGCGCGGCTCAACACCAAAGATGGCGTCGTCCAGCTCAATATCGCCGACTTTCTTATTTTCAAGACTAATTACGTCGCACTTCATGCCACTTATTCCTCAGTCGTCTCTGGAGCTTCAGCAGGTGCTTCATCAGCAGCCGGTGCTTCCGCAACAGTCGCAGCTTTCACAGCAGCCGGGAATGGAAGACCTTCTGGTGCCGGACGCTTAACAGCATCTTTTACCAAAACGTAACCACCCTTGGCACCGGGCAGTCCGCCCTTAACCATGATAAGTCCACGCTCGCCATCAGTGGCGACGATTTCGAGGTTCTGAACAGTCACACGCGCAGCACCCATATGACCAGCCATCTTCTTACCTTTGAAGACTCGGCCTGGGTCCTGACATTGACCGGTGGAACCATGTGAACGGTGTGAGATTGATACACCGTGAGAAGCACGAAGACCACCAAAGTTGTGGCGCTTCATAGCCCCTGCAAAGCCTTTACCGATAGATGTGCCGGTTACGTCAACAGACTGACCAACAACAAAGTGCTCAGCTGAAAGCTCAGCACCCACTTCGATAAGACCTTCAGGTTCCACGCGGAATTCTGCCAATTTGGCTTTTGGCTCCACCTTATTAGCGGCGAAGTGCCCGCGCATGGGCTTGCTCACGTTCTTGACCTTGGCGCTACCAAATCCGAGCTGCACTGCTGTGTAGCCATCCTTGTCTTCGGTACGCTGCGCTACCACTTGAGTATCTACCTTCAATACTGTTACGGGAACATGGTTTCCGTTTTCAGCAAAGACACGGGTCATACCCAACTTTTGCGCGATGAGACCAGATCGCATCTGCCCTATCCTTTAAAGCTTAATTTCAACATCAACGCCGGACGCGAGGTCCAGCTTCATGAGCGCATCCACAGTCTGCGGCGTAGGATCCACAATGTCGAGAAGACGCTTGTGGGTACGCGTTTCGAACTGCTCACGAGACTTTTTGTTTACGTGAGGAGAACGCAGAATTGTGAAACGCTCGATACGAGTAGGTAGCGGGATTGGACCCTTTACCTGTGCACCAGTCCGTTTAGCAGTGTTTACGATCTCTTTAGCGGACTGATCCAGTACGCGGTGATCGAATGCCTTCAGACGAATGCGAATATTTTGGTGTTCCATAGGAGTTAATTACCTAAACCAGACAACAAAAAAACCTCGACACTTCCTATCCTTATCGGATGTACGGAAGCCCCGAAGTACTCAACCCCTTAAATGGGGTGAAAGAGCGAATGGCGGGTTTATATGGGAACCCGCCCTATGATGCAAGGAGAAAATTGTTAAATCTGAAGATTCTTTTAAACCTTCCCCTTCTCAGACAAGATCAGGCCGCCTGATAGCCTTGTGAGCGGGCAAAGTTAGCTGTCACCAGATCCATTGTATTGCGATGGTTCAACAACCAGTCTTCCAGCTCGTCATGCAGCAGTTTCGGATTCACGGATGAAGAATCAGCCTTCAGTTTTTCAAGCTTACGTTCCAGGTCACCCAGCACCCGCTCATGTTCACCGGAGTGACAGTCATAAGCGAAAAAACCGACCTGTAACATCATTTCTTCTTCGCGCACGAAATGTTCGCGGCAATGTTCCAGATAGGCTTTCAGCTTTTCTGCCAGGTCTTCTGAGGTGGCATTGCCAATTGCCTTGATAATGTCGGCTGCATGTTCGTGATCGTCATCCATAAAGGAGACGCCCACATTCAATTCAGATGTCCATTCCATTTCATTCTCCCATTCTCCCCTCTCTTATCGCAAATTTAGAGATGAAGCTGTTTGATTTGCATCAAAATCTGGGGCTGAATATGCATAACTTGTAATTAAACTGAAATAAAAATAGTAATCCTTAGTCAATTCCGAGTTTCGCCCCCGGCACTCCCCAAAACACAAAAAAGCCCCCACCCTTTCAGGCGGAGGCTTCTTTTAAGCTTTATCGCTAAAGCAGTCGATTACTCGTCGATGGATGCAACCACGCCGGAACCAACTGTACGACCCCCTTCACGGATCGCGAAACGCAGACCTTCGTCCATCGCAATCGCACCCAGCAGTTCAACAGACAGCTTGACGTTATCGCCAGGCATTACCATTTCTGTGCCTTCAGGCAGCGTGATGGAGCCAGTTACGTCAGTTGTACGGAAGTAGAACTGTGGACGGTAGTTCGCGAAGAATGGCGTGTGACGGCCACCTTCTTCTTTAGTCAGAATGTAAACTTCACAAGTGAATTTCTTGTGAGGAGTGATGGAGCCAGGAGCAGCCAGAACCTGGCCACGCTCACCTTCGTCACGCTTCAGACCACGCAGCAGAACACCAGCGTTATCGCCAGCACGTGCTTCGTCGAGAAGTTTACGGAACATTTCAACCATAGACGGCCTCTAGGCTACAGAGATGCCAGACCTAAGTAATACCAGCCAACGCTTCATAAAACTGATAAAAACCGTAACCTACAACCATCAACCAAAGAAAATTGACACTTAGAATAAGGAGACGGACTGTTCTAACCCACACCTTTCTTTCAGATGGTGTTTTATTGCGACAAATTTTAAGCCACTCCTGCATTTTTGTGCGCTTCTCCCATTTGCCTGAAAACATACATTCCACAAAGGAGGGCCTTGTTGGCAACTTACGTGCCACAATGAATTTTACTGCACCATGTACGATCAAAGAGACAACGAAGCCGACGAAAAAAAGTAAAGAGTTTTCGAAGTTAAGAAACCCTCCAACAGTGACTAATCCCTTATCAACGACCAACCAAACTACGACAGAAACCAGACAGAGAGGCAAAAGCACACAATTCAAAACAGTCAATCGTTTAGATATTGTTTTTAGGGTCATCTTTTTTCTGTGAACCACAGCACTAATTGAAGGATGAGAATTCTATCGGCGTTAGTTTTCGCAATCAAGGCTTAAGAAACAACTGCCCCCAAAACACAAAAAAGCCCCCACCCTTTCAGGCGGAGGCTTCTTTTAAGCTTTATCGCTAAAGCAGTCGATTACTCGTCGATGGATGCAACCACGCCGGAACCAACTGTACGACCACCTTCACGGATCGCGAAACGCAGACCTTCGTCCATCGCAATCGCACCCAGCAGTTCAACAGACAGCTTGACGTTATCGCCAGGCATTACCATTTCTGTGCCTTCAGGCAGCGTGATGGAGCCAGTTACGTCAGTTGTACGGAAGTAGAACTGTGGACGGTAGTTCGCGAAGAATGGCGTGTGACGGCCACCTTCTTCTTTAGTCAGAATGTAAACTTCACAAGTGAATTTCTTGTGAGGAGTGATGGAGCCAGGAGCAGCCAGAACCTGGCCACGCTCAACTTCGTCACGCTTCAGACCACGCAGCAGAACACCAGCGTTGTCGCCAGCTTTTGCTTCGTCGAGAAGTTTACGGAACATTTCGATACCAGTTACAGTCGTTTTCTGGGTGTCTTTCAGACCAACGATTTCAACTTCGTCACCTACAACAGTGATACCAGTTTCGATACGACCAGTTACAACAGTACCACGACCGGAGATAGAGAACACGTCCTCGATCGGCATCAGGAATGGTTTGGATGTATCTGTTTCAGGCTGTGGGATGTGGTCATCAACAGCTTTCATCAGCTCAAGAATTTTCTCTTTACCGATGTTGTCGTCACGGCCTTCCAGAGCAGCCAGTGCAGAACCAGCAACGATAGGAACATCTTCAAAGCCATAGCTTTCCAGAAGTTCTGTTACTTCCATTTCTACCAGCTCAAGCAGTTCTTCGTCGTCAACCTGGTCAACTTTGTTCAGGAAAACAACCAGGGCAGGAACGCCAACCTGACGGGCAAGCAGGATGTGCTCGCGAGTCTGAGGCATAGGGCCGTCAGCTGCGTTTACAACCAGGATACCGCCGTCCATCTGCGCAGCACCCGTGATCATGTTCTTAACATAGTCAGCGTGACCTGGGCAGTCTACGTGTGCGTAGTGACGTGCTTCAGTTTCGTATTCTACGTGTGCTGTAGAAATTGTGATACCGCGCTCACGCTCTTCAGGAGCTTTGTCGATGTTTGCAAAATCAACAGCTTCACCACCGCCGACTTCAGCGAGAACTTTGGTGATTGCAGCAGTCAGTGTAGTTTTACCATGGTCAACGTGACCAACTGTACCGATGTTACAGTGTGGTTTCGAACGGTCAAATTTTTCCTTAGCCATTACTAAGTAACTCCAATTAAATTTAAGTCAGGAGCTGACGGGATTAACCCGCCAGCTTTTCCTTGATTTCTGTGGCAACGTTATTCGGCACTTCTGAATAGTGGTCGAACTGCATTGTGAACTGTGCACGGCCCTGAGACAGGGAACGCAGGTTGTTCACGTAACCAAACATGTTGGCCAGAGGAACGTGAGCGTCAACAACACGGGCGATACCGCGTTGGTCCATCGAGTTAACTTGACCACGACGGGAGTTCAAGTCACCAATGATGTCACCCATATATTCTTCAGGCGTTACAACTTCAACCTTCATCATAGGCTCAAGCAGTTTCGGGTTGGACTCACGCATACCTTCACGGAACGCAGCACGGGCTGCGATTTCGAAAGCAAGTACGCTGGAGTCAACATCGTGGTATGCACCATCGAACAGTTCAGCTTTAAGACCGACAACAGGGAAACCTGCGATACAGCCAGTGTCCATAGAAGTCTTAAGACCTTTTTCAACACCTGGAATGTATTCTTTCGGTACGTTACCGCCAACGATAGAAGATTTGAAATCAAACTGAGTTTCAGCATCTTCTTCAAGCGGGCCGAAGCGAAGTTGTACGCGGGCGTACTGACCAGAACCACCAGACTGTTTCTTGTGGGTGTAGTCGATTTCAACTTCTTTACCGAAGGCTTCACGATAAGCAACCTGTGGGGCACCTACGTTTGCTTCAACTTTGAATTCACGCTTCATACGGTCAACGAGAATGTCCAGGTGAAGTTCACCCATACCAGCGATAATAGTCTGAGCCGTTTCATGGTCAGTCTTAACGCGGAAGGATGGATCCTCAGCCGCCAGGCGAGCCAGGGCGATACCCATTTTCTCTTGGTCAGCTTTTGTCTTAGGTTCAACAGCAACTTCGATTACTGGCTCCGGGAATTCCATACGTTCCAAGATAACCTGACTATCGTTGGCACACAGAGTATCACCAGTTGTTGTGTCTTTAAGACCGACGAGGGCAACGATGTCACCAGCAGAGGCTGTCTTGATTTCTTCACGTTCCGCAGAATGCATAAGCAGCATACGGCCAATACGTTCTTTTTTGCCTTTAACAGTGTTTGTCACGTAAGAACCTGCTTCCAAAGAACCAGAGTAGATACGGGCAAATGTCAAAGAACCTACGAACGGGTCGTTCATGATTTTAAATGCAAGCGCAGAGAAAGGCTCGTCTTCAGAGTTTTTACGCTCGATTTCGATGCTTTCGTCTTTCGCGTCAACACCTTTAATCGCAGCAATGTCAGTCGGAGCTGGCATGTAGTCGATTACAGCGTCGAGCAGAGGCTGAACACCTTTGTTCTTAAAGGCAGTACCACAAAGAACAGGCACGAATGCCAGACCGATTGTACCTTTACGGATACAGGCGATCAGTGTTTCCTCAGAAGGCTCGTTACCTTCCAGGTAAGCTTCCATAGCGTCGTCGTCCTGCTCAACAGCAGTTTCAACCAGCTTCTCACGGTATTCCGCAGCTTTGTCAGCCAGATCGTCAGGAATATCGACATAGTCGAATTTCGCGCCGAGCTCTTCACCGCCCCAGATAACCGCTTTCATTTTGATCAGATCAACGTGACCAGCATAGTCAGCTTCAGCGCCGATTGGCAGCTGAGTTACCAGCGGCACAGCACCGAGACGGTCAACAATCATATCTACACAACGGTAGAAGTCAGCACCCATACGGTCCATTTTGTTGACAAAACACATACGTGGAACGTCATATTTGTCAGCCTGGCGCCATACAGTTTCAGACTGTGGTTCAACACCGGCAACGGAGTCAAATACACAAACAGCACCATCGAGTACACGCAGGGAACGCTCTACCTCAATGGTAAAGTCCACGTGACCAGGTGTGTCAATGATGTTTACACGGTGATCGCGCCAGAACGTCGTTGTCGCAGCAGAGGTAATGGTAATCCCACGCTCTTGCTCCTGCTCCATCCAGTCCATGGTCGCGTTACCGTCGTGTACTTCACCAATCTTATAAGATTTACCAGTGTAGTACAGAATACGTTCGGTAGTTGTCGTTTTACCCGCATCAATGTGAGCCATGATGCCGATGTTACGATACTTCTCCAAAGGATATTTATCAGCCATTTAGAAAATCCGATCTTACCAGCGGTAGTGAGAGAAAGCTTTGTTCGCTTCAGCCATACGGTGTGTGTCTTCACGTTTTTTGACAGCAGCACCACGGTTTTGAGCCGCATCCAGGAGTTCACCTGTCAGACGGTCAGCCATAGTGTTTTCGCTGCGCTTACGTGTCGCATCGATGATCCAGCGGATCGCCAGTGCCTGACGACGTGTCGCACGAACTTCAACAGGAACCTGGTAAGTCGCACCACCAACACGGCGGGAACGGACTTCAACAGCAGGCTTAACATTTTCAAGTGCTTCGTGGAATTGAGCAACAGGGTCGTTACCTGTTTTTTTCTCAATGTTATCGAAAGCAGTGTAAACGATTTTTTCAGCAGCGGACTTACGACCATCCAGCATCAAACCGTTCATGAATTTTGTCAGTACAACGTCACCAAATTTGGCATCAGGCAGTACTGTACGCTTTTCAGCAGCGCGTCTACGAGACATATTCTAAACCCCTTATTTCGGACGTTTCGCACCGTAGTGCGAACGACGTTGACGACGATCTTGCAGACCTTGTGTATCGAGCACACCACGGATGATGTGGTAACGAACACCAGGCAAATCTTTCACACGGCCGCCGCGGATCATCACGACAGAGTGTTCTTGCAAGTTGTGGCCTTCACCAGGGATGTAAGACGTAACCTCGAAACCGTTGGTCAAACGAACACGTGCAACTTTACGCAAAGCTGAGTTCGGTTTCTTTGGTGTAGTAGTATAAACGCGGGTACAAACGCCACGTTTCTGTGGGCAAGCTTCCATAGCTGGAACCATGTTACGAACTGGTTTCGGCTTACGCGGCTTGCGGATCAGTTGGTTAATAGTAGGCATAATGCAGTATGTTCCTTGACACACTCGCAACGTTATAACGCGCTTAAAACATAAAAACCCAACGCTCAGACACAGCTGTCTTCGCGTCAGTTGAATTTCGCGGATGCTATAACGTTCCTGTTACAACAATATGAAATCCATCCACTTTATAGAAAATAAACGGATTCCACTCTCAATAGGCCGCGCATACTATGGATATTTCAACATTTGTCAAGGGAAACTGTGGGGTGAGGGAATAACAGGTCGTCCTTCTTCAGGAAACGGTCATTCCCGCATAAGCGGGAACCCAGAAAAACCGTCATTAAATTGGCTGGGTCCCCGCATTCGCGGGGATGACAAGGAAGAAAGAACCGACATTACACTCAAGCGAAAAACTTGATACCCGCCAGAAATCCACCAAGCGCCAGAATCATTGCCCCGGTCCGGATTGTGATGGATTGTTCGATCTGTTTCAGGTCGGTGCGCATCTGCAATTCCAGATGTTTCAAATCCTGTTTGGTCGCCAGTTGCTCATCAATCAGACGCGTTTGTTCAGCCGCCAAAACCTCAGCTTGCGCTTCCGGCATTCCGGCGCCCACCAATTTCTTTACAAACACATGCGTATCAAAAATCAAAGCCGTCATCCTCAATGTTCCTCTCAATATAATACAATCATGTGATCTATGAAAGGTTTGGGGAATTTTTATACGAATAGAAAAACCATTATAATCTTTTCATAAACAAGACAGGAGGAATAAAAATGAAACACCTATTATTTATCGCTTGTCTTTTGTCCTCACCAACTCTTGCAGCTGACATCATTCCCATTAAGTTGGGCATGAATAAAATCGATATAAATAGCGATGGTGAAACAGAGTATGTGTTAAAAACTTGGCGCGAAAACCATAATGCTCATGGTTTTTATACGTATCAATTTGCTGACAAAGACTGGAATACAATTACCATTGGCAGAAATAGGACCAAAACACTTGTAACATCTGCCCAAGGTGCTGACTGCGTTACACAAGATTACTTCATTATAAAGGGGATCGGGTTAGTCAAGGCCTATAGAGACACCAAACGTGGTTATGGTGCCAAAGAAAATGTTTGGATTACAACACTATATCTTGCCCAAAACACCAATGAGAAACCAGGCCTCCCCAAACAATTTTTCAATCCAATCGTAGACTGGGTATCCAAATCAAAACACTGCGATGTCATAGACGGCCTTCTGGAAATCCTTGCGCAATAAAAAAACCGGATAGAGCAAATGCCCTACCCGGTTTTCTTTTGACTTGAACGTCGTCCGCTTATTCAGCAGGAGCAGCAGGTGCTTCCTCTGTGCCTTCGCCAGCCGTCAAAGCAGCAGTGTGTGCAGCTTCGGCTTCGGCTTGGGCGGCAGCGGCAGCTTGTGCAGCTTGTTCGTGTTCTGGCACGTAGCCAGCTTCACGATCACGCTCGGCAGCAACCTGACGGACTTTGCTCATGTAAGCGCCCGTACCGGCTGGGATCAAGCGACCCACGATGACGTTTTCTTTCAGACCCAGCAGGTAGTCTTTCTTGCCGGAAACAGCCGCTTCTGTAAGAACGCGGGTTGTTTCCTGGAAGGACGCTGCGGAGATGAAGGATTGTGTCTGCAAAGACGCCTTCGTGATACCAAGAAGGATTGGCTGACCAACAGCGATACGATCGCCGCGTTCTTCAGTCTTCTTGTTCTCACGACGGAATTCAACGCGATCCACTTGCTCGCCAACCAGGAAGGTTGTGTCGCCCGGATCGGTGATTTCGATCTTTTGCAGCATCTGACGTGCAATCGTTTCGATGTGCTTGTCGTTGATCATAACCCCTTGCAGACGGTAAACGTCCTGGATCTCAGCGATCAGGAATTCAGCCAGTGCCTCAACACCCATAACGCGCAGGATGTCGTGTGGAACCGGGCTACCATCCATCAATGGGTCACCTTTACGTACGTAGTCACCTTCCTGTACAGAAATGTGCTTACCTTTTGGAACAAGGAATTCCATTGGTTCAGCATCATCACCTTCAGGTGTGACAACGATACGACGCTTGTTTTTATAGTCCTTACCAAAGGTCACGCGGCCATCGATATCGGTGATGATAGCATGGTCTTTTGGTTTACGGGCTTCGAACAGTTCGGCCACACGTGGCAGACCACCGGTAATGTCACGGGTCTTGGCAGACTCACGTGGAATACGTGCCAATGTGTCACCCGCGTGAACCGTATCGCCATCCTGGATGGACAGTACAGAGTCAACAGACATTGCGTAAGTGGCTTGAGACCCGTTTGCCATTTCAATCGGCTGACCATTTTCGTCAACGATTGCAATCCGTGGGACAAGATCCGCACCAGCAGGCAGGGATTTCCAGTCAACGATAACTTTAGAAGCAATACCCGTTGCTTCGTCCGTTTGTTCGGCGACAGAAACACCGTCTACCAGGTCGAGGAACTTAACTGTACCGTTTACTTCTGTCAGAACCGGCAATGTGTGCGGATCCCATTCAGCAAGCTTGGTGCCACGTTCAACGGTCTGACCGTCGATGACAAACAGTTTTGTACCATAATTAATACGGTGACGGGCACGTTCCTTACCAGTGTTGTCGATCAACAGCAGTTCGGTGTTACGGCTCATGACCGTATCAACGCCTGCGGAGTTCTTAACTGTCTGGCAGTTGACCAGGCTCACTTTACCTTCGTAAGAAGTTTCGATGGAGTTCTGTTCCGCACCACCAGTCGCCGCACCACCAATGTGGAACGTACGCATGGTCAGCTGTGTACCAGGCTCACCAATGGACTGGGCAGCGATAACACCAACTGCTTCCCCACGGTTTACCTTGGTGTTACGGGCCAGGTCGCGGCCGTAACATGTGGCACAAACGCCGTTTTCAGCTTCACAAGTCAGAACCGAGCGGATCTTGACGGTTTCTACACCGGCTTCTTCGATCGCTTTGGCTTCTTCTTCTTCGATCAGTTCACCAGCAGCAAGGATCAACTCACCTGTTTCAGGGTGTGTGATGTCTTCACCCGCAGAACGACCAAGGATACGTTCGTACAGAGAAACAATCTCGTCACCACCATCAACAACAGCACGTGTTGTCAGGCCGTTTTCCGTCCCACAATCGTCTTCGAAGATGATGCAATCTTGTGCAACGTCTACCAGACGACGTGTCAGGTAACCGGAGTTCGCTGTTTTCAAAGCCGTATCTGCCAGACCCTTACGGGCACCGTGTGTCGAGTTAAAGTACTCAAGTACGGTCAGACCTTCTTTAAAGTTCGCGATAATCGGTGTTTCGATAATCTCACCAGACGGCTTGGCCATCAGACCACGCATCCCGCCAAGCTGACGCATCTGGGCAGTCGAACCACGGGCACCGGAGTGAGCCATCATGTATACAGAGTTGACAGGAACGCCCGGCTCAACGCGCGAGATTTCCTTCATCATTTCTGATGTCACCTGATCGTTACAGTGTGACCAGGCATCAACCACTTTGTTGTACTTCTCACGCTGTGTGATCAGACCGTCCATATACTGACGTTCGAATTCCTTGACGGCGTCTTTGGTTTCAGCAACCAGCGGCGCTTTCGCTTCAGGAATAACCATATCGTCTTTACCAAACGAGATACCTGCTTTACAGGCCCATTTGAAACCAAGACCCATGATACGGTCACAGAAGATAACAGTCTCTTTCTGACCCACGTGGCGGTAAACTTCACCGATGACGTTGGAAACGTCTTTCTTCGTCAGAAGACGGTTAATCAGAGAGAACGGCACTTCGATGTGGCGTGGCAACAGCTCGGAAAGCAGCATACGGCCAGGTGTTGTTTCAACACGTTCAACAACTTCATCACCATTTTCATCGATTGTGCGGTAACGACATGTGATCTTCGCGTGCAGGCTGACAACATCATTGTCAAGCGCCTGGTGGATTTCACCAACGCCGGAGAACTGCATGCCTTCGCCTTTTTCTTCATCAAGCTGCATTGAGAGGTAGTAAATACCCAATACAATATCCTGTGAAGGTACGATGATCGGTTTACCAGAAGCCGGTTGCAGGATGTTGTTTGTAGACATCATCAGTACGCGGGCTTCAAGCTGTGCTTCCAGAGACAGCGGTACGTGTACCGCCATTTGGTCACCGTCGAAGTCAGCGTTAAAGGCCGTACAAACAAGCGGGTGCAACTGGATCGCTTTACCTTCAACCAACGTCGGTTCAAACGCCTGGATACCCAAACGGTGCAGTGTTGGTGCACGGTTCAGCATCACTGGGTGTTCACGGATAACTTCTTCAAGAATATCCCAAACTTCCGGGCGTTCTTTTTCCACCATACGCTTTGCTGCTTTAATGGTGGTTGCCATCCCGTAAAGTTCCAGCTTCGCATAGATAAACGGCTTGAACAGTTCGAGCGCCATCTTCTTCGGCAGACCACACTGATGCAGCATCAGTTCAGGACCTACCACGATAACCGAACGACCAGAATAATCGACACGCTTACCAAGAAGGTTTTGACGGAAGCGACCCTGCTTACCCTTAAGCATATCAGACAGAGACTTAAGTGGACGCTTGTTCGCACCAGTGATCGGACGGGAACGACGGCTGTTGTCGAACAGTGCGTCAACGGATTCCTGCAGCATACGTTTTTCGTTACGTACGATGATTTCCGGTGCGCGCAGTTCGATCAGACGCTTCAGACGGTTGTTACGGTTGATCACCCGACGATAAAGATCGTTCAGATCAGACGTCGCAAAACGACCGCCGTCCAGAGGGACCAGTGGACGCAGTTCTGGTGGAATGACCGGAACAACTTCCAGGATCATCCACTCAGGACGGGAACCTGATTCAAGGAAAGCTTCAACCAGTTTCAGACGTTTAACGAACTTCTTACGCTTGGCTTCGGAGTTTGTCTCGCGAAGGTCTTCACGCAGATCTTCCATTTCGTCTTCCAGGTTGATCTCAGCCAGCATGTCACGGATTGCTTCCGCACCGATGCCCGCTGTGAACGCATCCTGACCGTATTCTTCAACAGCATTGATATACTGTTCTTCAGTCAGAAGCTCTTTCTGTTTCAATGGCGTCAGGCCCGGTTCAACAACAACGAAGTTTTCGAAGTAGAGAACGCGTTCCAGATCTTTCAACGTCATATCCAGCAACAGGCCGATACGAGAAGGAAGAGACTTCAGGAACCAGATGTGAGCAACAGGTGCTGCAAGTTCGATGTGACCCATGCGTTCACGACGCACTTTGGTCAATGTCACTTCAACGCCACATTTTTCACAAACGATCCCTTTGTACTTCATGCGTTTATATTTACCGCACAAGCACTCGTAATCTTTTACCGGGCCGAAAATACGGGCGCAGAACAGGCCGTCACGTTCCGGTTTAAAGGTACGATAGTTGATAGTTTCAGGCTTCTTAATCTCACCATAAGACCAAGAACGGATTTTCTCAGGGCTTGCGATATTGATCTGCAAGTTATCGAACTGTTGAGCGCCGCTAACTTGACCAAAGAATTTCATCAATTCCGACATATTAGAGTTCCCCTTGGTTCATGTTGACATTCAGGCCAAGCGCTTGAAGCTCTTTCACCAGAACGTTGAAGGATTCCGGAATACCGGCTTCGAAGCTGTCTTCACCGCGAACGATGGCTTCATACACTTTCGTACGACCAGAAACGTCATCGGACTTAACCGTGAGCATTTCCTGCAGAGTATAGGCAGCACCATATGCTTCAAGGGCCCATACCTCCATCTCACCAAAGCGCTGACCACCGAACTGGGCTTTACCGCCCAATGGCTGTTGTGTAACCAAACTGTACGGGCCGATGGAACGGGCGTGCAGTTTGTCATCAACAAGGTGATGCAGTTTCAGCATGTAGATGTAACCAACGGTCACCTGACGGTGGAACTGATCCCCCGTACGGCCGTCATACAATGTGGACTGACCGGATGCATTGAAACCGGACATTTCCAGATGCTTGGAGATATCGTCCTGGGACGCACCGTCAAAGACAGGTGTCGCCATTGGAACCCCTTTACGCAGGTTACCTGCCAGTTCGTCAATCTCGCCATCGTCCATGTCAGCAACATGTTCGTTGAAGATTTCATCACCATAAGCGAATTGCAGCTTGTCGCGAACGCCATCATAAGCACCGGAACGCTTCGCAGCGTCAAGTTGCTCACCGATTTGGCGGCCAAGACCGGCAGCAGCCCAGCCCAGGTGTGTTTCAAGGATCTGACCAACGTTCATACGTGATGGTACACCCAGTGGGTTCAGAACCACGTCAACGTGCGTACCGTCATCCAGGTAAGGCATATCTTCGATCGGAACGATACGAGAAATAACACCTTTGTTCCCGTGACGACCGGCCATCTTGTCACCAGGCTGCAGCTTACGCTTGATCGCAACGAAGACTTTAACCATCTTCATTACCCCTGGTGGCAGTTCGTCACCGCGTTGCAGTTTCTCAACTTTATTTTCGAAACGTTCCTGAACATGACCAATGGCATCTTCAAAGTGTTTCTTCAGAGATTCAACATCGCTTTGAACGTCATCATTTTCAACCGCAACATGGATCAGCTGACCCGGGTTGAACTGATCCAGCATTTCTTCAGTGATTGCAACACCGGTTTCCATGCCGTTTGGACCGGCAACCGCGATTTGGCCAACAACTGTGGACTTCATACGGGCAGCAAGGTTACGTTCGTGGATTTTACGCTCGTCATCACGGTCTTTTGCAAGACGTTCGATCTCAGCGCGTTCAATCGCCAACGCACGTTCGTCTTTTTCCACACCACGGCGGTTAAAGACGCGAACCTCAACAACAGTACCAGTAGCACCAGGAGGCATGCGCAGAGAAGTATCACGCACGTCAGAAGCTTTCTCACCAAAGATGGCACGCAGAAGTTTTTCTTCCGGTGTCATTGGGCTTTCGCCTTTTGGTGTCACTTTACCAACCAGAATATCAGAAGCTTTTACTTCCGCACCGATGTAAACGATACCGGCTTCATCAAGGTTTTTAAGGGCCTCTTCACCAACGTTTGGAATATCACGGGTGATTTCCTCCTGACCCAGTTTGGTATCACGCGCCATGACTTCAAATTCTTCCAGGTGGATAGAAGTGAAGACGTCGTCACGTACGATACGTTCGGAAATCAGAATAGAATCCTCGAAGTTGTAACCGTTCCATGGCATGAAGGCCACAAGCACGTTACGCCCCAGTGCCAGATCACCCAGATCAGTTGATGGACCGTCAGCCAGTACAGTACCAGCCAGAACCATGTCACCAACTTTCACCAGCGGACGCTGGTTGATACAGGTGTTTTGGTTGGAACGTTTGAATTTCTTCAAAGTGTAGATATCAACACCAACTGTGGACGCGTCGTCACCTTCGGCACGTACCACGATACGTGTTGCATCAACGGTATCGATGATACCTGCACGTTTTGCAACAATTGCAGCACCGGAATCGCGCGCGACAACTTCTTCCATGCCTGTCCCAACGAGTGGTGCATCAGCTTGCAGAAGTGGAACGGCCTGACGTTGCATGTTCGCACCCATCAGGGCACGGTTGGCGTCATCGTTTTCCAGGAAGGGGATCATCGCGGCCGCAACAGATACGATCTGTTTTGGCGATACGTCGATCAGCGTAATGTCTTCAGGCTGCGCCATGATATATTCACCCGCCTGACGGCAAGAGATCAGATCATCAACGAAGCAACCGTTTTCATCCAGGTTCGCGTTCGCCTGAGCCACTGTGTAGCGACCTTCCTGCATCGCAGAAAGATACACAACTTCGTCACTTACCTGACCATTTTCAACACGGCGATACGGGCTTTCGATGAAGCCGTATTTATTGACACGGGCAAATGTGGACAAAGAGTTGATCAGACCAATGTTCGGACCTTCAGGGGTCTCAATCGGACAGATACGACCATAGTGCGTTGGGTGTACGTCACGAACTTCAAAGCCCGCACGTTCACGTGTCAAACCACCGGGGCCCAAGGCTGACAGACGACGCTTGTGCGTCACTTCTGACAGTGGGTTCGTCTGGTCCATGAACTGTGACAACTGCGATGAGCCGAAGAATTCACGAACAGCAGCAGCGGCTGGCTTCGCGTTGATCAGATCGTGTGGCATTACAGTGTCGATATCGACAGAGCCCATACGTTCCTTGATCGCACGTTCCATACGCAGCAGACCGATACGGTACTGGTTTTCCATCAATTCACCAACGGAGCGAACACGACGGTTGCCCAGGTGATCGATATCGTCAATCTCGCCACGACCATCTTTCAGTTCAACGAGGATACGCAGAACTTCCAGAATGTCTTCGCGACGCAATGTACGGATGGTGTCAGGGATTTCATCAAAGCCCAGACGCATGTTCATTTTAACACGACCAACCGCAGACAGGTCATAACGCTCCTGATCGAAGAACAGGCTTTCGAACAGAGCTTCTGCAGACTCAAGGGTTGGCGGCTCACCCGGACGCATGACACGATAAATATCGATCAGCGCTTCTTCACGGGTAGAGTTCTTATCAACAGCCAGTGTGTTGCGAACGTACGGGCCAACATTTACGTGGTCGATAGACAGCAATGGCAGCTCAGTGACGCCAGCAGCTTCCAGTTCTTCCAGAAGTTCCGCTGTCAGTTCACCACCTGCTTCGACGAAGATTTCGCCAGTGCTTTCGTTCACCAGATCAGAAGCAACAAACTTGCCGATCATTTCTTCCTGAGAAACAAGTGTATCCGTCAGACCTGCTTCTGCCAGTTTCTTGGCTTGGCGTGGCGTCACTTTCTTACCGATACCCAGAACAGTCTCACCTGTTTTGGCATCAACAAGATCGTGCATCAGCTTTACGCCTTTCAGACGTTCTGCATCAAAGACTGTCTGCCAGCCTTTCTTGCCACGTGTGTATTCAACAGTCGCATAGAAGAAGTTCAGAACGTCTTCTGGGGACATGCCAACCGCATCACCAACTTCGAAGGTTTCGCCAGCTGCGCGTTTGTCAGCTGTTTCCTGGTTGTCCAGGGCCATCATCAATGTGGTCACAGGCAGCTTACGACGACGGTCGATACGGACATACAGAATGTCTTTCGCATCAAATTCGAAATCCAGCCATGAACCGCGGTAAGGAATAATACGCGCTGCGAACAGGTATTTACCTGAAGAGTGCGTTTTACCTTTGTCGTGATCGAAGAACACACCAGGGGAGCGGTGCATTTGCGATACGATTACACGTTCCGTACCATTTACAACGAATGTACCGTTAGACGTCATGAACGGCATATCGCCCATGTAAACGTCCTGTTCTTTAATGTCGCGAACCGAGCGCGCACCGGTATCTTCGTCAACGTCCCAAACAACCAGACGCAGGGTCATTTTCAACGGGGCAGAATAAGTCATGCCACGTTGCTGACATTCTTCAACGTCGTATTTAGGCTCTTCAAATTCGTAGGAAACATATTCCAGCGTGCCACGCTCAGAGAAGTCATTAATCGGGAAAACCGACTTAAAGACAGCCTGCAGACCGTTATCAATACGATCGCCTGGTTTTACTGTGGCTTGCAGAAAATGTTCGTAGGATGATTTTTGAACTTCAATCAAGTTCGGCATCGGGGCAACAGTCGGGATACGACCGAAGCTCTTACGGATACGCTTGCGGTTAATTAGCGGAGTCGCCATTAGTGTCCTCAAGGATATAAAGTGAAGGATTAGCCATTACACCGCCAGTCGCCGAACCTTGATGCAATTTCAATCCAAAAAGCTCACCAAGAAAGTGAACCAACTCCAAGAAATCCCTAACTTTATCGGCCTGGCTACGGCCTATCCGGGTTAGAGACGGAGGTGTCTTCATACGCATAATACAGACAAAGACAGCCGGGCCGGATCGAATCAACGATTCAATCCAGCCCAGCGATTTGCATTCTTTATAGGGAATGCTCAGAAAATGTAAAGAAAAAAAACGCTCTCCAAACAATCCCTCACATCACCATAAGCTTCCTTGATTCCATTTCACCCTTCCAATAAGCTCACCTGTAAGTAAGGCGTGAAAAAGGAAGAGCCAAATGAAACAAATAATTCCAGCACTTCTTGGACTTATACTATCCGTAACAAGCGCAGAGGCCCGTGACTGGGACGAGATTACTAAATCCGGTACACTCAACGTCGGTGTGCGCCCGGCAGCACAGGTGGTCTACCGTCCGGCCAGTCCGGAAAAGCCTGGGATGATGTATGAGATGGTGCAGGATTTTGCCAAACTGCATGGACTGAAAATCAATCTGGTGGAAATCCCTTCCTTTTCCACTTACTGGAAACAAAACCCCACCGACAAAGCCCTAAGCAAAATGGGCACGCCTGGCATTTATGATCAGATTGATGTGGCCGCAGAAATCTTCACTGTGACGGACGCGCGCAAATCCCGGATCCATATGAGCCCCTATCTGGAAAATGTGGAACTGTTCTTTGCACAAAAAGGCAAACGCTTTCAATCTTATGAAGACCTGATCGGTCAAAGCATCCTGACCTATGAGTCTATGAGCTTCTATGGCTTGTTGATCAACGAGCTTCATAAACATAACCTACCCTATCGCCAGACCTATGTTACACCACTGAAAGACAAGGTCGGCACATTTGAGCTGCCCGCCAATTACAAAAACGATCCAACAAAGATCAACCTGCTGACCTTCCCCAAAGACACCAAGGCACGCGCCACCATGTCTTATCAGCCTGTCGCCAGCGGCATAGCGGATATAGGGATCAATGATGCGGTCGGTGTGCTTTATCGGGTGTTTGAGGTCGGGCAGTTTAAAGACAAGCTCCGCCCCCTCTTCCCTGCCCAGCCCAAACGGTCCGAACTCGCCTGGGGCAGCCGTCATGAAGACAAGATGCTGAACCAAAAAATTGCAGAATTCATGGTGGAAGATAAAAAGTCCGGTCAATTTTCCAAACGACTGGAACGTTACATCGGCATGAGCTTTGAAGACTATCAAAGCCTCATTCAGATGTTTGACTGAGCCCTGCCCCATGCGTATTCAGCATCAGATATTCCTGGCGATCCTGCTGGTCTTTACCTGCGTATTCGGCCTTGCCACCTGGTTTTACTATTATCATTTCAGCCAGGAACTGCATCGTTCTGAAACACAACAGGTCAATCAGATCAACCGCTATGTGGAACGTGAAATCAATGACACGCTGAAACGTCACCATGGACTGATGCAGACATTAAACAAAGATGGCGATGTGGCCTCTGCCTATGATGACGTCAACTGGCTTGCCTTTATGGGGCGCAAGTTCATCACCAAAAGCGTTGCCGACCTGTTTGAACGCTATCCCTATTTCCAAAGCGCAACTTTCTATAAAGAGGGCGCGCGATTTATCAATGTGGCTGCCCCCGCAACATCTGCTCCCCCCAATGCGCTGATCGAACAATCCATCCTGTTGGATGTACCGGATGGCAAACTGGTTTTGCGCAGTAATATCCTCAAGCTTTTGCAGGCGCATCTGAAAGACAACAAAATCAACCGTTCCACTCGGCTTTATTTTGAAACTGACCGGGGTGCCTGGCTAGTCAGTTCCCAATCCATTGAAAAGGTGAATATCCAGCTGAACATTAATCAGTCAGAACAAATTAAACTGCCTGCCGGTATCTATCTTTCCTCCCCGCGTCTGAGTGGAGAGAATTGGTCCCTGCACAGTCTGCTTTCCCAAACCGCAACGACCAATGCCTTAAACGAACTACTATTCAAGGCCGTAATGGCTTATCTGGCTTCTGCCCTTTTGTTCTTTGTCATCGCGCGTTATCTCTCCCACCTCATGATCCGGCCGTTGCGCAATCTGGAAAAGGCGGCCGTTGCCATCATGAGTGGGGACTATTCCCCCATCAAAACAGACCAGGCAGACGAAACCAAACCCGCCATCGAAGCCTTTAACCTGATGAGCAAACGCATTCAGGGGTTCACACAAGAACTACAGGATCAAGTCGCAGCACGCACGAAAGAACTTGAAATCGCCAACGCTGAACTCGCTTTGATGAATGAAACCGATATTCTTACGGGCGCGCGCAGCCGACAATTCCTGACCCACCATGCGCCCAACTTAATCAAGCTGGCCAATCGCAGTGGATTAAGCGTGGGCGTAGCCATGCTGGACATTGATTATTTTAAAAAAATCAATGACACCTACGGCCATGTCAAAGGCGATGAATGCCTAATTGCTTTTGTCGATGAAATGCATCGCATTTTCCGCCGGGACAATGACTGGGTCATCCGCTATGGCGGAGAAGAATTCTGCCTGATTTGCTTTGGGCAAGATCACGACAGTTTCAAAGAACAGCTCGCCATCTTCCGCCTGGCTGTTGAACAAATTAAAATAGCGGATGAAGAGAACGGCGAAATCACATTCACGGTCTCCATCGGCTACAATCATTATGATGAAGCCCCGGAACAATGGTCCGACCCTATGATCGGGCGGGCGGACGAATTACTCTATAAAGCCAAACGGTCCGGGCGTAACCGTATTGAGGGCGAACAGATCAACCACTAAGGTAAAGTTCCCTCCACGCCCGGGATTTACCCCTTATGTAAAATTTCGATTTCTTCTTTTGAGAGGGGAGCGTTATGAGTGGCGAGGTTTTCGTCCTGTGGCCTCCCCGCCCATTGACCCGACACTAATCGAGGCAAGACTGTCTCCATCAAAATAATAGATTTTTTATATAGGCTCATTGCGAGACTAAGTGGCGTGTCGGTGTCCAAAACATTCACAGGAATTTGTGCAATGATGTCACCTTTGTCAAATTCAGCTGACATGACATGTACTGTCACACCCGTCACATCTTCTTTCTTTTTCAGCACCCATTCAATTGGATGAGGCCCTCTATTTCTCGGCAAGAGAGAATAGTGAATATTAAACGCGCACCCCTCGACAAACGATAGCAGATCGTCAGAGATCAAAAGACTGTAACTGTTGCAAATAAGCCCATCAGGTTTCAAATCTCGTACATTCTCGATAAATGTATCCCACGCCTTCTCATCCTTACGAGGGGGCTGAACAAGCATAGGCAATTTCTTTTCGAGGGCCATTTTTTCAATCTTGGTGATATCCTCCGGCCGATTAAAAGCTGCGACAACGCCGGCAATTCGGTTGGCTGGAAGATAGTGTAGAATTTGATTTACCCCAATTTCATCACCAAAGATCAACATCTTTTCTATCGATTTTGGCATTTGGCAAACCTTTCATTCTCACACGCCGCACCAAAGCGCTTTCATCAAGGATCTGTCAATTATCCATGACAGGTTCATTCATTTCTGTCCATTGCATTCTGATCCACTGCGACCAGATATTCATCGTCCATAAGATTATTCACAAACAAAAAAACGGCCCTCGCTTGAGGACCGTTTTTTAGAAACTGTAATGTTTCACCCACATTAAGCGAGAGAGCATTCGTTTTCTTCTTCGATTTTACCGGATTCAACGATCTCGATAATACGAGTGTTTTCTTCGTTGGCCGGGCAACCGCAAGAATAGTCGCCAGAAGCTTCGTGCAGTTCAGCTTGCTTCAGGTGCCATTGTGCTACTTTTCTGTGATCATCAGCTTTCATGTGTCTTCCCCTTAGAAGTATCATTAAATTAAAAAAGCGTATGCCTTTTTAGATGAAGCTTTACAAGGGTGCAACCCGTTGTTTGGAAAAATTCTAGATTTTTTCCAAACTAAGAGCTAACTCCTTATCAGCAATAAAAAAACGGCCCTTCAATTGAAGGACCGTCTTTTCAAAAAATCTAAAGCCAGAAGGCTTCAAGAAATTATTTAAGAGCGACTTTAGCGCCAGCTTCTTCCAATTTCTTTTTGATTTCTTCAGCTTCGTCTTTAGCAACGCCTTCTTTAACAGGCTTAGGTGCGCCTTCAACGAGTTCTTTAGCTTCTTTCAGACCCAGGCCTGTGATGCCACGAACTTCTTTGATCACGTTGATTTTCTTGTCGCCAGCGGACTCAAGAACAACGTCAAAGTCAGTTTTTTCTTCAGCAGCTTCGCCACCAGCAGCAGCTGGACCAGCAGCTACAGCAACAGGAGCAGCAGCAGAAACGCCCCATTTTTCTTCGAGCATAGTAGAAAGCTCAGCAGCTTCCATAACAGTCAGTGTAGATAGTTCGTCTACCAGTTTAGCCAAATCAGCCATAGTTCATAACTCCTAGAACTTTAGTCTTCTGTAAAAATAAAATATTAAAACCGGTCTTAAGCTTCGCTTTTGCCGTAAGCACCGAATACGCGAGCCAGTTGGCCAGCAGGTGCTTGTGTAACAGCTGCAAGTTTCTGAGCAGGTGCCTGAAGCACGCCCACAAGCTTGCCACGCAGTTCGTCGAGAGAAGGCATAGAAGCCAGAGCTTTTACACCAGCGACGTCAAGCGCAGTTTCGTCCATGGCACCACCAAGAATAACGAGCTTTTCGTTTTTCTTAGCGAATTCCACAGAAGCTTTGGCGGCAGCAACAGCATCTTCCGAATACGCAATCGCAGTCGGACCACTGAGCATTTCGCCAAGGCCTTCGAACTTGCTGTCAGCAAGAGCGAGTTTAGTAAGACGGTTTTTCGTAACCTTGAAGCCAGCACCAGATTCACGCATCTTGCCGCGAAGCTCTTCCATTTCTGTTACTGTCAGACCACTGTAGTGGGCAACAACAACTGTAGAGCTGCTCGCAAACACGTCGCGCATTTCTGCTACGAGTTCTTCTTTCTCGGTACGGTTCATGTCGTCTCCGATACTCTTTTAGACATCCACCCCCGAACGGGGCCAAACATCCGATGGATAATGAACAGGCGAAATCATTTCACCTGCCCGGTTCCACTGTCTCAAATTGTCACAGAAGGTCAGTTCAAGAGAGGCTCGCGAACAACGCGCGGGCATCAAATTCTTTACTTCCGTCTATGAAGGCCAAATGTTTAAACGAGGCGAACCCCGCACCTTCAGTCTTGGACAGTCACGAAAGGTCTTTCACCTTTCGATCAACTCCGGCCCTTCGCAAAACAAAGAGCCGGAGAATCTCTAAAACTCGAAGCGGCTTTTAGCCGACCAGAGTTGCAATGTCAAGCTTAACGCCAACACCCATTGTAGAAGACACAGTCGCGGACTTCAGGTAGGTGCCTTTAGCGCCAGATGGCTTGGCTTTGTTAATCGCTGCGATGAAAGCGGTGACGTTCTCAGCGATTTGCTCTTCTGAGAAGGATGCTTTACCGATACCAGCGTGAACGATACCAGCTTTCTCTACGCGGAACTGAACTTCACCAGCTTTTGCGTTAGAAACAGCGTCTTTAACGTTCGGTGTAACTGTACCCAGTTTTGGGTTCGGCATCAGGCCACGTGGACCAAGTACTTTACCCAGACGGCCAACAACAGCCATCATGTCAGGTGTCGCGATTACACGATCGAAGTCCATTTCGCCGCCCTGAATTTTTTCCATCAGGTCTTCAGCGCCAACCAGGTCAGCACCAGCTTCTTTGGCTTCTTCTGCTTTTGCATCACGTGCGAAAACAGCAACACGCATTGTTTTACCTGTGCCGTGTGGCAGAGCAACAACACCGCGAACCATCTGGTCAGCGTGACGTGGGTCAACACCCAGGTTTACAGCGATTTCGATTGTTTCGTCGAATTTGGCTTTTGCGCCATCTTTAACGATTTTGGAAGCTTCAGCTGCAGAGAATGTAGCGAGCTTGTCCCAGCCTTCACGGGCCGCAGTAAGACGTTTACCAACTTTTGCCATGATCTTAATCCACTACCTCTACGCCCATAGAACGTGCAGAACCAGCCAAAGAATTCACAGCCGCCTCAATTGTGTTGGCGTTCATGTCTTTGATTTTTTCTTCTGCGATCTCAGCCAATTGTGCTTTGGTGATTTTGCCAACAAAGCCCTGACCTGTTGTACCGGAACCTTTTTTCAGGCCGATTTTCTTCTTAATGAAGTAAGAAGCAGGTGGCAGTTTGGTTTCGAAAGTGAATGTACGGTCAGCATAAGCTGTGATCACAACAGGAATCGGTGTGCCCGGTTCCATTTTTTGTGTCGCAGCGTTAAACGCCTTACAGAATTCCATGATGTTCAGACCTGCTTGACCCAAAGCCGGACCCACGGGTGGGGACGGGTTTGCTTGACCAGCAGCGATTTGCAGCTTGATAAAGCCTGCAACTTTTTTAGCCATAATAAACCTCAGTTTATAGTGTTACCGGGTTGTGTGGTCGGGCTTGACTTGGCCTCCCACACTCTTATCGTTTGCAATCCAGAAGAAAGCAAAACGCCGCGCCTTATACTGAGCTTGACCACCCTTGTCGAGTCTTTATTTACACATAACTGTAAAAAAGGCGAAGAGCCGTTGTTTTCCCCTCATCGCCCCATAAAATCAGGGACCCAGACAACAAAAAAGCGAGGTATAAACCTCGCTCTTTCAAATTCTTTTCAAGCCAGAAAGACTTAAGCCTTATCGACCTGGTTGTATTCCAGTTCCACCGGGGTCGAACGACCGAAGATGGAAACGGATACTTTGAGGCGGGCTTTTTCTTCATCGACTTCTTCAACCAGACCATTGAAGGAAGCGAACGGTCCGTCTGTAACCCGAACTTCTTCACCGATTTCGAAGGAAACGCTGTTGCGTGGGCGTTCAACACCTTCCTGTACCTGATGCAGGATACGCTGGGCTTCTTCTTCGCTGATTGGCGCAGGCTTGCCTTGCGCACCCAGGAAGTCCGTAACCTTCGCGGTGTTTTTCACCATGTTCCACGTTTCATCGGTCAACTGCATTTTTGCCAGAACGTAGCCTGGGAAAAATTTACGGTTGGCGGTGACTTTGTTACCACGACGCATTTCAACGACTTCTTCAGTCGGAACCAGAACTTCTTCAAACAGGTCACCCAGACCTTTTTTGTCCGCTTGTTCACGGATGGTCTGTGCTACTTTGTTTTCAAAGCCGGAATAGGCGTGAATAACGTACCAACGTGCTTGTGCCATGGATCTCTACCTCAGCTAAAGATGGCTTTTACCGCCGTAGACAAAATCTGGTCTACGAGGAAAAAGAAAATCGCGGCTAAGAAAACCATGACAAAAACCATACCCGTAGAAACAAAAGTTTCTTTACGTGTTGGCCATGTGATCTTCTTCGCTTCCTGACGGACTTCTTGGGCAAATTTTCCCGGTGATGTCTTCGCCATGATTTCTACCAATCCTTAAGTTCAAAATGGTGACGGATACGTCAAATAAATGGCAGGAGTGGAGGGACTCGAACCCCCGGCACCCGGTTTTGGAGACCGGTGCTCTACCAACTGAGCTACACTCCTACAGCGTCCCTTCAGGGAATACTCAGGCGCTTTCAAACTCTCTCAAGAACTTGAAGCGGGCCTCGTTATATAGCCACAGTTGTCACCTTGCAAGTGTTAAAGTGTGGTTTTAGTGAACTTTTTTCAAGGGAGTGTTTTTTCGGCGCAGTTTATGACCTTTCCTTACTGTAATCCTGGGACAATCGATCAATGAAAGGCGGAATTTGGAAGGCATTTTATCACCATATCATCCTGCAACATGTCCGAGACGACACATTTCTGCACTCTCGTCATCCCTGCGCAGGCAGGAATTTCAAGCACGCTGGGCTCTGGGTTTCGAAAGATCCCGCCAGCAGCGAAGACACAGCTCCTCTCAAACACAAAAAGCCCCCACCCTTTCAGGCGGAGGCTTCTTTTAAGCTTTATCGCTAAAGCAGTCGATTACTCGTCGATGGATGCAACCACGCCGGAA